>NZ_JADAIN010000043.1:0-56451 GCF_015676285.1 Acinetobacter sp. Res13-Abat-PEC15-P4-01 | reverse complement strand
CAATAGCTTAAATAATAATGCGTTTTTTTTAATGAATCCCGAGTAATACAGTTCATTTTTATTTGAATTAATTCTCGTTAATATGAATTTTAAAGGTCAAGACATTATTTTTTAAGGTGATCGTATGAAGATGAAATGGATTCCAGAATATAATACTGGTATCGATGTGATTGACGATCAGCATAGAAGGATTTTGGATTACATCAATGAGATTGATGAAATTGGTATAGCAACGGATCGTGTTCGTATTAAACAAATACTCGATAATATTATCGATTATACGCAATCACATTTTACATTTGAAGAAAGTTTACAAGAAGAAGCGGGGTATAAATATCGTGTGCCTCATAAACGTGTCCATGATTTATTTATTAAACGTATTGAGAGTTACCGTGAAAGTTTTGAACAAGGTCATTCAATCGAAAAAGAATTACATGAAGTCTTGTCTAAATGGTTAATTAATCATATTCAGCACGATGACGCTGATTATGTTGGGGCTGTGAAATTAAATATGATGGGAATCATTAAGGAAAATGAAAAGAAAAAAGGCAAAAATTGGTTTGCACGATTTTTTTCATAGCCTCATGCTGATTTCAGCCTAAGTTATGAAAATGACCAGCTCTCTAATTAAAAAAATTCAGAGGGGATAAAAAGAAATAACAGAGATTATAAAAAAGTCTAGCGCAGCAAATCATCGAGGGGTGGTTTGCTTTTTTCTTTTAAGCTTTGATTTTCAGCATCGACAAAGGCAAAATAGCAGAACTTTTTACGAAACACCTCATGCAGGATTATTCTATGTCACGATGGTTATCGCCGCTCATGGCATTTTGTTTATCATTCATGATTATTGCAGGCTTAGCACCAAGCCTGGGTATTCAAATTGATCGACAAATTGATTTTTGGATATTGTGGTTAGTGTCAATGCTGATTTTGGCATTGCCGATTACCTATTTAGAAGTAGCTTTAGCAAAACGCTCTAAAACAACCGCATTAAATGCCTTGTCTAGCTTAACTCGTGACGCAGATGCATCACAATCCTGGCGTATTGTTGGGTGGCTGGCAGTCGTATTTATTCCATTCCTTGCAGGAGGCATACTTTCAAATATTAGCGCCAGTGCTGTAAATATTGCGCAAATTCAAATTGCTCCGCATTTGCTTTTTATTGGCAGTGCTGTGGTTGCTTTTGCCTTATCTTTTATTCCGCGGCAGTTTTTAATCGGTTTAACCAGTCTTGGTGTACTGGTTGCTTTGGTTTTGGCTCAGGTTTTTGGCACAGGTTTACAGACTTGGCATGTGACAGCTGTTGAGTTCAAAGAGTGGGGTAATGCCACAATTTTAGCTTTGGTTGCTACAGGGTTGGGGTTAGGATTGTATTGGCAAACAAGTTTGCTCAATGTACAACAGAACAATGAGGCGACCAAAACGGCAATACCGATCTGGATTGCGCAATTGATTGCAGTGATTGCATTTGGTTTCTTTGCGGTTTCATCACAAATTCCTGCTTACACTTTATTGTTGACTGCGATTATTTCCGCTGCTCTATTATTGCAATTGGGCAGAGAGCAGTTAGTGCAGCGCCAAATGGCTGAGGTGATTCAATTTGCAGTGCTTTTGGTGGCATTGTTTATTTGGGCGATTCCAAACATTGCAGTGATATTTAATCCATTGCTAATGGTCTGGGGCTTGGTGATTTGTTTGATTTATTCAATTTTTGTGGGTTGGATGATGAAAATTAGCCACTTACGAAAAGCCATTAATTTTAGTTCAGAAGCCTTTTACAATATTTGGCGTATTGCTGTGCGAATTATTTTACCTTTAGCCATTTTACTGGCATTGGTTGCTTATATCGGACAATTTATTTAAGGGCAATGGTGAATCAAGTGGATAAAATTTGGGTGGCTTATGCGACCGAAAAGCAACAATTTCACATTGAGTTACAATTTTCTCAGGGGATGAGTATTGCTGATGCAATTACCCAAAGTGGTCTGACTGAGCAAGTAGAACTGCCTGAAAATTTTAATTTCGGCATCTTTGGTGTCAAGATTAAAGATCAATCTCATTTGCTTCAAGCAGGCGATCGCGTTGAAATTTATAGAGCTCTAACCATTAACCCCAAAGACATTCGTCGGAATCGCGCCAAAGCCAATCCTGTTGGACGTTATTGTCGTGGTAATCGTTATCAGCAGCTGTTATTCAAATCTTAACTGGTTAAGCTTATCGCTTTAAACAATTGAATGCATATGAAAAACCCCTCAATGAGGGGTTTCTTTTTATGACAAAGTGTCTATAGTGGGGGCGCATTCAATATCGCTTCTTTAGAAGCGGGTAAACCAGGTTGTGACTCAGGAATGGTTTCCAAACCTTCGATTTTGTTTACAATGCCTGATTGATCAAAATAAACCTTTAAGTGTTGACCATGTGCTGCTGGAATTTTTGCTTTTTTTGCATAGGTTCCAGGGATATAGTTGTAAATGTAATCCCAACGTCCAGGATTCATTGGATCTGAAATTGTTGGGCTACCGAGTAAGAATCTCACTTGCTGGTAGGTCATACCGACTTGAATTTTTGAGGCTTGAGCTTGGGTTAATGGTGTTCCTTGAGGAATATCAACTTTGTATACTCCAAATACAGAACAACCACCAAGTAAAGAAGCGACGAATAACGTCAGCATGATTTTTTGCATTTTGCTACACTATCCCAAATTAATTATGATGCAATTGATCCAAGGATAGATCATACTGCATCTCAACTCTGTTGCATATTCCAACTTAAAATTTGTTGAGAGACCTTTTTATATGCCTATTTCAAATCAAGATTTACGCAAAGCTGGACTTAAAGTTACCCTACCACGAATCAAGATTTTGGAATTATTAGAAAATTCAAGACAACACCACTTGAGCGCGGAAGACATTTATAAAACATTACTTGAACAAGGTGAAGATGTTGGTCTAGCGACCGTATATCGTGTGTTAACACAATTTGAGGCTGCTGGAATTATTCAGCGTCATCATTTTGAGAACAATCATTCTGTTTTCGAAATTATGCAAGAAGATCATCATGATCATTTGGTTTGCCAAAATTGTAATAAAGTCGTTGAATTTACTAATGATACCATCGAGCATGAACAGCATGCAGTTGCTGAGAAGCATGGCTTCCAGTTGACTGGTCATTCTCTAAATCTATATGGTTACTGTGATGAGCCTGAATGTCAGGAAGCTTATCGTAAGCGTTAAAATCACATAAATACAACAAATGAAAAGGGAGCTTTTAGAAGCTCCCTTTTCATTTTAAAGATTTTGTAATGTTTATTGACCATCAAAAGTCAATTTGCTGTTGGCATTCAATAACTGTGCACCACCTTCTTCATCCAGTTTGATCTGTAGACGTAAATCATTGGGTGAATCGGCATGTTTTAGCGCATCTTTATAGGTAATCTGACCTGCTTTATAAAGATCAAACAAGGCTTGGTCAAAAGTTTGCATGCCCAATTCACGAGAACGTTTCATCAAATCTTTAATTTCATGTACATCACCTTTACGAATCAGATCTGAAACAAGAGGAGAGTTGATCAGAATCTCAATCGCTGCACGACGTGAGTTGCCATCTGGTGTTGGAATTAACTGCTGTGCAACCATGGCTTTAAGATTGAGCGATAAATCCATAAACAATTGACTATGACGGTCAGATTCAAAGAAGTGAATAATACGGTCAATGGCTTGGTTGGCATTGTTGGCGTGCAGTGTCGCAAAAACCAGATGTCCTGTTTCAGCGAAAGCGATCGCATAATCCATAGTTTCACGTGAACGAATTTCACCAATCAGAATAACATCAGGGGCTTGACGTAAGGTATTCTTCAAGGCAATTTCAAAAGAGTCGGTATCTATACCGACTTCACGTTGAGTGATAATACAGCCTGCATGTTCGTGGACAAACTCGATCGGATCTTCAATGGTAATGATATGACCTTTAGAGTTCTGATTACGATAACCAATAATTGAGGCGAGCGATGTCGATTTACCTGTACCTGTTGCTCCAACAAAGATGATAATCCCACGTTTTGTCATGGCAAGATCTTTGAGAATAGGCGGCAACTTCAGCTCATCCATGGTCGGAATTTTGGTTTCGATACGACGTAAAACCATACCTGGCATGTCACGCTGTTGAAAAGCACTGACACGGAAACGAGCCGTTTTATCCCGGTTGGTAATCGCAAAGTTGCATTCACGCGTATCGGCAAATTCTTTACGCTGCTTTTCACTCATGATTGAGTTGAGCAACTGCATGATGATTTCACCGTTTAATTTGGTTTTTACTACCGGGACGATTTGACCATTAATTTTCATGGATGGTTCAACATCTGCGGTAATAAATAAGTCGGATGCTTTCTGCTCAATCATCATGTTGAGCAAGTCATTAAAGTCCATCTTCTAAGCCTCAATAATCCATCTTATTTATAGGAATGATTCTGGTTGTTTTGCGACATTTCGTGCCACTTGAGGACTAATCACGCCTTTGGCAACCAATGCTTTCAGGCTCTGATCCAGCGTTGTCATGCCATAATTTGCACCTGTTTGAATTGCTGAATACATTTGTGCAACTTTATTTTCGCGGATTAAGTTACGGATTGCTGGAATACCAATCATGATCTCATGCGCAGCAACACGTCCCCCTCCATTTTTCTTCAACAGGGTTTGAGAAATAACGGCCTGTAAAGACTCAGAAAGCATGGCACGTACCATGTCCTTTTCTTCAGCAGGGAATACGTCAATCACACGGTCAATGGTTTTTGCCGCAGAAGTGGTATGCAGGGTACCAAATACCAAGTGACCTGTTTCTGCTGCAGTAAGTGCAAGACGAATGGTTTCAAGGTCACGCATCTCACCGACCAGAATAATGTCTGGATCTTCACGGAGTGCAGAACGTAGTGCTTCGTTAAAGCCATGTGTATCACGATGTACTTCTCGCTGATTGATCAAGCACTTTTTAGACTGGTGTACAAATTCGATTGGATCTTCAACAGTTAAAATATGGTCATAACGATTGTCATTGATGAAGTCAATCATTGAAGCCAACGTGGTGGATTTACCAGAACCTGTTGGGCCGGTAACCAAAATCAAACCACGAGGCAGGTCGCAGAGGTCTTTAAAAATTTGCCCTAGACCTAAATCTTCCATCGTCAGAACTTTGGATGGAATGGTACGGAATACTGCACCCGCACCGCGGTTTTGGTTAAAGGCGTTGACACGGAAACGGGCAACGCCGGGAACTTCGAAAGAGAAGTCCGTTTCTAATTGTTCCTCAAAATCACGGCGTTGTTTATCGTTCATGATGTCATAGACCAGTCGGTGAACTTCTTTATGTTCCAACGCTGGTAAATTGATACGGCGGACTTCACCATCAACACGAATCATCGGTGGCATACCTGCTGAAAGATGTAAGTCAGACGCACCATTTTTAACGGAAAACGCCAATAATTCTGTAATATCCATAATGTCCCCGAATAAAAAACTATTTGCCTAGGATGAAGATGATTCATCTATGTCTGTGATTCAGCATATTCTTTAATGTTACTCTGCGTGCAGGAGCAAATTTAGTTATTCTAAATGATGAGAAACTACATTTCGCAAAGTAACAATGCAACACTAAAAATATCCAAGCTTCTGGTTTTGTCGTGCATGAAGAACTAAGTAATGCTTTGTTCTTACACTGCTTATGGCTAAAATTATTTCAAACTGTGTTATGAAATTTTAAAATAGTTTTGCTATTCTTTATATTTCACTCATGGTTTGATTAATTTTTTGCCTGCCACATACAAGCCATTGATGTACAGTCAACATACCCTGATTATTTTGTAGAATAATAAGGCTTTTCACTCAGCATAACCAACAATTTAATTGCTTGGAAGCTGAAATTTTTATGAAATGAGAACCCCGTCAATGAATGATCTAAATCAAGCTCGAAATCATGTATTAGCGCAAATTCAGGATGCCTGTTTGGCTGCAAATCGTGATCTGGGAGAGGTGCAATTACTGGCGGTTTCTAAAACACATCCAAGTTCATTATTACGAGAAATGTATAGCACAGGGCAACAGTCGTTTGGAGAAAACTATTTACAAGAAGCTTTGGATAAAATGGAAGATTTAAAAGATCTGGATATCGAGTGGCATTTTATCGGTCATGTACAACGCAATAAGACCAAACATCTGGCTGAAAAATTTGCATGGGTACATGGGGTAGATCGTTTTCTTATTGCCGAACGTTTATCAAAACAAAGAGAAGCAGCACAAGCTCCTATAAATATCTGTTTGCAAGTGAATATTGATGCGCAAGACAGCAAAGATGGTTGTCAGCCTGAAGAGGTCGTTGAGTTGGTAAAGCAAGTCAGTCTGTTGCCTCATCTAAAGTTAAGAGGGCTTATGGTGATTCCTGCACCGCATCATACTCAGGCATTTCAAGATGCCAAGCAGTTATTTAATCAAGTTAAAGTTCACCATGCTCATCCTGAAGATTGGGACACCTTGAGTATGGGAATGTCAGGGGATATGGCTGAAGCCATTGCGGCGGGGGCAACCATGGTCCGGATTGGTACGGCATTGTTTGGTGCACGAGATTATTCAAATAAAAATTAAAGCCGTAGCCGGTGAAATACTTGAAGTAGAACACTGCTTTTGTGATGGCTTTAAGTTTATTTTAATTTAGTTTTAATGCTGTAAACGTATAAGGCATACATCATTTTAAACCTTAGAGAGCATTGATGACTATTTTTCATGTGCTTATTCTTGCCATCATACAAGGCTTGGCCGAGCTACTTCCTGTATCGAGTTCTGCCCATGTTATTTTGGCCGAAAAATTAATGGGCTTTGATCCCTCTGCACCTGATATGACTTTTCTGTTGGTCATGCTACATACAGGAACAATGTTTGCAGTCATTGTCTATTTTTGGTCATCTTGGCGTAAAACATATTTTTCATCAAAGGCTGATTTTAAGAAACAAGCCGGTTTTATTATTCTTGCCACAGGCATTACCGGCGTACTTGGATTGACTCTACAAGCCGTGATTAAACATGTCTTTTTTGCAGGAGCAAATCATTTTGAAATAGAACAGCTATTTAGCAATTCAAAATTAATGGCAGCCGCCTTGGTTTCAGCAGGGATATTGATTATTTTATCTGCGCGCTTAGATCGTGGACAAACTGGTGCAATCAGCGGGAAAAGTGCGGCATGGATTGGTGCGATACAGGCATTATGTTTGCCATTTCGTGGATTTTCCCGTTCAGGTGCAACCATTTCAACAGGATTATTCTTGGGGGTTGCTCGGCAAAAAGCTGAAGAGTTCAGTTTTGCGTTGGCTGTCGTGCTTACCCCTGCTGTGATTGTTAAAGAATTCTATCGTCTCATGCATGCGGAAAACTTTCAAAATATGCATTTAACTCAACTGCTTTTACCAAGTGTACTTGGTATGGTGTTTAGCTTCATTGCAGGTCTTGCTGCTTTAAAATGGTTATCCAGTTGGCTTGAACATGGGCGTTGGCACTTGTTTGGTTTTTATTGTATTGGTTTTGCCGGTGTCGTTTTAGCTTTGAGTTAAATGGAATTCGACCATTACAGCATCATCATAGACGGTTTGTTGAGGACAAATGCATGGCGTTATTTGTCCCAGACAACAGAATCCGTTTTTTAAAATATATTCTACAATTTTCAATGCACAGTTGTTCTCAAGTTGACTATACTCATTAAAATAAAATTTATAAACTGGGAATAAAATATGAATAAATCCAAAATATTATTGTGGTTAAGTCTTTGTGCTTTGATCACTGCTTGTAGCACGACAAAATATATCCCATCCAATGATACTGCGAGTTTAGAGACGCAACCTGCACCTTCAGCCAAACCCGCACCTCGACCTGCTAGTATGACATCCAAACAAAACCAGGTTCGATCGGACGAACGTTTGGGGACAAAATGGGGGGATGATCTAAACTCGTATGTCACTCAAGTGGATTTAAAACGCTTAAGCAATCGTCCAATTGATGAAACTCAAGTGCGTTATGCCAATAAGCAATTCTCGGGGCGTAGTATCAACAGTATTTCTTTGGCAGCGGGAAAAGTGAGTTTTTCTATTGTTGATGATCGTGGTCGAATCTTGCCGCTTTATCGTGATGGGCAAAACTATTATCTTTCAGCGATAGATGGGCAAAGTTATCAACTTCGCTATTCAAATACCAGCAACCAAACATTTGAAATTGTTGCAAGCGTAGACGGTTTGGACGTTTTAGATGGCAGTCGAGCTTCACGATCGAATAGTGGCTATGTATTACGTCCATACAGTTCATTCGCAATTGAGGGATTTAGAAAGAGTAATTCTTCAGTGGCTTCATTTACTTTTAGCCGTCCCAAAGATGCATATGCTGCCAATTCTGCAAATGGATCTGTTCAAAATACAGGTGTGATAGGAACAGTGGTTTATGAATTACAAGCACCTCAATATCAGCCAGCTCAAAACTCAAACAAGGGTTATGCACCTGCTCCAAATGCGTTTCCAGCAGATTAAGACATTGAGTTCAGAAACGCTATGGTTTTATAGCATTCTAGAATGCTCTGGGATGTTATAATGTTACACAATTGCAATAATTAAAAAATAGTACACTCAGTTGCACTCCGTTATGATGAGCCCGATAATAATCTCAGGACTCATCTTTCTAATTGTTCAATGTTATTGAATACATACAAGACATTATAATGATTGGATTGCAACTTATTACTTTAAAATAGGTTTTTATAATGAAAAATATAAATATATTTCTCTGTCTTTTGTTGTGTATTTTTCTTGCTGCTTGTTCGAAAAAAACAGATGAAAGTTCATCCAACTCTTCCGTTGAAACCACCAATACCGATGCTGCTGCTGAAGCTGCCAATAATCAAGTCTCTGCTGATGAAAAACTGGGAACCAAGTGGGGCGATGAAATTGATTCCAAAGTGACGGAAGTGCAGTTAAAACGTAAATCTGACGAATCTTTGGCTGAAACAATTGTGCAATATGCTGATAAAAATTATCAAGGAAAAGCAGTGAATTCTATTTCAATGGCGGCAGGGAAAGTGAGTTTCTCTGTGGTCGATGATCATGGTCAATACATTCCGATGCATCGTGTTGGGCAAAATTATTATTTGTCAGGGCGAGAGGGGCAAAGTTATCAATTACAGTATGAAAATAATACGGACAAGACCTTTGAAATTGTGGCCAGTGTTGATGGTATTGATGTAATCAATGGCAGTGAAGCTTCCCGGAACAATGCCGGTTATGTATTGCATGCACATGACACCTTGAAAATCGAGGGTTTCCGTAAGAGTGATTCGGCTGTTGCTTCTTTTACCTTTAGTAAACCGAAAGATGCCTATGCTGCAAATTCTGATCAAGGCTCTATCCAGAATACAGGTGTAATCGGTACAGTGGTCTATGAGTTGGAAGCCCCAGAAGAAAAAGCTAAACCGGTAAATAAATATGCGCCACCACCGAATGCATTTCCAGCGGACCGATAAATCATCTTTTGAGCAAGCATAGCGTGTTTATGGAAACCATCTATGCTTTTAAAAAAACTTAAATCTATCAATAAACAAAACAGAAAAGAGTCAATATACAATGAAATTACTCAAAGTTTGTGTGATCACTTTACTGGGCATGGCTTCCATACAAGCATTTGCCAATCCAATTGAAGATCAATATAAAGCTCTTGTTGCTCCTCAGCCGAGTTATGCTAAATTTCAAAAGAACTTTGATACGATTTTGGGAAAAATCGAGGAAATCACTGAACGTGCAACTCAGACTCAAGATCGAGCGGAACTTTATCCGATGTGTGTTGCAATTCAGAGTTCAATCACGGTATTGAAAAACAACCAAAAATACAAAGCGCAGTACGATCGTGACTATAAACAGTTTGATACGACCTTTGATGAAACCCTTGCATCGGCAACACAAGGTTTGAGCGATAAAAAAGCAATTTGTGATCAAGCCAAAAAAGAATATTTAGCGCAGTACTGAATACGTTAAATCGAGTTTAGAGGAGGTCACGTTTTCCTCTTTTTTAACTGACCACTTCTATGGTACTGGCACCTGCACCTAAAGGTCTGACCTGAATCTGTACGGGAATACGTTCATGCATGTCCTGTATATGTGAAATCAGTACAACTTTTCGCCCTTGGTTCTGTAGTTGATCCAAAGCATTCATCACCATATGTAATGATGAAGCATCGAGTGTTCCAAAACCTTCATCAATGAATAAGGATTCAATTTTCATTGAGCCAGAAGCCATGTTGGCAATTGCAAGAGAAAGTGCAAGTGCGGTCAAGAAAGACTCGCCACCAGACAAAGATGCAACAGATCTGGTTTCTCCATCCATATCATGGTCAATTATGGCTAGGCTGAGTGAGTTTTCGAGACGCTTTAGCGTATAGCGTTGAGACAGCATTGCCAATTGTTGATTGGCGTGTTCAAGTAAAATATCCAAATTATACTGTTGTGCATAATCTCTAAATTTTTTACCTGTCGCATCCCCCATCAAAGCTGAAATTTTTCCCCAGCGATGTTCCTCTTGCTGTACGTTATGAATTTGATCGGCGAATTGTTTTTGTTTTATGAGGTTTTGCTGATGAAGTTCAAGTTTCAGCTTAAGATGATCACGAATTTCAATTTGAGTTTTCAGCGCTTCGCTATTTCTTGTGCTCAATTGTTGTAATTCATTGCTCTCTATTTCAGGTTGAAGGCTTAGATGCTCTGTGAGTTGTTCCTGAATGGTTTTAAGTGCTGAATTGGCCTCATTCAATGCACGTTCAGCTTGTTGTAGTTGCTGTCGAATTTGCTGCGCTTGTACCGGTGTGATTTGTGCCAAGTTGCTTAAATCTTCAAATTGAAAATCTGGGTGCTGTATCAACCATTGTTGGATTTCTGACTTTACTTGATTGAGGTGATTTAAATTTTGCTCCGCCTGCGCCTTGAGCTGTCCAAGTTGACTCTTTTCTTGTTCGAATTGGTTGCGCAATTGCTCAAAGCTTTGTTTGAGTTGTTGATAATGCTGATGGCATTGCTGGCGTTGCTGATCATGCTGTAATAACCATTCATTTGGTTTGACCTCACTTAATCCGGTCATGCGGTAAATCAATTGATTCGCAGTTTGGGTATTTTGTAGTCCTTGGAGCTTAATCTCAGCCAAGCTTTGAGAGGCTTCGATAATATGTTTGGAGATATTGTCTAAGTTGAGTTGAATGTTATGCTGTTGTTGGGTGTAGAGATCTAATTGTTTGCCGTACTGTTCCTGTTGATCAAGTTGTTGCGCACGTTGTTTTAAACGGCTACAGACATTTTCTGCGGTGGTGATCGTCTGCTGTTGCCACATGTCTTGTTCTTTCTCAGACAAGCATAAAACGATATGCTGAATTTGCTGCTGAAGGCTTTTGGCTTGCTGTAATAAATTGACTGTATGTTGAGTACTTTGCATCAATTGCTGCTGCATTTTAATGGTTTGAATCCATTGTTTGGACTGTAAATCCATTTGCTCAATCTGCTGTTGGAATTGTTCAGTCAACTGCCGTAACTGCAACATGATTTCAGACTGCGTTTGAGTAAGATCAAGCTTAATTTTAAGCGCATCGATTTGTTCGGTACACGCCTGCTGAGTCGCTGTGATTCGTTCAACAAGACGTTTTAATAAAGTCTGCTGCTGATGTTGTTCGGTATTGAGTTGAGTTAAGTTCTGCTGACTGAGTTGCCAAATTTTCAGGCTGTCTTGTTCTTGAAGTGTGGCTTGCTGTTCTTGTTGCTGCTGTAAATTAAACAGCGCTTTAGATACTACTGCATCATCCACTTTATAAGGATGTTTGGTACTACCGCAGACCATACAGGGTTGATCTTCTTTTAAGGCTGCTCTTAAACTTTCAACATTTTCTGCATGCAATAAACGCTGTTGTTGAAGGACATCCTGTAGCTTGATTCGCGCTTGTTTTGCTTTGTGATACTCCTGTTCTGATCGAACGGTCGCTTTTTCAAGTTGCTGAAACTGTGTATTACGCTGATGAATTTGAGCTGTAAGTTGTTGAGATTCTGACTGCAACTCAAAAAATTGCTGTAATTTCTGTTGCAGGACATCAAATTGATTCAGTTGGTAGAGTGTTATTTCACGTTGTTGGCGAGTTTGTTCAAGCAACGTTTCTAGCTGGTCTTTTGTACCAGACTGATCAATTAAAGCCTGTAATTGCGCACTTTGCTCAGTGAGTTTAGCTTCGGCTTGGTTCAAATTTCCAAGTTGATTTTCGATGTCTGGATAATGCTGGATAAATTGGCTGAGTTGTTGCAAATGTGCTGTCAAGCCTTTGTCCAGACTTGAAAATTGCTGTGTCTCAACAAGTTGTTGACTTAAATGCATCTGTTGTTGAGTAAGCTGTTGAATATGCTGCCCAATGTCCTGTTGCTGATTCAGCAAAGGATGTTTTGATTGTTCTAATTGATTGAGTTTAGATTGAATTTTTTTAAATTCTGTTCCAATAAAGTCACGTTCTTGAATACATTTGCGTACCTCTTTTAATGCTTCAAAATGTGTACTTTCAAAATTCTGTATATCATTTAAAGTTGCTTCCGCTTGAGTAAAATTTTGCTTTTGCTGTTCAAATTGAACATTCAGCCCATCAAACAATTGCTGTTGCTTCTGCAGTTGTGGCGTAAGCTGCTGTTGGTTTTTAAAGAATTGTTGCTGTTGAACAACAATTGGGCGAATTTCAGAAAATTCTTCTAAACGATTTAATTGTTTACGTTCAGGCATTAAGTCATGTTGTACTTTAAGCTGTACATCGACAAATTGCTGTTTTTGAATAATTTCATATTCTAATTTCTGTTTGCGTTCAAACCAGAGCCATTGTTTTTCAAGTCGCGTTTTTTCCGCTTCTAATTTTTGATAGGTTGATTCGATGTGTTGAAATTGATCTGATAGTTCGGCCAGATCTTCATCAGACAACAGTTCAATGTGACCGAGTAGATTTTCCAGTTCTTTGCGTTTTGATGCCACCAATTTGGTTTTCTCATACGCCAATTGACCAATTTTTCCAAAAATTGCTGAATTGGTTAAATATTCAAGTAGCTCTCCACGTTCATTATCACGTGCTTTTAAAAAGGCTGTAACCTCAGATTGAGCCAAAAGTACAGCTCGGGTAAATTGTTCAAAACTTAATTGCGTAATTTTATAGATACTGCTGTCTACGGCTTTGGCTTTATCCGCAATCACCGTTGCATCAGTCAGACATTTTAAATAGCGTTGTACGCTTTGCAGTTTCCCATCTGCTTTTTCTCGTGAACGTTTTAGTTCCCAACGGGCCAAATAATGTTTTTGATCCTGTGCAACAAAACAAAGTTCTGCAAAACCATGCGCCGTACCCCGACGAAGTACTGTCAGCGGGGAGTTTGTTAAAAGCTCTGAGCCATCTACATCTTGTAACTTGCCATCACTGTCTTTCAAGCGTGGAATTTTATTAAACAGGGCAAGACACATCGCATCCAGAATCGTTGACTTTCCAGCCCCAGTTTTCCCAACAATTGCGACTAAGCCAGCTGAAGCCAATGGTTCGGATTCAAAATCGATAAAATGTTCACCAGAAAGCGAGGCTAAATTTTTAAGTCGTATGGATAAAATTTTCACAACAAACTCCTATGCTTCAGGTTCATTTTCGAGTGACTTCTCCGCTTCTTGCAGCAAATTTAAAAAGTCTTTGAAAACAGCATTATCATTTGCATAACCATTTTTTTCCCAAAGTTGTTGGAACAGTTTCTCTGGGGTAGGTGGCTCTAGATGGATTGTACGCGGTGCATTCCCATCATTTTCATTAGTTAAGTATTGTCGTGAAATACGGACCAAGCGGTAACGGTCTTTGGGCAAAGCTTGTTCAAATTGTTGACGCAAATTTGGTGGTGGAGGAACATCGGTATGATATTCAATATCGACATATTCACGATGGTCAATATTGTCAATTTCTCCGCTTGGCAAAGCATTTAACTGAGCGAAGACAGTGTTCAATTCACCTTTGATTTTATGGAGTTGTACACTCCGAGGAATATAAACACTTTCAAAATCAAAACGGGATTCATCTGTTTTTGATGGGTCAATCCGTACGTCTATGATTTGATGTTTATAGTGGATTTCACTAAATGACAGTGGAATTGGCGAACCACTGTAACGAATATGCGCTTGCCCTACTTTTTGTGGTTTATGTAAATGTCCAAGTGCCACATAATCGAGAATATCTTCAAATAAGGCTGTTGAAAGGGCTTCTTCATTGCCCACAATAATTGGGCGCTCAGAGTCGGAAGTTTCACCACCCTGCATGTGCGCATGTGACATTAAAATCAGCGCTTGGTCATCAGTTTTTCTTTTTCTGGCTTCTGAGATCAACTGTTGATGCAAATAGGCAATCGCATTTTGACTGTTATGAGTTTGCTCATTAAATCCTGTAATTTCAGCTGGGCGTAAAAAGGGCAGACTGAGACACCATGCAACAATATTGCGTTGTGGATCATAAATAGGAATGAGTAAACGATCTAAGTCAATTTGACCTTGACTATTTTTATGGATAACCCCAACTGTTTTGGCGTGATATTTCTCAAGTAAAGGTTCCACTTGCTCAATGCGGTAACCTGAATCATGATTTCCTGCAATCATGAGGGTTTGCATATGCGGTGCAAGATCATGTGCATCTGCAAGAAATTGATATAACTGTTTTTGAGCCGATGAGGCTGGATTAATCACATCAAAAATGTCACCTGCAATCAACAAGGCATTGGGTTGTCTTTCTTGAATCTGCAGCAATAACCACGCTAAAAAATGTTCATGTTCATACTGGCGCGAGTGGTTATAAAAGAATTGTCCCAGATGCCAGTCTGAAGTATGAAGAAAGCGTACAGTCATGTGCGTGTTTGATCTTAATGCGGTGTAAAATAAGGTAGCATAAATTCAGGGATGAATGAGATAAGAAGTTTTTTTGTGTTGATTGAATAAGCCTATTTTTTATTGCTCAACTCGACTGAAATTGATTGAGTAAACAGCCACTCGTCCCTTGTGTTCAACTCAATCATCAGTTTCGTCAAGCTGTGAAAAACAGACATACGACAATATAAAATGTATTTATTCATTACCTGAGTTTATTTTAAAAATATCTTTCACGTTTTGAAAATCATTGTGCATTTGGATCAACTTGAACCAAGCCAAATGTATTATGATCTGCATCTAAAAAGTAGCCTTGCCAGCATTTGTGGGGAATGGCGAATTTTTCCATGGCGACACGACCACCCAAGGCTAAAATTTTTTCAGCTGTTTGATCAAAATCTTCAACTTCAAAAGAACAGGTAAAGGCATTGGTTCCAGAGTGAGTAGGTGGGGTTTGGGCGGGACGTTCCAGTAAACCACCATGGAGCGTTGCTGTTTCAATTTGAAAGTATTGAATCGGTAAACCTTCGACTTTGCTAAACTTCCAGCCGAAGACTTCATGATAAAACTTAACTTCACGTTCAGGGTTTGAAGACTGAATTTCAAAATAGCATAGGTTGTTCATTATTATTCTCCATCGACATTTGATCGTGTCATTAACATAAGATGATTTGAGCAGTGACGATGTATAAATATTGAAAATGAAAAATAGAATGAATAAACGAGTATGTTATGAAGAATGAAAAGCTCAAGGCGTTACGGGTAAAAATAAATGTTCCTCTGAGAGACGCTTTGTCGTTAATTAAACAAAATAATGACGATATTGAACAATCGTTTGCGATGTTTCATCAAAATAAACTCAACGAAATCTGTTTAACAACAGGGTGTGATGAAACGCTCGCGAAAGCAGATTACACACATCCTGTATATCAGCAGAATGTTGAAAAAATATTGAAAAGATTGATGAATTGAATCAACGTCCAATTAAATTGACCATAGCGGAAAACCCCAAATATGTTACTAAAGTGGGTTTCTTTATTTGGGCAGAAGATGAAAACTTAGTCAAGGTCCAACATGAAAAGAATAGAACCTATTTTATTCCAGAGGATGATTTTGCTTATCTGATTGAAATATTTAAACCTATATTTCAATTGTGGAGCCCGCAGAGAAATGAATTCGAAGGTGGTTCTGATCCTTGTTCCGATAATTATTTTGATCACAATGCAGTACAGAAAATTGTTTCGGATCTTAGGGATTTGTCTTTTGAAGATATAAAAATAATGAATTTTTTAGAGCATCTGGCATGCTGCTTAGAAGAAAAAATACAGATTGGAACTTATGTGATTGTTTTGGTAACCAATAAATCAAACTTAAATTATGCATTTCATTTAAATCGTGATTCCTCATATTTTTTGAGCTTGGTTAAAATTTGATGACCAATATAGTTTTTAAAATCAGGATAGCTTGACCGATAGTATTCATTCCAATAACTGACTATTCTGCTTTGTGTAGTTTGAAAATACTGACAATTTTCCACTATAAAATCACTCCATTTGTTTTGATTATCTTCATTAAGATGTGGCTCAATGATTTTCAAAATTTCAGCCACATATTCACCTAGCAACTGAAAGATAAATGGCGTCATAAAATATTCAAGATTTTGCTGAAGTAGTTTTTCAAGCGCTTTTTGCCGAACAAAACCATCATGATGGCGCGTGAAAATACACCATAGAATTTGACGTTGTATCAATGGAAAGTTTTGAAACTCAACAGATTGCACAGCGTTGATATAGATTCTGGCAGGTATCCTGATCAAAGCATGATGAATGATCACTTCACATTGGGTATTGTCATGAAGTTGGATTTTCTGATTTTCAAGATATTGAGCCACCACCCTAACATCATTGAATAGTTCTTTAGGAAAAGCTTGAACTAATCTTATCTCAGTCATGACGGATTTAATTCCCGTGGATATTCCAAAATTCTTGGAAAATGGAAATCATAGCTCTCCAAAGCATACTTGTAGAGTTGAGCAGGGCGTTTACCCGCAATTTTAGATTGATCTGTTGCCTCAACTGCACCCGCTTCAATCATACGCCGTCTAAAGGATTTCTTTTCTAGGTTTTGACCCAATATAATTTCATAAATCTGCTGTAATTCAGTCAACGTAAATAGTTTTGGCATCAAACTGACCGGTAGAGCGGTGTAACGCGCTTTACTGCTCAAACGTTCAATTGCCATATCTAAAAGCTGTAAATGATCAAAGGCCAAATCTCGTTTTTTTGCTTCCGTAACGGAAACCCATTCACTATATTCCGTTTGTTCGGTAGTGACTTGCTGAAATTCTTTGAAATCAATCAGTGCAAAGTACAAGGCTGTGACAGCCCAACCGCGAGGATCACGCCTTGCATTCCCCACTGTTGCAACTTGCTCTAAATGGGGAGATTGAAGCCCCGTTTTTTCAACCAGTTTACGTTGCGCAGAAGCCATTAAATCAGCATCTTGGCTTAAATCAACAAAGCCACCTGGGAGTGCCCATTGATTTTTCTGTGGAAAATTGGAACGTTTAATCAATAAAACCTGTAGTTGTCCTGCATCCACAGAAAAAATAGCCATGTCGACTGTAAAAAGGGGAGCATCAAAGTCTTTTTTATTATAACTCGACAGAAATTCCTGTTCAGCATTCAAGGTCACAATAAGGCTCACTTAATTTTATGAAAATCATGGATTGTCTTTGATTATTGCAGGGTGAAAGCATTTCTCCAAGTAGAAAATTTCTTGATTAAAAAGAGAGAAGTCTTCTAGGTGTGAACGCATATAAGCCCTACAGAAAAGCAGGGCTTATATCAAATAGCTACAGTTCATTCTGTAATCGTTCACGAATTTCATTCAATGAGCATTCTTGAATCAATTGACCATTCTCAAACACCGTGTTTAGCTCTCCTTGTTGCTCTTGCTCTGCTGTTTGTTGATCAAACAGTACAAATCCTGTTTCAGTTTTTTCAACACGAAGTAGCCCCTTGGCTGATTTTTTTGTTCCAGAATCAGTGATAGGATCTTTAAACAATTCACGTGCAACACCATTCACCTGTCCCCAAGTTGCTTTAACCGCAAAGCCAAAAGTGTCACGAGTTAAATAGTTATAAGTATAACTACCAATCCCAAATACAAGATTATTGGAAGCAAAGCCTTTGGATTCTAATCCCTGTAAGATTTTTAAAGCTCGTTCTAACGTGATCGAATCCCCATAAATCAGACCAACACGTTCATTGAGCACTTTGTAGCCTCGATCTGTTTCAGTCCCTCCGAAGATTTCCCATAAACATTCCACCGCACCTTTATAGGCAGGGCTGCCAACTTCTGCATCAGGATCACCACAAATGATTTTTACAGGATCTCCAGAGTCAGGTCGGAAAACCAGTTTGGCAAGTCCTAAAGCATTTGGCTGACGAGCAAGAATTTCATCTTTTAATTCAACAGTAAACTCTGTAATGACTCGCCAAAAGTCCCAAGTATCAGACACAATACTGACCACGCCAGATGGATAAAGTTCAGTGATTAGACGTTTGAATGTTCCAATTTCATCATCTTCACTGCCCATACACATCACACTGTGTTCTGTTGCCGGAACAGAAACACCGACAACACCGTCTGCATTGTAATACTCTTCAGCATAATCTATTGCTGAAACGGCATCTGTACCGATAAAGCTGGTTAAGTGACCCATGCCATTCTGTGTAGCATCATAAATTCCACTCATTCCTCGACTGCTAAAGTCATGACCTTGCACAGGAACGAAATCCAAAGCTGCACCAGTTTTGATCGCATACGCTGTGAGTAAACGTTTATATTCAAAAGCGATTGTTGCAGTCGTACAACTCTTCCATAATTCTGCACTTAATACAGTTTCCAAGTAATTGGTTAACCAAAAGAATTCAGGTAAGGTATTTACAATCGTCAGTACAGGAACTCTCATGTTCACTCGACTCCCTTCGGCTAGAGCCTTGATCCGGATCGGTAAATAGCCTAAGTCATATAAGGCTTCAATATGATCGACTGGGATAGAACCTTCACCTAATGCATTGTCCATTCGACGTTTATAGGCAGTGATCACTTTGTTTTTATCTTGTTGGAAAAAGCCTTCGTTCCATGTCTCGATTAAAAAATGTTTGATAAAACCCTGCAAACCAAAAAACACGATCTTATCGTCAAAGTCCGGTAGCATTTGAGCTAAACGTGAAGAACGCGGAGTAAAATTAGCATATACATACTCAGTACCAGCAGGGTATTGACGTCTGTGGTCTGCTTTATAAAAATCGATGGCATTGAGTGGATTAATTTTTAAGCTCATTATTGTTCTCCTGGATGATTAAAATTAGACAATCAAAATGCACTGAAACAACTGAATTCGATGATGTTGAGTTTTGGGTTTTCGGTTTGAGGGAAGCTGTCTGTAGTAAAAATCTGATCGATCAAACCATCAAAAACCTCTAAACCTTTACTAAAAATGCCGTGTGTGACATATAAGATCACCTGCTGACAATTTAATTTTTTTAACTCTTGTGCAATACCAATAAACGTTGCACCACCGTCACAGATATCGTCCGTAATGACCGCTGTTTTACCTGTTAAATCTTGTGCGTTGACTTGAGCATTCTGGATTTTGCCAGTGACCGGATCACGTCTTTTTTCACAGTAAACCATGCCAATTTCATCATCACGTAACCGATTCACAGCATGGGCGATCGCTTTTGTTCGCAGTTTTGCACCTGCATCTGGGCAAACCAAAATGCTTTCTTGTGTAGTTAAATAAGCTTGCAATGATGCATTTTTTAAAATGATTTCACTGGGTTGGACATTTTCAATCTCAAAAAAGTGTGTGTTTTCCTGTAAAAGTTTTTCTGTCACAACACTATGAGCATCCCAGATCTTGATGGATTTACGTTGCTGCGGAAACTTTTCATGGTTGATATTTAACAGCCTGGTCATAACTTCTAATGAAAAAGCTTGTCCAGTGGCGCAAATACGGTCTTGACGTGCATAGGGAAAATAAGGGATTTCTAAATCAATTTCTAAACCTTGATTGAGCAATACATTTTCAAGCAATAAGTAATCCATGAGATCTTGGCTATTGGCAATTTTTGCTTGAATTTGAATTTTCCCTTTCAATGAGTTCAAGATATCAGCTGAAATTTGAATATGTCTTTCACCACCTGCAAATTGGATCGTCTGTACAGGTATCAGGTTTTGTTTTGAATCTTGGATTTGAATAGACATAACATAGACTCTTATAAGGTGGCTTATTGCCAATACATATATAGTGTCATAAAGCCTATTTACTTAACAAGTACCATTTACAAAAGATTACAATGGGATGGGTTGAGATGATTTGTGTTAACTTTGTTTTTTAAGTGATTGTTATATAGTTATTTTTATGATTATTTTCTGAATATGCTCAAAATGTATCTATAATCCTGAACTGCTGAATACAGGATCAGCTCAAGCAGAAAATCGGTTTACTGAACTTTTGTTTAATTTTAAAATAAGACTGGGGTGGAAAAGTATGATTTAAATTAAGATAAATATGATGAATCTAATTCAACAATTTTAATTTTGAGTAATTCCTGCATCGTAAGATATTGGTGAATGCCATTTAGGATCTTCTAAAATTTAGATAAAAAGTCTGTCATCTTAGAGGGACAGTAAGATGATTAAAGACATAAAATAAGAAAAATATAATTTAAAAGCGGTTCATTGTCCTTTCAATTTCTCTAAAAAGCTTGGTTTTCCATCAATTAGACTATATACGATAGTCGTATATTGAGCGACGGGTGTTGGTCAAGATTTCGCTAAGCCCCCGATTATATAATAATTATAGAAATGTTAATCTGAAAAAAGAATTGAAATCAAAGTCTTATTCGGTAAAACTGATTTTAAATAAGGGGTTGAGTTAGGCTAGATTACAACAGTGTAAGAATTATACACAAATTGTTACTTTTGGGTTTTAACTTAGTTTCAACGCTTTCATAATTTAATAGCAAGCATATATGTGCAATGTTTTTTTAATGTGGTGTTTGAGAGACTACTGAAGAAAACAAGAAAAATTGATTTTTTAGCAAAGTTCTGGGGTTAAAAGGTCAAATTGTACGGATGCACATCATAAATAAGGCTAGGAGTATTTCATGAGTCTATTCACAAATCGCAAGTCATTTATTATCAAAAGCTTAGCATTAACAGTCACTGCTTTGATGGTAAATACAGCTCAAGCTGCTTCTGACAGCCAAGAGATTCAACAATTACGCAATGAAGTTCAAGAATTAAAAGCATTGCTTCAACAACAGCAGCAGCAAGTTCGTTTAGTCGAGTCTAAAGTTGAATCGGCACCTGCATCGGGTTCTTCAGGTTTAAAATCAAAATCTGGCGCTGACATTAACATTTATGGTTTTGTACGCGGTGATGCGAACTATATCATTGAAGGCGGTGACGACGATTTCAACAAAATTAGTTCAACCAATGGTGAAGCGAAGGACAAACTTCGTGCTACAGCAAAAACAACACGTATCGGCTTAGATTTTAATACACCAGTAGGTGATGCTAAAGTTGGCGGTAAGGTTGAAGTTGACTTTGCGGGTAATGGCGTAAATGAAAACCTTCGTATCCGTCATGCTTACTTAACCTATAACAACTGGTTATTCGGTCAAACAACATCTAACTTCTTATCTAGCCATGCGCCAGAAATGATTGACTTTGCAACGAACGCAGGTGGTGGTACTACACGTATTCCTCAAGTCCGTTATGCATATAACTTAGCACCCGCTACCAAATTATTGGTTGCTGCTGAGGAAGGCAATAGTACGGGCATAACAGGTACTGCGATTAAATACAGCCTTCCTGTGTTAACTGGTAAAATTGTACAATCATATGCTGATGGTAACGGCAATGCATCTGCACGTGTTTTAGTAGAAAACTACAAAGACAATAATATTGGCAAAGACAAGACAGGTTGGGGTGTTGCAGTTGGTACAGACTTTAAAGTTGCTGATCCTTTAAAACTTTTTGCTGATGCTTCTTATGTTGTGGGTAACAGCAACTACCTATATGGCAGTAACAATGCTTACTCTGTCGTAAATGGTGATATTGAACAGAATGAATTCACAGCACTCCAAGTGGGCGGTACTTATAAAATTTTACCGAACCTGCGTTCAACTTTAGCATATGGTGCATTGTTTGCTGACAATGGCACAGACTTCGCAAAAGCGAACAAATCTGCAAATGAAAAAGTTCAACAAGCATGGTTAAACGTGATTTACTCACCTGCGAAACCAATTGATTTGGGTATTGAGTATATCAACGGTAAACGTGAAACTTTTGCGGGTCAATCATATAAAGATAACCGTGTAGGTTTAATGGCTAAATATAATTTCTAATTTAGACATTCATGACAGAAAAGCCGAGAATTTTTCCTCGGCTTTTCTATTTTTATTGCATCCCTAAAGTTTGCCGAAGATAGATTTTTATAACAAAATTTTTTAAATGTTTAGTTAGACATTTATCAAAAAAAATGCATAATTGACGCTCTTTTTTTTGCATGTTGATGCTGTCAGATAGATGAATCACATGTTTTGGCCTGTTCTGTGAAGCAAATGACTTATCAGGACTGTATTTCTCATTGTTTGATGAAATGATCTTTTATCAATAATAGGAGTAACATCATGACCATTTTCTTTCCAAAATTTCTACAACATTGTAATTCAGTTTATCTCTAAGCTTATTTTTTCGAGAAAACTTTGGATTTTCAAGATTGAAAATCTGCCTTTTATTTATTTTTTGTTGTGTCTACCAAGTGATTCAGTAACTGCTAAGCGTATCTGATTACAAAGTTTAGTAGCATAAATTTGCATCACTTTACAGCAAAAAATATAGCCAAAGCATGGATAATTATTATGGAATTTTCTTTCAATGCCTTTTATACCTTGATTGCTGCAGTCATTGTATTGTTATTGGGGCGCTTCCTTGTTAATAAAATTGAGTTTTTGCGTAAGTACAATATTCCTGAGCCTGTCGCAGGTGGTCTGGTTGCTGCAATACTGTCGTTGTTGGTACACAATTTCTGGGGGTATAGCATTACCACCAGTAGTGAACTACAAACCAGTTTTATGTTGGTATTTTTTGCTTCAATTGGTTTAAGTGCCAATTTTGCTAAATTAAAAGAAGGTGGTTTGGGCTTAGTCATTTTTCTGGTCTGCGTTGCTTCATTTATCGTGGTACAAGACTTTGTCGGAATGGGCTTGGCCACTGCACTGGGCTTAGACCCGCTTGTTGGTTTGATTGCAGGATCAATCACGCTTACAGGTGGTCATGGTACTGCGGGTGCTTGGGGTGAAATCCTTGAAACCCAGCATGGCATACAAGGTGCATTGGCATTGGGTATGGCAAGTGCGACTTTTGGTTTGATTATTGGGGGAATTATCGGCGGTCCATTGGCAAAATTGTTGATCAACCGTTACCAGTTATCCAGTCCTAAGACACAAAAAGAAGTGGATGAAACCAATCAGCAGGCAGTAACTGAACTGGGTGAATATGTTCCATTTGAGTACCCGCATCAAGTCCGCTTAATCACTGCTGACAATGCAATTACCACGCTTGGTCTTTTTGCTGCGTGTTTGGCTTTTGCAGAATTTATGACAGGGTACAGTAAAGGACAATGGTTTGAGTTACCGACATTCGTATGGGCACTTGCAGGAGGAGTTATCCTTCGTAATGTACTGGAAGGTGTTCTTCGCATTAAAATGTTCGACCGTGCGATTGATGTATTTGGCAACGCAGCATTATCACTTTATTTGGCAATGGCTCTGCTATCGTTAAAACTTTGGCAATTGGCAGATCTAGCGGGTCCTTTAGTGGTGATTCTTTCTGCCCAGACACTAACAATGGCCCTGTATGCTGCATTTGTGACATTCAGAGTCATGGGGAAAAACTACGATGCAGCAGTGTTAGCAGCAGGTCATTGTGGTTTTGGTATGGGTGCAACGCCAACAGCAGTTGCCAATATGCAAGCAATTACCAATATGTATGGTCCTTCTCATAAAGCATTTTTGATTGTCCCGTTATGCGGTGCTTTTTTTGTCGATTTAATTAATGCGACAGTGATTCAATTGATTCTTAAATTTATTGCCTAATCTGATTGTATTGTTGTGCTGTATTGAGCCAGTGAATCACTGGCTTTTTTATGCCAGTGTATTTCCCACATCACACAGTAAAAAATGACAGCAGCACAGACAAGCACTGAAATATTTATTTTGAACGAGATACCCTCAACACTGTGATGAACATCTTTGATCGCTTATCCAGGTTTTTCTCTGGGATTGGCATAATGATCGGGAAGAACAAAGCCAACTACAATCACATTGATTCAGCTGATTGAGTTTTGAGTCGAAGGCGTGCTGACTGATTTTGTCCAGTAGGGCAATGCTGAAAAATCAAAAATGTTGAACTCACTGCATGGAAGAATAGAAATGTGCTGATTTCAACATGTATTTTGAACTTAAAAATTTTGATCATATAGCCAGGAATGATGACAGTTTAAATAAATACAACAGCAAAATCATAAAAAATATGCTTAGATACATGCACCTTTGGATTATGCCCTGATCTGAGAATATATGTCATTGTTAAATAAAGCTTTAATTTCTTTGCTTTGTAGTCTTTTTTTAGCTGCATGTAGTCATTCACCCATAAAAAATTTACAGACCAAGGGCGCATCCGTTCATCCGGTTTCTGAAGCATCGTCTAGATTGGATAAAAGCTTTTATCAGTATCAACAGTCCCCAAAGAAAAAACCAGTGATTGCACTTGTTTTAGGGAGTGGCGGCGCTCGTGGTTATGCCCATATCGGTGTGATTGAAGTATTGGAACAACATGGTATTAAACCTGACTTTATTGTGGGGACCAGTGCGGGCAGTATTGTTGGTTCAATTTACGCCAGTGGTAAATCAGCTGAACAATTACGTCAAATCGCCTTGGATATGAAAGTAGGGGATGTGCGTGACTTCAAGATTGGTATGAAAGGTTTTTTTGATGGGCAAAAAGTTGAGGACTATGTCAACAAGCAAATCAATCAAATACCTTTAGAAAAGATGAAAATTCCAATGTATGTTGTGGCAACTGAATTACAACATGGAGAAAAAACTATTTTTAATTATGGTAATACAGGGCAAGCAGTACGAGCTTCTGTCTCGATTCCCAGTATGTTTATTCCGACCATGATCAAAGGCAAAGAATACGTAGATGGTGGTTTAGTCAGCCCTGTACCTGTCAATATTGCCAAGGAATTAGGTGCGGATGTGGTCATTGCTGTCGATATTCTGGCGCAGCCTGTAAATACAGAAACAAGCAATGTTTGGGGCTTGTTTAATCAAAACATCAATATCATGCAAAATAAACTGGCTGCAGAAGAATTAAAAAATGCAGATATTGTGATTCAACCCGATTTACGGGAAAAAGCACATATCTTTGATGTAAAAGGTCGTCAAGATACGATGCAAGCAGGTATTGATGCCGCAAACCAGCGCATTCATGATCTGGAAGTGGTGATTGCAAGTAAGCATGGTTCTGAAAATATCCAGCAGCAATATCAAGTACAGAATTAAAAGTATTTTTAAAGCAGCTTATTTTGTTTCTGGATCCATCTGCTACTTACAACAGCGTTTACCTGTAGGTTTTTAAATACTATACTTTTATCGTTTAATGATAATTTTAATTAATTATACTCAAATCTGAGTATCGGGTGAGATGATGAATAAATTTGAGATTGGCGAAAAAGTAAAAATCGCAACACAGCCGAATACAATTTTTGAAATTGTTGAAATCAACCCAGATCGTTCATATGAAATTCAGCATTATGTGTCAGATCGGCAAATTTTTAAATATGGCAATATTGCAGCGGAGATGCTCAAAAAGATTGAAAATGGTGGATAAAACAATAAGCTATATTCCAAATAAATGATTATATTTGTAATCATAAATTGAGAGAATGGTCAATTGCCGAATTAAGCATGTTTTTTATTAGAAAAGATATATAATAATAGCCATATAAATGTCCTGCCTAAAATAGAGTCTAGTATACGATGTCTCCATTAGATCAATTGATCCCAGCTACAGATGACCAATCAGAATTAACCATGTCTGTTTTAATGACCCCAGATATGGCAAACTTTTCAGGTAATGTACACGGTGGAACCATCCTCAAGCTTCTTGACCAGGTTGCCTATGCCTGCGCGAGTCGTTATTCTGGTAGCTACGTTGTTACGCTTTCTGTCGATAAAGTGAATTTTAAAGAACCGATTCATGTCGGAGAAATGGTGACATTTCTTGCCAGTGTCAACCATGTAGGTCGTACCTCAATGGAAATCGGTATTCGTGTTGAAGCACAAAATATTCAAAAGCGAACTGTCCGCCATACCAACAGCTGTTATTTCACCATGGTTGCTGTTGATGAAAATGGAAAGCCAAAACAGATTCCTGCATTGAATTTGGACAATGATTGGAAACGTTGCCGTTTTGAAGCTGCTGAGCATCGTAAGGTGGCACGTTTACAAGAGAATCACCATCCTTCATGCAGTATTTATAAAAAGTCTTCGCATAATTAATTGTTTTATAGTTAAAAAAATCCTCTTGTTGAAAGAGGGTTTTTTTCAAGGTTTAAAATGTTTTAAAACGAGAATGTGAGCAGATCACCCTGATATTCAAGCATAGATTAATTCACTTTATTGAGGACATGACCATCTACAGTCATTGTCCATGTTCCTTGTTCAGTCTGTTTTGGTGCTTGAGCAACTTTAAATTCAGTGGAAAATGGACCAACACCAGCACTAAAGTTAGTGCCTTCAAATTTAGAAATCGGGGCGGATACTGATGAGCTTGAATTAGGTTGTTTGTTGCTATACTCAACGCGTCCTTCAGGAGTAATTCTCAAATTTACACGACCGTCCTCGCTTTGCCATGTACCTGAATAATCCTGTTTATCCACAGGTAAAGGTTTTCCACATGCAGTCAGTAGGATGGTCAATAAACCAAGACCCATCAATTTTTTTAACATTGTATTTTCCTCATTAATCTTTATATCACAGATTTTATTTATAAATTTCCCAAATTGAAGCGTGTCATTTGAGGCTAAAACATTATAGCCGAATTATGAAGTGAGCTCAGTCAGAATAACAAAGTGTAGCACTTTACAGAAAAAGAACTTGGTAAAGGGCTATTACGCAACAAAAGATTGATCGTTTTAAAGTCTCATACACAAGAAAATAACGATTTAGGGAAAAATCAACTGCGCTCTACAATAAAACGCGACATATCGTTTTGTTGAGAAAGCAGGGATGATGGATATTGCAACGGAAGCCTGTCCTAAACAATCTATCTTAGACAGAGACATAGGTATATTGGTATATCAGGATGATTCCCAACTCACAATGGATGCGGTTGTCATGCGTACAGGGAGCGCAAAATCAACCATTTATAGATGGCGGGCGCATACATCTGATTTGCTATTGGATGCTTTTAAGGTACATGCAGATGACGTGCTTGACATGGATTTTGAGCAAAATCTTGAAGATAATTCAAGACAACAATTGATCGAAATGTCTAAAGCCTTAGCGCATCATATCAGTCGTGCTTTATTGCTGGTACAGGCTGAATGTCGTGAGGCTGCGGGTGATTTTATTAAGCGACATCTTTTGCCCTGCCGTGAACAAAGATGGAAATTAATCCAGCTCGTGATCCAAGCCAAGGAAAGTAGCGTTAAGGATGCTATTGAATTGTTGCTTGATACCTTACACGCTTCAATTCACTATCAGAGCATCTCATTTAATCCTATTTCAACTTCGAGCTATATTGATGGGCTCATTACACGGGTTTTAGCTCCTGTTCGCTATGCTGGAAGGGGAGAATCATATGTCTAGTGCTGATGATTCAAATCATGGAATAGATGTTCCGTGGAATAGATTTTTTATTCTTTGTATGGTCAATAATCTATTTTTATTTACCTATTATTTTGCACTTTTAACTGTACTGCCTATTTATATCATGAAATCGTTGGGTGGCTCGGTAAGAGAAGCCGGGTTGGCTTTAACCTTATTTCTGATGTCTTCAATTGCAGTTCGCCCTTTCTCTGGTTTGCTCATGCAAAAGATTGGTAAAAAGCGGCTGTTCCGGGGGGCTGCATTGCTCTTTGTGTTGATCGCTTTTACTTATTTAATGGCAGATCAATTGTGGATTCTGTTAGTGGTACGTTTCATTCATGGGGTTTGGTTTAGTATTTTAACCACCGTGACTGTTCCGATCGTACATGCATTTATTCCTCATCGCCGTAAGGGCGAAGGGATGGGATACTTTGTAATGTCGACCAATCTGGGAGTTGTTTTTGGACCCTTTATTGCACTGACCATTTTGCAATACTTTGACTTTATGACCTTATTTAAAGTTTTAACATTGATGATGGTGATTGGCTTGATTTTTTGCTTAATCTTGCCTGTAGATGAGGATAGACTGGAAAAAAATATAACACCCAATAAGAAATCAACTCTTTCCATTCACGATATTGTGGAATTTAAAGTGATTCCAATCGGATTGGTGGCTTTACTTACCGCTTTTGCATACTCCAGTGTCATGAGTTTTATCAGTACCTATGCCGAGTCTAAGCATTTACTGAGTGCCGTCGGTTTATTCTTTATTATCTTTGCCATATCGATGTTGCTCGTTCGCCCTTGGGTTGGCAAATTTTTTGATCGCAAAGGCGCAAATTTTGTTGTTTATCCTTGCTTTATTTTCTTCATTATCGGGCTTGTAACTGTGAGTTTACTCTCCAATCAATGGACTTTGTGGTTGGCTGCGGTTTTTATCGGAGTCGGTTATGGGTCGCTATTTCCATGTTTTCAAACTGTTGCAATCCAGTCTGTTTCCGAGGAGCGGATGGGACATTCAGTTGCGACCTTTTTTACTTTATTTGATGTGGGGATGGCGGCAGGTTCAATTGTGATGGGGGTATTGATTGCTTATTGTGGCTATTCATTGACTTATTTATTTTGTGCCTTCGTGATGTTGATCGCGATGCTGTTTTATACCATCAAAGTTGCACCACAACTTGCCTCACGCTAGAAGGAAATAGTATGGAATTACGTCATTTAAGGTATTTTGTTGCAGTGGCTGAAGAATTAAACTTTACCAAAGCTGCGCAAAGAATGTTTACGGTACAACCCTCGTTAAGTCAGCAAATTAAAGATCTTGAACACGAAGTGGGCGTGCAGTTGTTGATTCGATCAAATCGTAAGGTTGAACTGACAGAAGAAGGTCGTGCTTTTTTAAAACAAGCATTGTTAAGTTTGGAACATGCAGAAAGGGCAATTTATGAGGCGCGTCAAATTGCGAATATGCACAAAGATCAATTAAAAATTGGTTTTGTACCTGTTGCTGAAATGAAGGTTTTTCCATATATCATGCCCAATATTCGAGCTCACTTTCCCAAACTCAAAATCGATTTTCAAAGTCTGACAGATCATGAGCAGTTTATCGCACTAAAAAAAGGTGAGATTGATATTGCTTTTACGCGTTATACCGAAGATTGTGAGGAATTTGAGCATGTTCAAATTTTTCAAGAACCTTTAGCATTGATTATTCCTAAAAGTTCGCCTTTGGCAGATCAACGACACATCAGTATCAAAGCATTTGATCAGCAAGATTTCGTGATTAGCGATGAAGCAGCATCTCCACAACTATACAAAATTATTCAGGCATTTTTTAGGCAGTCTAAACTAGCGGTCAATGTGGTCCAGAAGTCGACCAATATTTTACTTAATGTAAATTTAGTGGGAATGGGGGTAGGCTGGAGTTTAGTACCTGCTTATGTTATTCCATTACTGGGAGATAAGATTGTTGTCAAAAATACACTTGAACCTTTGCCAGTGATTGGATTGTATGCGAGTTATCGTAAGCAACAGAAAAATGAGGTCATCAGTATGATTTTAAAAATTTTAAAAGAACAGTTTTATACAGAGATGTTCTGATCAGGAATATCGAGAACTTTCCTATATCAAAAATAAACTGAAATGCTCTAGATTGCTTTGCTTAGCAAATTCAATTTGGCTATATTTAAAACATAAAAAAATGGGATTGAACATAATGCAACTTTATACCAATGCACATTCTCGTGGAAATACTGTTTTACCCTTATTAAAAGAGTTAGAAATAGAAGATCAAGTTGATATTATTCAAGTTGATTATGCAAATTTAAATCAACCAGAATATTTGGCTTTAAACCCAATGGCAAAGCTACCATTTTTAGTGGATCAAGGTTCAGTAATTTCAGAAACGCCCGCTATATTTGCTTATTTGGCAGATAAATATATTGAGAAGGGCTTTGCTCCGACTTTAAATGACCCAAAACGCGGGGAATATTTGAAGTGGCTATTTTTTTGTCATGGACCTTTAACTGAATTTATGGACATAAAAAGCTTGGGTGTTTCAGCAGAACAAATCCAGGAAAAACGGAGAAGTCTAGCTTTTGGAACAGAACAAAGTGTCTATCGGTTTATTCAATCTGGTCTGGGTCAAGCCAATCCTTATTTACTCGGAGATAGGATTTTTGCTGCAGATCTTTTTTTGGCATATTGGTTGATCTATGCGATATCCTTTAAAATTGTACCCTATTTAGATGAATTCAAACCGTTTATTCAGATGGTTCAAAAGCGTGAAACAGTTAAAGATATCGCCTGGATTCAGATGATTTAATGGAAACTGCGAAGCTTATTTGGGTTGTTTCAATCTGCTGAATCTCCAATAACAATGTTCAGCAGTCAATAAAGTTGGGTACTTATACAGCACACCACGCTTGAGCGTGGTGTGCTGAGATTATTTATTTTGCATGGAGTTGGGTAAATAATTGCTGGCTTATTGAATTCACGGTTTGCGGAATAGCCAACGCAGCAACAAATCGATCTGGACGCAAGATTGCAATTGCTTGATCAGTTTGACTAAACCACGATCGAATTTCTGTAGCCGGGTCTCCAATCGTAATCACATTTTCATACAATTTACGTTTTTCATTATTGAGCTGAACAACGGGAAGTACCTGAATAAATTTTACCCCTAAAGCATGCCATTTTTTGATATTGGTTTCATCTAGTCCCCATTGCGGGTCAACACCCCATGCAATTATGGCAAAGTCATTTCCAATGACTTCGTCCAGTAGACATGTTTGTCCGTTCTCAAGTTGTACCATGGGTTGAATAAACATTTTACCTACAGGAGAGTTTTTATGATGGTCTTTGACCAAAGCACCTGCATGATATTTAGGCATTGGCTTAAAACGCATTTCTAACAAATATTGTTGGACTGGCTTAATATAGTTCAGCATGTATGCGATACCATCACGCACGAAGCCTTGCCATTTTTTGGGTGGCGCGAGAACATGGCCAGCCATCACCGATAAATCAATCATTGCTTTGGCATGATCTTTACGTTCGATCTGGTATGAATCCAGTAATTCTGGGCTTGCCTTGTTTTGAACAACGAGTGCCATTTTCCATGCCAAGTTAAATGCGTCGCGCATACCACTATTATAACCTTGACCTTGCCAAACGGGCATAATATGGGCTGCATCACCTGCAAGTAAGATACGATCTACTCGAAATTTATCTGCAATACGTGCATTGTGGGTATAGACTCGTTGACGAATGACTTCGATGCCGTCTGTGTTGGGCAAAACCTTAGAAAGTAATTTTGTAATATTTTCGGGTTTACTTAACTCTTCCTGTGTTTCTCCAGGCATCACCATAAACTCAAATCGACGAATTCCATGAGGTAGGGCTGCCGATACATAAGGGCGTACGGGATCGCAACACAAATAAATATGTGGTTTGGCAAGAGGATCATTTTCAATGTCAATCACAATCCACTGATTGGGTGCTGTTTTGCCAGCAAAGCCGATATTTAGGCTGCGCCGTACAATTGAATTTCCTCCATCGCAGGCAATTAAATATTGGGCATAAACTGTTTCTTGTTTTTGATCTTTATTTTGCAAGGTTAGGGTGACACCCTGATCATCTTGGCTAAATGTGCTCAACTCACGTGCGAACAGGACTTGTGTTTTTGGATATTGATTTAAACCTTGTAAGAGTACCTGATCTACTTGGGGTTGAATAAATGCATTACGTCGTGAAAAGCCAAATTCACGTGTTAATGGCTGAATATCAGCAAAGCATCGTCCTTTGGGCGTTAAAAAACGCATGGCATGATTAGGTGTGGTATGCGGTAGAACTTTGTCCACTAAGCCCAACGATTGGATCGTACGTAAAGATTCATCATCGATACCGATTGCACGGGGATAATCAATTAAATGCTCTAACTGTTCAATCACAGTGACTTGCACACCTTGCTTACTGAGATAATTGGCAATGGTCAAACCCACTGGTCCCGCACCCAAAATAGCCACTTGTGTGGTGTAATCAATCTTTGAACTCACAGCAATTATTCCATTCCAGTCACAATAATAAGTCATTAATGACTGAAATCATGGCTTCTTCCAAGCTATGCCATAGTGGGTTGGTTGAGATCCTGTAATGGACTGCTTGCTTAAAGCATATTGTAATACATTGTTTTTTAAGTTGATCTGATAAATTGAGGTATATGAAAATAGAACTCAATGATTGTTTTTTACTATTATTCAGCTCAATATTCTGAGATTTAAAATTATTCTAAATACGCTTGGCACGATTTGGGACGACGAAAATCTTTTTTTTGAATCGATCTCAGCAAATAGATTTAAACAAGACTGAAGATATTCATCAATGACTGGCAGATGAACTTAAAAAGTAAATAAAAAAGACTGAATCGCAGCATGATCCAGTCTTTTTATTTTAAATTGCCATGAATGGCAATTCAATTGTTCACTCGGGAGGAGTTAAATCTTATTGACCAGCTTGAGGTGCTGAAGTTGCAGGCGCTTCAGCAGCACTTTCAGTTGCTGGTTGAGCCGTTGGTTGTCCAGCAGCTTGAGCATCTTCAGTAGCAGCTGGTTGCTCTTGAGTTGATACGACAACTTTCTCTGCTTCAGTAGCAGCTGTATCTGTAGCGGCAAAAGTTGAGAAAGCAGTCAAGGCAAGTGTAGTTGCTAAAAGTGTTTTAACGAGTTTCATTTTGGCATCCTTAATTCATAGAATTGATCGTAAAGCGACCTGTGAAAGCAGTCAGTTGTTAAATGCGTTGCAGTTCACAGGGAGTAAAGTCATGCTAAGTGCAGATGAAAAATTGGGCAACCTCAGCAACAAAGCATAACAAGGTCGATTACATATTTAAAACAAATCATTGTATTGTGTTGTTTTTTTGTGATTATTCTACTTTTTTTGCAATGCTAAAATGTATGTAAATATGAAAAAGTGATCAAAAAACATACCGATTGTTTACCGTAATTAACATTGATTATGTGATCTGAATGAATGATTTATTGGACTTTTAGATTGTTTTTGTAAAATTAATTTAAATAATAGATTTTAAATTTGAAACTCTTGGCAAATTTTACGTGATAATGGGAAGAGTCGAGTATAACTGTTCATATGTTTATTTTATTAGGTCGGGTGATATTTTGAAGATTTTTACTGAGAAAGCGGTTAAAACTCACATTATTTCTGGATTTTTAGGGGCAGGAAAAACAACCCTATTACAGCATTTACTGCAACAAAAGCCTGAAGGGGAAATTTGGGCAGTTTTAATGAATGAGTTTGGACATATTGGTATTGATCAACAGCTTTTACCCCAAGACTCCGGCTATGAAGTGAAAGAGTTATTGGGCGGTTGCTTATGTTGTGCTGGTCAACTTCCCATGCAAATTGCATTATCTCGCTTAATTTTTGATAAGCGTCCAGACCGGCTATTTATTGAGCCTACAGGTTTAGGACATCCCGCGCAACTTCTGGAACAATTGATGGAGCCGCAGTGGCAGGCGCAAATAGACATGCGTGCATTAGTAACGGTGATCGATGGTAGCCGTTTACACGATGCTGCATGGGTGAATCAAGAACTCTATCAAGATCAATTAAAAGCTGCCCAATTGGTTGTGGTATCACATGCCGATACCATGTCGGAAATGGATGATTTGGTATTGACCCAATTTAAAAGTGACTATTTTGCTTCTATCCAAACATGGCTATTGGCGAAACAGGGGCATTTGAATATTCAACAATTGGATATACCACATCAAGCAACTCAGCGAAAAGTTGTACCCTTAATCCAAGTCCAAAAAAAATTAAATTCCACAGAACAGCTTCCTGCTGTAAAACAGTTGCCTTATCACTATGTTGAAACTTCGAATGGTTATACTGTGGTCGGTTGGAAATTTTCAAAACGGTGGCAATTCGATTTTTATGAACTTTTAGATGTCTTGTGTGAACAAACAGATTGGTTAAGAATTAAAGCTATTTTCAATACCGATCAAGGTTGGATGGTTTTTAATTTCAATCCTGACCATTTGAATTATAAATCAGGGGAACAAAGTCTGGACAATCGTATTGAGCTTATTACCCTGCATGACCGCGATTGGGAAACGCTTGAAATGGCTTTATTAAACTGTCGGATTGACCCATTAGAAAAAACGCAGTAATCCGTTCAGAAATCTTATAGACTGTGCGCCATATTGAAGAACTTTTTGGAACTTTCATGGCATTAAAAGCAACAATTTATAAGGCTGATCTTAATATTGCCAATATGGATGTACATCAATATGGCGATTATCAGTTGACGATGGCTTTACATCCATCTGAAACAATTGAACGTTTGATGGTTCGTGTACTGGCTTTTGCCCGTTTTGCAGATGAGCAACTAGAGTTTACCAAAGATTTGTTTGAGACAGATGAGCCTGCACTATGGGAAAAAGACCTGACGGGGCAATTGGTCAAATGGATTGAAGTGGGGTTACCTGATGAAGATAAAGTCAAAAAGGCAGCTGCACGATGTAAAGAGGTAGCCGTAGTGGCGTATGGTTCAGCTGTTGCAGAGTGGTATAAGAGAAGTTCCAAGCTAAAAACCTTGTCCAACGTTCAAGTTTGGCAATTGTCTGAAGCAAGTACAACAGCGGTTCAAGCCTTATGCCAACGGACCATGCAATTACAGTTAAACGTAATGGATGGTGAGTGGACACTAATTGGTGATGATGCTCAAGCTGTGATCGAATGGACGCAACTTCAATGATCTCTGGCATAAAATAAATTTAATGAGAAAAAGCAGGCGAATCGCTTGCTTTTTTTTGCCTAAATTTCGTATATCTAGATTGATCAAACCTCAGCAAGTTGACTGACGCATGAACAACGACATTTATCATTTACTTATGGCTTTGGCGATTGGCGCAATCATTGGTGCGGAACGTGAGTATCGCAGTAAGTCAGCTGGTTTAAGAACCATGATCATGGTCAGTCTTGCATCGTGTTTATTCACCATTCTTTCGATTAAAATTGGTGTAGAGAATCCAGATCGCTTAGCTGCCAATATTTTGACAGGATTAGGTTTCTTAGGTGCAGGGGTTATTTTTAAAGATGACAATCGGATTTCTGGAATTACCACAGCGACCACCATATGGATGGTCGCTGCTTTAGGTATGGCGGCTGGTGCTGGCTATGAATATTTAGCATGTATCGGAACAATCTTGGTGCTGATTGTTTTGGTATTTCTGGTATATTTTCAGGATAAAATTGAAGCCATTCACCAATCCCGTAATTATCGAATTTTGTGTGATTATCAGCAAGAAACCTTAGATAAATATGAAACGCTATTTCAAAAATATAATATGAAGATTTTACGTGGGATGCAGAATAAAACAGAAAAGCAGATCATTGGGCGTTGGGTTTTAATCGGATCTGCCCAAAACCATAAGAAATTAACCCATTATTTATTGTTGGATCCCGATATTAAAGAGCTTAGCTTTTAACAAAATTACTCTCTATCAATACTGTATATTGTGGATTTATTCATCCAAAATTCAGCTTAACAGAGTAGTTTGATTTTTATTAAAACACGGGAGTTGACTGATGCGAGATCCTTTTGAACGTATTTGCAGTTTTAATCAGTCACGAGATGCTCAATTTACTGCGATGAAATACACATTGATGACCAGCAGTGCATTCCGCTTTTTTCGGGGCTCATGTCATTTATATTATGAGGATTTAGCTGCTCAACAGACTTGGTCTGATCTGACAACAACATGGATCTGCGGTGATCTACATGTCGAAAATTTTGGTAGTTACCGAAGTCGTCATCAAGTGGTTTATTTTGATTTGAATGATTTTGATGAAGCCATTTTGGCCCATCCAACTTGGGATGTTTCCCGTTTCATCTGCAGTATCTTTTTGGCAGGTAAGGCACTCAATATCACAGATGAGAACTTAAAAATAATTGCAGAGCAATTGTTGGATGAGTATATAAAAGCGCTTGCTTTTGGAAAAGCCTACGCTGTAGAAAAAGAAACTGTAGATGGGATGCTAAAGAAATATATCCAAATGGTGTCCGAACGTGATTTCATCGAGTTTATTGAAACGCACTCAGTTTTAGATAAAAAGACACAGCAACGTTATTTAAAGATAGACCAAAAGAAGTATTTTAAGATTGATTCAAAAAAACGTTATGCAGAATTGATCAGCATGTTTACGACCTATTTAAATCCTCCTGCCCAACAGCCCATCATTCGTTGGCAAGTTTTAGATGTTGCAGTACGTGTTGCAGGAACAGGAAGTATCGGTTTAGATCGCTATGTGTTTTTAGTCTATGATTCTGATAATAAAAACTATATTTTATTTGATGTAAAGCAAGCCCAGACCTCTTCTTTGAGTCTGTCTCCCTTTTTAAAAATAGAACAACCAGAATGGACAGATCAAGCACAACGCATTCAGTTTATTCAAACACTCATGCAGTATGAAACACCTGCCGAATTATCAAGGCTTGATTTCAATGGTCAAGCCTATATTGTCAAAGCCTTACAGCCAGAACAGGATAAAATTGATTTTAAACAGTGTATGGACAAGCCTAAAAAGTTTACAGATGCTTGCTATAACATGGCACGTTTGATTGCCTATGCACAACTTCGTTCAGCAGGGCGTAAAGGTTCATCAAATGCAGACGAATTAATCAATTTTGCACAAGATGCGACACTTTGGAAAACGCAGTTGTTGAAATACACGTATAATTATGCACAACAAGTCGAGCAAGATTATCAAAGCTTCTGTAAAAGTTATGCTGCTGTAATGGCGGACTCAAGCAAAGCTTCCAAATAATCATCTAATCGTGAATAGGAACAATATATGTCAAATGAATTAGAGATCATTGATCTAAAAGTTGGTGAAGGTAAAGAGGCGGTAAAAGGGGCTTTGATTACCACACACTATACCGGTTGGTTGGAAGATGGTACCAAGTTTGATTCATCGATTGATCGTGGCAGCTATTTTGAAACCGTGATTGGAACAGGCCGCGTGATTAAGGGATGGGATCAAGGAATCATGGGCATGAAAGTGGGCGGGAAGCGCAAGTTGATCGTACCTTCACACTTGGCCTATGGCGAGCGTAAAATGGGTAAAATTATTCCAGCAAACTCAAATCTAATTTTTGAAATTGAGCTTTTTGATGTTAAAACACGTGACTAAACGGATGGCATATTTTTGATAAAGCCATATTCGATGGCCAAAAGGAAATAGAGGTCACAGTACCTCTATTTTTATATTGAATTGAAAAGTGATACCGGCGACCGCTTGTTCAGGAGATTGGTAAATAGCACTCCATTTTTTCTTCATATTCCAATGTTATAAAATATAATGGTCAAGGTGTTTAAGTTGGGTGCACACTATGTAATAGTGTGATTTAAAACACAATTTAATTTATTTATTGTTTATAATTTGATCAGGGTTTAACAATCCTCTACAATACTTTTGTTCTAAAAGTGTTTAAATGATGCAAATAAATAATTCTGTTCAGAGTTATTTTTTAAGATTCGTTTCAGTTTTATTCTTTTAAATCATCATTGTAAAACGTCTGTTCTAATTCGTCTTAAAAAAGGATTTTAGTGTTTCTAAAATGAAGTGCTATAGACGGGTTCAGATTAAAAACAATGATGATCGAGTATTTAAATATATGCTAAGCCGTTACTTTTCTTCTTCAGCAATGATATGCGTAACACTATTGTTTTCATCCTTTTATAATAGTGCTATGGCAGAAGTAGACCAAGTTGCTACTGAAACGCCTATTGAGCATGAATTACCTAAAATTGATTTAAATACGCTGACAATTATTGGCTATCATGAAATTACACCCAATCATGATGCAGTCATTCCTGACTATGCTGTGACCACCAAACAATTTGAATTACATTTGGACTGGTTACAGAAAAATGGTTATCACTTTGTCAATGTTGATCAAATTATTAAAGCCAATGAAGGTAAGTTTAAATTACCGACCAAACCTGTCTTATTGACTGTGGATGATGGCTATCAGTCTTTTTATCAATATGGCTTTCCAGTAATTAAACAACGTAAGATTCCAGTTGTATTGGCGGTTGTTGGTTCTTGGCTAGAGCCTAAAGCCAATGAAATGGTTCAGTTTGGCGATGAAAAATTACCGCGCAAAAAACTTTTGTCATGGGATGAGCTTAAAACCATGCAAAAGAGTGGCTATGTTGAAATAGGCAGTCACAGCTATAATTTACATCGTGGTATTTTAGGCAATCCTCAAGGAAATTCTGAGCCAGCTGCGGTAACTCGTGAATATTATCCAAAAACTAAAACCTATGAATCTGACAAAGTCTATGCAGATCGTATTTTCAATGATTTAAAAAAGAACAATAAAGTGTTGCAATCACATGGTTTAAAAGCACCACGGGTGATGGTATGGCCATACGGCCGTTATAATATGGAAACAGTGGCATTGGCAAAAAAAGTCGGTATGCCAATTACCATCAGTTTGGATGACGGTCCTGATCATATTGAAAAATCTTTAGGTCATTTAAACCGTATTCTGGTTGAAGGCAACATGACCACAGATGCTTTGGCTCAAGAAATCCAAAGCCGCCAAATGAATTTTACGGACAATAATCGCCCGCAAAAAGTCATGCATGTTGATCTGGATTATATTTATGATCCAGATGAAGCACAGCAGGAAAAAAATCTAGGACATTTGCTAGATCGTATTCGTGAAATGAATGTGACCACTGTTTTCTTGCAAGCATTTGCGGACCCTGATGCAAATGGTTCTGCTGATATGGTTTATTTCCCGAATCGCTATCTTCCGATGCGTGCAGATTTATTTAACCGTGTTGCCTGGCAAATTCAAACGCGTACTCATGTGAGTCGTTTATATGCTTGGATGCCGTTGTTGGCTTGGGATTTACCGGCATCCAACCCTGCATCGAAAGATGTGGTGGTGACGCAACAAGCCAAAGACAGTGATCATTTAAATATGGGATACCATCGTTTAAGTCCATATTCTCCTGAAGCACGTAAAGTGATCGAAGGTTTATATCAGGATCTGGCAAAGTCGACGACTTTTGATGGGATTTTATTCCATGATGATGCAACATTATCCGATTATGAAGATGCCAGTCCTCAAGCCATTCAGGCCTATCAAAAAATTGGCTTGCCTGCGGATTTGGAAGAAATTCGTAATGATGATGCAAAATTGCAAAAATGGACCGATTTTAAAACCAAAACAATTGACAGTTTTGCAATGGATTTGGCACAGAAAGCTCGTTATTACCAGCCATTTTTACTGACAGCACGTAACCTGTATGCGCAGGTTGCGCTGTCTGCATATTCTGAAAACTGGTATGCACAGTCTCTAGAGCAGTCACTTAAAAACTATGACTTCACTGCAATCATGGCGATGCCTTATATGGAGCAGGCTCCTGATGCAACAAAATTCTATAAGGATTTAGTGCAGCGCGTGAAGAAGCAACCAAACGGAATCAAAAAGACCATTTTTGAGTTGCAGGCAGTCAACTGGCGCAATAATCAGAAAATTCCGACGTCGGAAATTACCCAAACGATTCAGTCCTTGTATCAACAAGGTGTGATGCATGTGGGCTATTATCCAGATGATCCGATTGAAGATCATCCAAATACAGCTGAGATGCGTAAAGTATTTGATTCTAAACCACAACGATTGGTTCCTTAAGGTTTGATATGAGCGCAATCCAGCACCTGTGGCAGTCTTTATTAAATTTTATCTTCTATTATCCATTGTTTATGTCATATCTATGGATGATTGGTGCTTTAATTTTCTATTGGAAAGAGCGTAAAGAGCCTCCATATACTCAACCGGCAGCTTTAGAAGAATATCCTTTAGTTGCAGTGCTTGTTCCTTGTTTTAACGAACAGGATAATGCGGATGAAACGATCAGTCATGCATTGAAATTGAATTATCCCAATTTCGAAGTCATTGCAATCAATGACGGAAGCTCTGACAATACTGCCGAGATTCTCAATGAATTGGCTTTGAAGTATGACAAACTGCGTGTTGTTCATTTGGCAGAGAACCAAGGTAAAGCGATGGCTTTACAAGCAGGAAGTTTGCTGACAGAGGCTGAGTTTTTGATCGGGATCGATGGCGATGCTTTGCTTGATCCTCATGCTGCACAATGGATGATTCGTCATTTCTTGAACAATCCAACTGTTGCCGCTGTTACAGGTAATCCGCGTATCCGTACCCGTTCAACCTTGCTTGGGCGAATCCAAGTGGGTGAGTTTTCTTCGATTGTCGGGATGATTAAACGTGCGCAACGAACTTTTGGGCGCCTGTTTACTGTGTCGGGGGTAATTACTGCTTTTCGTAAAAGTGCAGTGCATGAAGTCGGATACTGGTCACCGAATATGTTGACCGAAGATATTGATGTGACCTGGAAATTGCATCGGGCAGGTTGGGATGTCAAATTTGAACCCAATGCATTGGTGTGGATTTTGATGCCTGAAACCTTTAATGGTTTATGGAAACAACGTTTACGTTGGGCGATGGGTGGTGCGCAAGTTTTAATTAAGAATATAGATGTATTATTCAAACCGAAACTGAATTTTTTATGGCCTTTGATTATTGAGTTGATTCTAACGCTGGTTTGGTCATATTTAATGTTGATTATGGTGATTTTCTGGATATTGCATTTGGTTCTCCCATACGCAGGTTTCCCGGCAATGAGTTCACCCTTATTACCGATGGGGACAGGCATTCTGCTCGGTACGACCTGTTTATTACAGTTTGCAATCAGCAAATGGATGGACAGTCGTTATGAGTCAAGTTTGGCAAAAAACTATTATTGGATGATTTGGTATCCTTTTGTATTTTGGTTGATTACCGTAACGGCAAGTATTGTGGCATTTCCCAAAGTTCTTTTACGTGGTGAGAGTAAACGAGCACGTTGGGTGAGTCCAGACCGTGGAATGCGACAAGATGACTAAGAGGTTGAATGACTTAAGCCAATACAGTGCTTTTGAGATATGAAAATGAAAACAGAATCTTTGATTATCGATGTACGTAAACAATTACCGTGGCATCGCCGTTATTTTTCAACAACAATCACCGCCATGTTATGGGCATTTTGGTTGTTGCTTTGGAGACCTATTGTTATTTTGATTGGCTATCTGTCTCTAGAAAAGCCACAATTGGTACATTACTTTTTTAATGCTTTTGCGAAAGCCTTAGAAAGTGGGTTGTTTGCTTTAATTGCTTGTGCGATTTCATTGTGGTTGTGGAGTAACTTTGTGCCTGCTAAGACAAAGAAAGAAGCAGAAGCAAAGTCTACCCAAGAATATGCGGATTATTTTAACTTGCATGCTGATGCACTGATTCATGCACGTCAGCAAAAAGTAGCAACAGTTCACCATGATGCAGATGGTCGTATTACATACATTGACTAAGGGTTGAGTCAATAAAAGTCCCACATGTTGGGGCTTTTGTTTTCATAGGGAAAAATAGATGTCCGCAAAAATAAATTCGGCAGAAAGCATCCGAGGCTTAGCCTGTTTAGCTGTGGTGTTTTCTCATCTTGCCATGAGTTTTTTTCCATATCTACACCATTTTGATCCTCAGGAAACAACTGATCTCAAGTGGGTATATCATGTCCATCATTTGCCATTTGGATTTTTATATTCGGGCGATGCTGCTGTTTTTGTATTTTTTGTGCTGAGTGGATATGTTTTGAGTTACGCGATTTTAAAGAGTCCTCAACAGTTTCATTCAAAAATAAAAAATATGATGATTAAGCGTTATCCACGTTTAATGATTCCTGCCCTGACATCATGTCTATTGATCTGGTCTGTCTTTAAAATCATTCATATCGACGGCAGTCATGTAGGTGCATGGCTACACGCTTTTACAGTACAAAACTTTAGTTTTACCCATGCACTCTATGAAGGAACGATTGGCGCGTTTTTGTTTTCAGAAAGTGATATCAATTGGGTATTATGGACCATGACCATCGAGTTGATGGGATCTTTTGTCTTATTCTTTTTACTCTATCTCTATCACTATAAAAAAATCGCATTCTGGTTGGCTTCACTCCTGATTCCCTGTCTTGCATTTATGTGGCGTGGACAGGGATTTAGTTTTGGAATATCAAGCTTTATTATCGGAATATATATCTATCTATATGCAAAAACATTACCCAACCCGGTAGCAATCATCATGCTGCTGATCGGTCTATACTTTGCCGGGGCGCATAATACCAGTACGGCCTATGTTGGACTACAGCATATTTTAGGGGAAAAAACGTATGATTATTGCAATTTTATGGCGGGAATCTTGATTGTTTACAGTGTATTGATGAGCCCTCTCTTATCGCGGCATTTAGATCATCCTATTTTGGTTTGGCTCGGAAAATTATCTTTTTCTATCTATTTACTGCATTTGTTGATGTTGTATTTAGTCTGTATTCCTCTGTTTAACTTATTTCTAACTTGGCATTGGAATTATTCGGCATCTGTGCTGGTTTCCGGTCTAAGTGCAATTGGTATGACTTTAATCGCGGCCAATTTTTATAGTCGCTACGTGGATCAATTTGCGATTGATACCAGCAATCGGATTGCCGGTAAAATCTTGAATTCACCAGCAAAACATTGAGATAAAGCTGTAAAGGTTTTTTACAATTGATAATGTATTTAGCTGTTTTTTAACCAGTTAAAGTTTGAATAATATCAGGATTTGAGAAAGTATAGCGACTCTTTATCCGCATGGATCGCTTATATGCGCCTGATCAAATCAATCGTTGTTTCGTTAATGGCAATGAGTATGCAATTTACCCAAGCTGCAACGTTAAATTCGCAACAAGCACTGACTGAAGCCCCACCGATGAGTCTGTTTGAGCTGTGGAATGCTCCGATTGAGCCCTTTGAAATTTTTCATCACATTTATTATGTTGGTACGGACAATCTATCTTCAATTTTATTTGATACAGGGGCAGGCTTGGTTTTGATTGATAGTGGAATTGATCAATCTGCAGTACAGATCAAAAATAGTATTGAAAAACTGGGTTTTAAAATTACAGATGTTAAGTATTTATTGAATAGTCATGCGCGTTTGGATCAAGCAGGTGGTTTTGCCAAATTAAAACAATGGAGCGGGGCAAAACTGATTGCGAGTGCAGACAATGCTGAAATGCTCGCAAATGGCGCCAGAACTGACTTTGCTTTGGGAAATCAATTGCCATTTCCTTCTGTAAAAGCAGACCTGATTTTCAAAGATGGCGAACAGTTGAAACTGGGTAGTCAAGTATTTACTGCACATGCCACCCCAGGTCATTTACCTGGTGCAACCTCTTGGACAACCGAGATTCATTATCATTTTAAAAATTATAAAGTTGTTTATGCCGATAGTTTATTTACGGGAGGATATCATTTATTGAATAACAAAAATTATCCTCAGATCGTTCCAGACATGCGCCAAACATTTCAAACTTTAAATGCGATTCATGCGGATATTTTTTTGGCAAATAAAGCCGATCGATTCAATATGAAACAGAAATTGGTCAGACTGAAAGCAGGCGATCAAAATGCATTTATTGACCCGAATGGGCTACAGAACTATGTTGCAAAAGGTCAAATAGAATTTGAGCAACAATTGCAGGAACAGCAACGCTTAGCACAGTTAAAGACCTTACAATAGTTAATTTAACCTGAGTTCGATGCAACCACATCTTTAACATGTTGAAAGACAATAAAACTGTGCTGATTCTTACTGAGTTTTCACCCAATTTCAGGAGGAGAGCAAAGCTCCATACAGGCAACCCTCTTGCGCAGCGGCATCGCTGTCATCGCAAAACTCGTCAACCACCAGCAGCACATTTAATTGGTCTCAGAAACAATACATTTTAAAAAGCAGTCCTGCCTCAAAGAGTTGCGGATGACGCTTCCGAATATCATGTTTTATCAAGATTTCTATATAGGATTCAGGTTAATTTAAAGCATCCTATTTCGATAGGATGTTGTATGATTTAAATATTGATACAATAATGGCTGAATCCATCATTTCTTTGCTAAGATACGGAAGTAATCATCCTTTATTCTAAAAAATACAGAAAGTCGACATGAAAATACCATCATTCCCATCCTTTTTACTGATGTGTGGTTTAGTGACAACGGCACAAATCCACGCCAAACCTTTTGAACAATTAACTGTGCAAACCAAGCTCTCTAAGGAATGCACCCAAGATGAGAGCGAAATATTTACAACACAAACTTATCAGTTACATTCAGAAAAAGTCGGATTAAAGAGCTATTCATGCCAAACTAAAAAGCAAAATAAAGAACAATATTATTCAGCGTATGGATTACAGTTTAACGGCAAAAAATCCGTCTATTTTGTCGATGATCATGTTGATGCAATTGGTTATGTTGGATTGAAAGCAGAAAAAATCGATGCAGATACGGTTTATTTTGATGGTATGTATGAGCGTGGTGGGGATTTAATAATAGTCTGGGTAGAAGACTTACAACATATTCATCATCTAAAAGTTCATTATATGGCATCAGATGAAGGGGGAGTAAAACTCTATAATCGAAACAATCAAATATACATTCAAAAAATTGATTTAAAAGAACTTGATGGTGATAAGCCGATTTATAAAAATGTAGGAAAACCCATTACTTTAAAGAAGATTCCAAACAAAGGGCTTGAGTTTTCAGGCGGAAACTTAAAGTTATTTCAAACAACAGCCGATTAAACATTTTAAAGAAAGAAATTGTTACGTTTAAAGCTGACCTGATGATTTTGATCGTTATACAATTTAAAAAGTTTATCACTAAAAATAATCAAAATATCTGGCTTTAAACTTGGCAAATAAGTCTGAACGAAGCTGTATTTTATGTTTGAGATGAGTCTATGTTGAAATTAATCATTGTTTTACTCATTTTAATTACACTCTATGTGTTATGGCGTTTGGTTGCCAAACATAAAATCAATGCGGCTTTTGAACAACAACGACAGGAATTATCTAGATTAATCAAAAATCCATCTGAAGAGAATGATTTGCCTGAAAAAACCAAGTTAATTAAGCAAATGATTGATGAAGAGCGTCAAAAGACCAGTACCGTTTTAGCGACTCCGTTAGACGTCCAAGAAGCGCACCCCCCCTCTATAACCGAACTTGAGCGTGTAGAAGAATCGCAAATTACCGATGAAGACCAACGTCTATTTGATGCCGCAGCACAATTATTTTTTGAGCAAGCTTTGCAGACCAAAGATTTTTCTCAAGCGGGGCATATCCAGCATGAGGTATTGAGTAAGATGCCAATGAATACACAAAGTCAAGTGGGTTCATTTGACTTTGGTGAATGGTCTATTTTTTGGAATTATCATGACCAGTCACTTGAATATTATGTCGGACGTTACGGTGTATTCTATGCCCATGTCGATCATCAGGGCATAGAACATAAAGCCGAGTTCAAAGATCGTTATTGATCTTCCAATAAACTGGTCAATTCTTTAAGTCGGTATTGTGTTGTATTGATTTCACAGTCTAAATGTGCAAAACCTGAGGCTAAGCCCATTGCACCATAATATAAGCTTCCAGTAAGTTCAGTGCATTGTGTATTTCGATAGTTGAGCCAAGCTTTTTGTGATTTTTCCAACAATACTTTATTTTGAGCATCGTACTGTTGGTAAACTCGTTGGTAGATTTTATTCATTTCTGCCTTATCTGTTTTAAGCTGCTGTTCCATGCAGCGATAGCTCTACTGTTGATCGCTCTGGCTGCATTTTGCATAAGCGATGCTACAGATACTGGTTGAAAGAAAGATATAAAAAATTAAGCGGGTTAAATATTTCATCGTTTGAATCACTAAAATTATATTGGGCTAAAGACAAGGCAAAATATTTCATAGTTGTTGCAGAATACGTTTTTTGACTTGATCTAAATAGAATATATCCTGATTGAGACGGTACATTAAAATTGCGCCTTCATAATCTGCCACACTTATTTTGGCTGCATTTAGAGCATCTGGTTCATTGAGTTTCTGCTTAAATAATTGATATAAAACATGCTGCCAATCCTGAAAAATCGTGCGAATCTTTTGTAGCACAGCTTTGGATATATCATTGGCTTCTAATGAAAGTATGCCTATGAGACAGCCTTTTATTTCATAACTAAAAAAAAGCACAGCTTTTTCATGTATGGTCTGAAACTGGGTGGAGGCATCAATGACATTAAAATCCTCAAGCTTAAATAAAGAGTGGTTTAGAAATTGATGTGTCTGTTCTAAAACATGCATCAATAAAGCTTCTTTGTTTGGGTAATAATAATAAAAAGCGGCTTTACTCAGTCCGCATGCCTGAGCCAACATGTCCATACTTGTTCCTGCATAACCATGTGCCTTAAATTGTAAAGCACAGATGTTGAGTATTTGTTCAGGAGAGAGTTTTTGAGGACGCATAACTTACCTTGAAGATACTTAGATATATATGGCTCAGCATTTATGGCGAACGTGGTATTAAACTTTCGAAAGTATCTAACATTTTATCCCAAATCTGTTCTGAACCTTTACGAAAATATCCCATATGTCCTATGTGTTGAAGTCCAAACTCGTCTGCTGAAATATTGATAAAATGCATGGGTGCATTTTTGTAATGCTGCATAAAAGCATAGCGAGAATTCGGTAAAGCCCAATCATCGTCCAAAGCTGCGACAGCATAAATGGGTGTTTTGACTTGTGCATATAGGTCATGTAATACCTGTTGTTCAGGATCAGCAAAAAAATAAGTTGGATTTTTACACCATTTACGCCATTGTTGATAGACACCTTTCGGAAGATCGGTTCCCATCTTCAGCTTACTCCAAGGTAAATACCCTGCGATGGCGACCATTGGCGGAAACACGATATTCCAAATTACTTGGACTTTAATTTTTTCTTTCAACGGCATATAGCCATGCCATCCTGCACCTGTACCAAAACAAAACATTGCGGTGACTTTGTCATGATTGGGCGTCAGCCCAAGCGCTTGCCCCCCGTAGGAATGTCCAACTAAAAATAAAGCTGTATCGGCTTTAAAAAAGTACTCAATTGCACCTGCGAGATCCAATTTTCCCCAGTCCAGATAAGACATTTTAAACCCTTTTAGCTGTCGGGGCGCCGACCTGTCTACACCACGGTAATCAAAGCAAAGTACTTGATAGCCTAATTGCGAGGCATATTCAGAGAATCGACGGTAAAATGCCTGTGGAACACCTGTTGCACTGGAAATCAATAAATTGGCTTTAATCGGATGGATGGTTGGCGTGTATAGAGTGCCAACAAGTGTATAACCATCCAAAGCTTGAAATGTAACGGACTGGCATTGAAAACCATTTTTATTCGAGGTCTGCATTTTTGCAAGGTGGTTTAAATTTGGCATCATCTCATCTCTAGAGTAAAAATAGCTTAAATATTGATTCAAACTATTCTTTTTTAATGAATTTTTAAAAGCTTTACTTAAGCAAGGATTTTTGTCACTTCTCATCTCTGAAAAGTGAGGCATCGCCTACACAAAACGATTTAAGCTTTAGATGTGAAGCGTGGCATTGAAAGCTTCATCTCAACAAATAATATATTTATCATATTGATTTTCTTGACCAGGAAACTATGTTTACTGTCGTTTTTTCAAAAGACTGGCTACAGTTTTTGCATTTCTAAATTTTAAAATAGTGATTTATTTTCCCTTGAACTGTGGAGCACGACGTTCAATCATCGCCCTTACGCCTTCTTGTGCATCTTCAGATCGGAGTAGGGGACTAAGCAGATTTTGTAAATTGCCAAATGCAACCTCAGGACTGTGTAAAAAGGCCTGATGGGCTGAATGCAGTGCTGCTTGAACAGCGAGTGGTGCCGCACTGGCAATACGTTCAGCCAGTTCCAATGCACGAATCAGTTGATTGTTGCCTTCAACGACTTCGGTGACCAAATTCATTTCATAGGCGGTCTGTGCATAGAACAAATCACCTGTGAGTACATATTTCATGGCTTTTACCCAACCTGCAGCTTGTATGAAACGTACAGTTGCACCACCGAATGGCAAGATACCACGTTGCACCTCGATCTGCGTAAACTGGGTGTTTTCATTGGCAATGACAAGATCGGCGTTCAACATCAATTCAATCCCTGCGGTATAGCAATAACCTTGTACCGCAATAATCAAGGGTTTGGTTCTTTGACGACCGACAGTTCCCCAAGGATTAACGATATCATCAGTAAAACTAAAAACACCGTCTTCTAATTTGGGTTGTAACTCAACCAAATCTAAACCTGCTGTAAAATGATCCCCATGCGCAAAAATCACTGCGCAGCGAAGTTCAGGATTGTTTTCATATTCTGTGAGTGCAAGTGATAGATCATGAATCATATGGCTATCAAAAGCATTACGCTTATCAACACGATCTAGACCGATCAAGAAAATATGATTACGGATTTCCCGGCTAACTTTTCCTTGTGAATTTGACATGTTATTGTTCTCGCATGGGTTGTCTTATTTGTTTTTAAACGATCGTTAGAAAACTGTCAATTGTTTAAAAATGACGCTATCGTCTAACTTTGTATAACATATTTTTTAAGCATTGAATTGATCAAATTTATTCAAACCACGTCAGCTCAGCTTGTAAACACCATAGTCGTGTGATCAACGCTTTGAACAGTGAAAGATTTTTATATTTTAAAGAAATGCCCATTTATGATAAATAAATGGGCATTGCCTGAAAACTTTTAAAAGGTGATAGGCTACTTTTTGGTTTTCCCTAAAAGCTTTTGGATTGGAAGTTTATCTGTAGCAAAGCCATAAATTGCTGCAAAAGGAAGCGCGGTACGGGCAAGGTAGGCAACACGCCATAAACCACCATGATTCGCACCTTCCATCATCAACTCTAATGGGTGTTCCATGTGTGTTTCCGGATTGGCTATCGAATTTGGATTTTTTAGATCATGAACCCATAATGCCGCCATGATTGAATTGGTGGTTTCTGGGCTAAATGCTTCAACATCGAATAAACTTGCACCATTGAACGCGGCTTTAAGTAATGGATTTTTAGTGACAGAGTGAGTCGTGGTAGAAGGGGCAATGTTGATACTGACATGTTGTCCTTGATGCCGTGCAAGTGTAGCGCGCCACTGCTGAATACGTTTTGCCAAGGCATAGTTCGGACCTTGTTCAACCACTAGACAGTCTGCAATGCCATAAGCTTTTCCGTTTTCAGAATGTATCAAATGTTGATCATTATTTTTAAAAAACTGTTTTAGAGAAAGCATTGAGATACTTTGGCTGAGTATTGTTTCAAATTTTGATCGTTGCTTGAACTTTTCAGTTGAACCTTCAATGACTACCTTGGGTACAGCATAGACGTCAGTTGGTGTACACATATACATCAATGATGAGTCCGTCTTTTGTTCACTGACATGACTCATGATACTGTCCATTGCGATTGAGACACGCACATGCTTTTCACCATCAAGATATGCAATAGAAGCCAAGTCCAACTTATGCGGATTTTCACATAACCACTGTGTAATTTCTGGAATTTGAGTCAGTAAATTTGCGCCAAGCTTTGTTTTGAGTTCGTTCAGATCGTTACTGTCATTGATTTGTTGTAAGCTGGGTGCATATAGGGTGGCGTTACCATTTTGAATAATATCAAGAATTTTCCCCCAAACACGCTCATTGGGTAAATCGACTGCCACAATATTGGCTTTCCATTGAGCTAACCATGTTAAAGGACCTGCCTCAGAGGCGGCGCCAAATAAAACCAGAGTACGGTCTGACAAATCAAACCATTCCGGATGCGCAATGACTTCTCTTAATGCATCTGCATGACTGGCTTCAATAATGCCTGTTTCTTGCCATGTCTGGATTTGCTTGACTAAGGCTTCACCAGCAAGTTTTTGCCCATGATAAGGAACAAACCATTCAGGTTGTGCTTTTGACTGTCCCTTAATCGTGATGGTTTGGATCTTGTCCAAGAGGGGAACGGACATCACATCTTTTAAAGCATAGCGTTGTCCATCTCTAAAAAAGTCAAAACTATGTTGTGCTTTATGCAAGCCTTGTCGAGCGATAGTGATGGCGTTGTGTGCGGATTGAATGCCGTTTTCTACCAATGCTTTAAAATAAATGGGATAATTTTTGCGCCAGTTTTTTTCATCCAACACCTTTTGTGCATTGATATTGTCAACCAATGACAAAGCCTCAGCAATAATTTCTTTGCCTGCTTGTGAGCTACTGCTTTTTTGGGTTTCGGGATGAACCGTGAATTGTAAACCATCATTTGAACTGGACATGCAAAATATCTCGTTTTACTTCATCATTAATATACAGATGTATACATTATCCATGCCAAATTCAGGAATCGGATGGCATAATCTGACAAAATGTAGCTCAATTGGTTGTCCGATTGTAATGTCAAATCTGAGCCTATAGGTTGATCGAATGTGATCAACAAACAGATTATCTATAAGGCATTGAGTTAAAGAATGCTCATCTTTAGTCTGAAATCAATGGATTGTGACGGATGCTATAGTTAAACAGCCTGATTCTTCATATAAGTGCTTTGGTTTGAATCATTCATATCCAATGAAATTCATGGTTTTATATAAATTTTCAGGCAATTTATATGCAAAGAGATAAATTTTTATTTCGAATTTTGAATATCTTATGTTTTTACATCTTTTTAATTTAATTCCGACAATTTTAGTTGATTTTTAGTTATTCAGCCTCATCTTCAGTTAAAATACCGACTTCAGCTTGAGGATAGAGTTATGTCGACTGAGAACACCAATACTGCAGTTGCAGAAGAAATTCCAAATTTATTGATTACTCCAAATGCGCAGGAGTATTTAAAAGAGCTTTTGGATAAGCAGAATACTCCAGGAATTGGCGTTCGTGTATTTGTTGAAAATCCAGGTACTCCACGTGCTGAATGTTGTATGGCATATAGTGCGCCTGATGAAGTTACTCCAACAGACTACAAACAGGATTACGCAGATTTTCCGGCATTTATTGATACGCCTTCTATTCCTTATCTTAAAGATGCTGTGATTGATTACAATAAAGATCGCTTTGGTGGTCAATTGACCTTCCGTGCACCAAACTCTAAAGTGCCACGTGTTGGTCCAGATGCATCTATTGAAGAAAGAATCACCTACATTCTTCAGGCCGAGATTAATCCTGGGCTTGCAGGTCATGGCGGTAACTGTGCTTTGGTTGAAGTTGTCGAAGATGAAGAACATGGTTTGACAGCAGTGTTAAAATTTGGGGGGGGCTGCCAAGGTTGTTCAGCAATTGATGTCACACTGAAACAAGGCGTTGAAACCACATTGAAACAGCATATTCCTGAATTAGGTCGGGTGGTGGACCAAACTGATCACAGTCAAACCGAAGGTGCTTATTTCAAATAATCAGCTCCATTTACAGATTGATGTGATTCGAAATGATTTCAAAACCTCCGATTTTGTCGGAGGTTTTTTTTATGGGAAAACTTTATTGCTTAACTATTTTTATATTTTTTTTGTTGATGGATAATCTTAAATAAAGCTTAAAAAATAGATGAAAAGAACAAAAAATAATCAAACGGATAATAAAAATGAGAATAATTCTTAATATTGTTTATAATACTGTGGTGCATATATTACACATTGTATCTCAATCTCCATTTTCTATTCATTCTTAGCCTCTTTGGAATACCTTATGTCGACTCACCGTATCATCCAATCTGCGTTATCTCTCTCCATTGTTACCTTTATGATGGGCACTGCATATGCAGCTAACTCACAACAAACTTCAAATAAGGCACAAAATCAGTCAACGGAAGCGGCAAAACTTGAAACGATAGTGGTCACCGCAAGTGGTTTTGAACAAGAAGTAAAACAAGCTGCTGCATCTATCTCAGTCTTAAGCCAGGAAGATATTAATAAAAAAGCATATCGAGATATCACAGATGCATTAAAAGATGTGCCGGGCGTTGTGGTCACAGGTGGAGGAAGTTCAAGTGATATTAGTATTCGTGGGATGGGAAGTGCTTATACGGTTATCCTGATTGATGGTAAAAAAGTAAATACGCGTTCAGTTCGACCGAATAGTGATAACTCAGGTATTGAGCAAGGGTGGATGCCGAGTATTGAAAGTATTGAACGCATTGAGGTCATTCGTGGTCCAATGTCGGGTCTATACGGTTCCGATGCGATGGGAGGTGTCATCAACATTATTACCAAAAAGGTTGCAGATACATGGACCAGTTCAGTTAAATTAGATACAACGCTTCAAGAAAATAGGGATTCCGGGGATATTCATCAGGCAAACCTATATGTTTCTGGACCTTTGATCCGTAATTTATTGGGATTGAAAGCCAATGGAACATTCTCGCAACGCAATGAAGATGAAATTATCGGTGGATATAATAAACAACGTATACGTGCAGGTGGTGCAACACTGAGTTTGACACCAAACGCTGAACATACCATTGATTTAGAGTATCAACGATCTATCCAGAATCGTGATCAGACTGTCGGTAAAACCATTGCCAATGTGCCAGGACGAAATGGCAAGCTTCCGACTGATTCATATACGGATTATTACCGCACCGAATATAGTTTGACTCATCGTGGTGAAATTGGTGATTTAAAAACCCATTCTTATATTCAGCGTGAAGAAAACGACAATCCTTCACGTCGCATGGAAGCCATCAATACAACCTTTAATACCTTAAACCAAATCAATTTGGGTTCTCATGCTTTGAGTTTTGGAGGAAGTTATTTAAAAGAAGAGCTTGAAGATTTTGGAAACCAATTGAGTGTGGGTGGAACAAAATTAACAAATTTAGACCGTTATAGTTGGGCGCTGTTCGCTGAGGATGCATGGAATATTATAGATCCATTCACTGTCACTGCATCATTACGCTACGATAAAGATGAAAAATTCGGTGATCATTTCAGTCCGAAAGTATATGGTGTATGGACACTGAATGATAACTGGATTATCAAAGGTGGTGTGTCTACCGGCTATAAAACACCAGCATTACGTGCCACTGTCGCAGGATGGGGGCAAGCAACAGGTGGTGGTCAGTCGAATGGCATGATTGTGGGTAACCCAGACTTAAAACCAGAAACCAGTGTAAACTATGAAGCATCAATCAATTGGGACAATAATGATAATTTAGATGCAGGCTTCACGGTATTCAGTAGTGAATTCAAAGATAAAATTACCGAAATCCGTACTTGCCAAGGCGACTCTGGAAGTATGAATTGTCCTTGGCTGGGGCAAAATTTTGACTTTGTCAGTCAACGGATAAATGTCGATAAAGCAAATATGCGAGGTATTGAAGCAACTTTTGCCTGGACAATGACCCCAGATGTTCGATGGGCAACGAACTATACTTTTACCGATACTGAACAGAAGAGTGGGGCATTTAAAGGTAAACCATTAAATGAAATGCCTAAACATATGTTCAATACCACTATAGATTGGCAAACCAATGATCAAGTGGGGATGTGGAGTCGCTTAAACGTCAGAAGTAAAACGTCTGACTATTTAAGCCGTACATCGATGAATAATGGTAAACCTGCTTATGCAATGGTGGATGTCGGATTAAACTATAAACCTTCGAATGTATTGCAGTTCAATGCAGGAATTTATAATTTATTTGATAAAACGATCGATACTGCAACTTATAATTATGTATTGGATGGTCGCCGTTACAATCTAGGTTTAATTTATAAATTCTAATATCTCATGAGATTGAGCGAAAAGAAGGCGCTTTAAGCGCCTTTTTCTAGTTTTAAAATATTTAAAGTCTCATCGGAATAGTAGAACTGCTCTAAATAGATCCGTGCACGATTTTTTAAATGCGTCGATGAAATCATCTTTTGGATCACCGGTTCGAGTAAAGCCTGTAATTCATGTTGAATCAATGCTTCATTGATATTGATGTCTGACAAAATTAAATCAAACGAACGCTCTTGGTTTCGGACATACCAAGTCAATATGCCATCATGAACTTGTTTCTTTAAATAGTCAGTTTGGCGAATATGTTCCCAAATCTCATGTCCCATACCGACTGTTTTAGTTAAGTCATTAACCTCTACATACTGACGAAGTACACCAATCGGTACTTTTTTAATCTTATGCCAGAGATTGGCTTGAAAATGATAAAGCTTGTTGTCATCAAACTGTTGATTAATTACTTGTTCACTGAGTTGGCTGATTTTGATGATATTTTTTTGCAAATAATGCTTAACAGTATCATCTAAATTCGTATCCGTGACAGACTCTAAGACGGATTTACCCATCTTCATAAAACGCCCGACACCGGGAACTTTTTTATTCATGACTGAATTATCAATATAGTCTTGAATAGAATGATGAATCAACTGAGTCAGCATACTCGAAAACGCAGGGTTGTTGACAATACGTTTAATCAACGCTTGGCGATGACCTGATTTGCTCGCAACATATTGGGCGATTTTATCAATTGTAGTCACAGGGATAATATCTTCAATCAAGGTTTCGTCATTGCTTGGATGAATCAAAGCAAAACGGATATGTTCAGTAATCTGTTCAATCAGGAAATCACTCGCCGTTGTCGCTAAAACCTGCTTATATAATAAGTCGTTGATCTGCGGGAATGACCAGATTTCTTTTAAAGGCTGTTTTCTAAACCAATGATAAAACGCTGTAAATTCAGATTTTATGGTCTCAGGTTGAGAAAAAGTCTGATCTAAAAATACCAACTGAGCGTCGATCAATTGTTCAATGAGCGGATGTTTCATTTTTTGAACTCGATTTGTGTATGTTTAGGCTCAGACAATGGATTTTGCAGGGGTTGTACTTTATTTAAAAAACTTAAATAGTGGTCTGCAACCCGTTCTGGCGCTTCCAATAATGGCATATGACCAACACGAGCTAAAATTACTGGTGTTTCAGGTCGTTTTAATACGGATTTTAATTCATTGGCAACATCAGCGTTGACGATCTGATCTTGCTGACCCCATAAAATTAATGTAGGTGCTTCAATATTTTTTAGCATGGTGGTGAATGTTGCAGGGGTATACAATCGATTGAGGGCATCAATTTGATTGATGATTTTTGCTGTATCCTGTGATTTTGCAATAAATAGTTTTTCTTGTTCTTCCTTAATGACACTGGCGGTAAATGGTGGATTGAACATAACTTTTTTCATGACAAAATCCAGATCACCTTTCTGAGTGATCAGCAACTGTTTCAGGTAGATTGGATTTTTTAAGTAATTGGTATTGGTTGATTTAAAAATACCTCCAGTACTCATCAGGAATAAGCTTTTGGTGTCAAAAGGATATTGAGATGCGTAGAACATGGCGATAGTTCCGCCCAATGAATGACCTGCAATATTCAGGTTATCTTGAATGTGTGCTGCTTCAATAAAGCGTCGAAGCTGTTCCGTAACATTGGGAACGGATAAATCAAAATTTGCTGGAACCTGTGTACTGCCGGCAGATGGTAAATCAGGGATAACCACATGATAGAAAGGAGTTAATGAACGTGCAATGTCGTTCCAAGTGTCTCGGCTACTGGCAAGACCATGAATCAATAAAACAGTCGGTTTATCTTTGGCTCCACCTTCGCTGTACGACCAGACCACATCACCCACACGCAATGTTTTAGAACTTAGTCCTGCCCAAGCACGTTCTTCTTGTACGATTTTTAAATAGTCAACATATTCTGCAGTATTCGAAGCTGCATGAGTCGGGCTTGCCAAAGCAAAGGTCCCGACAGCTGTCAAACCTAATAACATGTTATTCAAAAAACGAAGAATTTTCTTAAGGGGCAGATCGAACATGCATGGAGTTCCTAACAAAAGACTTGGCATTATATAAAGTAAAAATATTATTCATGATCATAATTTTTTCAGCATTTGCTCATAGAGTTATATTTGTCATTTTTTTGCCAAAAGAATAGACAATAAATGAGCGAATTAAATAACTATTTTGCAATATGGTTTAATAATTTA
>NZ_JADAIN010000042.1:0-892 GCF_015676285.1 Acinetobacter sp. Res13-Abat-PEC15-P4-01 | reverse complement strand
ACGTTTATGATGGGTGACTTCGGTGAACTCGTCAATAAAGGAAAATTACCTTTTGATGGCGATGCTCATAGTAAACCTTTACATAAAGTCACTTTAGATAGTTATAGCCTAAATGCCTATAAGTCCAGTTATGAAGACTTAGACACTTATAGTGCAGCAACAGGACAGCCTAAAGTTATGGATGATCCAGATATCATTGATAAGAGATATAAAGATGCTGCCGCTGGACTCAATTGGTATCAAGCGCGTGATTACTGCCAATGGTTAGGCAAACAATTAAATGTTCCTATGGACTTACCAACTGAAGCACAATGGGAATATGCTGCTCGTAATCGTGGACAACAAGTGGTCTATCCCACCGATAATGGTAAACTAGAATATGGGAAAAACTTTAATAGTTATCAACAACAAAAAGATTTCTCGCGTAAGGTTTCAGGGGATGCCATCATTTTAGTTTCTCAATTAGGTGCGTACCAACCTACTCCATTAGGTTTTTACGACTTAATCAATGAAAACTTAGAATGGGTTGCTGACTGGTATGCACCTGATTATTATTCTAAATCATCAGAAAAAAATCCTAAGGGGCCTGAAACAGGTACAGCTAAAGTCCTTAGAAGTACCAATATTAATGATGAATATATGATTCGAACTGCTTTTGGCTTTACTTTTTCAAGAATGTTTAAAGAGCCCGATTTAAAAGGAAAGGATTTTTCTCGCTATTACACTACTTCAGTCCGATGTGCTGCCAACAATACTAAACCTTTATTTTAATTAATTATTATTATACAAACGCCAAATCCCTTTAACCTTTATATTTTTTTAACAGAATCAAACTTTATATTGTACAGATTATCAGTTAGGATAAAAACTAAAATATTGATAGTCTTATTTA
>NZ_JADAIN010000041.1:0-250 GCF_015676285.1 Acinetobacter sp. Res13-Abat-PEC15-P4-01 | reverse complement strand
TTTTATTAGTTGTTTAAAAATTATAAATTTATGTATTTTATTGATTGATATTTTAAATTTAATAAGAAAGTGGATAATGAAGTGAGATTTATAAGGTGGTTATGTATGGTAATTCTTCTGAATTGAGTGGTGTTGAAGATAGATGTGATTGACTGTCCTTAAGAAGGTACTCGTTTTACTTTTGTGATTTCATACTTTTTTTAAAAATATCTTATATAAATCAATATTATAATTTTTTTGTTAATTTTTA
>NZ_JADAIN010000040.1:0-215 GCF_015676285.1 Acinetobacter sp. Res13-Abat-PEC15-P4-01 | reverse complement strand
ATCTGAAGGCTATTTAAAATAAAATCATATAAATGTAGTGCATTTTTTTGGCTAATCATGGCGTAAAAAGATTCATTGGGATTCACCATTTCAGCACTTTCGAACATTAACTGAATATAGGGGTCATTACCATTTTCTAAACTGCCTAAATATTGCCAAGACCCGTCTTCAAAGCCTCGTTCAAAACGTGCACGTTCAGAAATATGATTCAACAC
>NZ_JADAIN010000039.1:0-139580 GCF_015676285.1 Acinetobacter sp. Res13-Abat-PEC15-P4-01 | reverse complement strand
CTCTCTCTCTTTTGATTCGTTTTTTTCAATTTTTTTTCTATGGTTTTTGTATCTATTTGAGGAATCCCATTTTGCTGCAAAGTTCTTCCTTTTAGAACCATAGCTCTGGAACTTAATTTTATTACTTTTCTACCCAACGGAAGAGTTTTATGATTAGCTATTAACTCAAATTTATTTTTCACTGTGTATAAACTAATTTTTATTCCCTTTAATGAATCCTCAATTTGAATATTTTTAATCACGCCATCATCATCAGAAGTTACAATATAACAATGATCATCATATTCTAATAAAAGTTTTGCGTTAGAAATAGCTTCCCACTTCAAATCGAACATTTTTATAGTTAAAATAGTATCTATATTCTTTGCAGTTCCTTTTAAATATATTTTTTGACCTATTTGTAAGAGGTGTTGCTTTCGACCATAAAGCTTATTTATTTCAATTAATTCACTAAGCTTGATCTTATATCTATTAGAAATCCCCCAAAGAGTATCACCATTTTTCACGATATATACATTATCCATTGTTTTTATCCTCATTATGATCGTATGGATTAATATGATCTCCTAAATCAATCTCCTCAACCACCTCATCGATATCTTCTTCATCAAACCATGATACCCAATCATCAAAACCAACAAGAGCTTTATATTCAAAATTCTCATCATACTCTTCTAGTTTAAATAATGAATCAGTAATCTTAGAATCTGCTTTTATAAAGTAATCATCTTTTATTTTTTGGTATACTTGAATAATAGCATTTTCAAACTTTTCTCCTTCTAATGACACAAAATGAAATGCTTTTGTGAATGGTCCACTACTTGGCAATTCAGGCACCTCATAAAACACCTTCGCTCCACTGGTAAACAAATGCTGTCCAGACTTCACCTCAAACTTCCCGCCTGTCTTGATAAAGACACCATTGCCATTAACAACGAGCTGAGAACCACCCGCTTTTAGATCGATCTCTTTAGCGCTGGTTAACTCAATCTTGTCTTCAGTTGCAATCAGCTTAATGACTTTCTTTGCAATGATTTCAATCAAATCGTCCTGTGCCTGTACTTTTATCGGTCCTTTTGCAGCAAACGCACTTAACCCTTTCTGTGCGGCAAACAAACTAATTTTATCCTGCGCATGACCCACAATATTCTTCTGAGCGCTCAGGTTAATCGAACCATGTGCACTTTCAGCAATATCTTGAGAAGCTTGAAGAATAATGTCTTCTGGAGTAGTTAATGCAATCCCATTTGGCGAAGCCAATAACATCAATGCTTGACGGAAAATCTTACCTTGTTCTTGTTTGGCGTTGTCGCTGCTATTTTCCAGACCTTGTGTATAGCCCTCCATAAAGCCCTGCAAACTACTCAAAGCCTCCAGCGGCTTAATTTCAAGCTTATTACCCTTGTTAAATGTTCCACAGGTACTCATGATGTCAAAATCTTTGATTTCGACATTGGACAAGACTTTACCCACATTACTGATGGATTCAAAAGGATTAGATTTAATATTATCCTTTAGGGTCGCAAGCTTGCCTTTAATGATATCTGTACCGTGTTCTTCCACATTTTCAATAAATGCTTTTAAGTTTTCAACGGCTTCTTTCGCATCAGAAAAATATTCATTAAATTCATCCACAATACCTTTTGCATTGCCACCTAAGGCACCAATATCTTTAATGAATCCACCGCAATCTTTTAAAGCGTTCAAGGGGTCATTACTCACCCCTTCTTTAAATAGATTGAGAGTTGTATTTAATGCCTGTCCTGCACTTTTTAATTCTAGGGATTGAATGAATTTAGGCAATCGATTGATGACATTCAATGCATCGGTTTGTTGCTTAACAGCAATCTCACTTAGCACCTTCATGCTTTCAGCCCCTTGATTCAACAAAGACTGTGCTTGGGCTGCTTCTAAATGATCTGCAATCGCATTTTCTTGGGCATAGGTCGTGATAAGCATGCCTTTTCCTGCACGTACCGCACCATAAGCATCTGTTCTTAATTCAAAACCTTCGCCACGACCATTGCTGGTTTCTTTATCTTTGGGATGACTTAAATTTCCCAAGTTAAGTTGTGTGGCTGCGTGACTGCTTTGCAGTTGGGCACTGATTTGCCCAGTCGTATCATCAAATCGGAGTTGGTTAAAGCCTGAACCACCGACCTCAGATGAGCGTATACCACTGAGTTTCTTGGTATCTGGAAGCTGCCCCTTGACATCAAACATGGTTTGATGGCGTTCTGCTTCATGTAAACGTCCCATCACAAATGGACGATCTACATTGCCATCAAAGAAATCAATCACCACGATTTCACCAACCCGAGGATGAAATCGTGTCCCGTAACCTTCTCCTGCCCATGAGGTTAATACATCCACCCATGCTGAATCGGTATCGTTATCATTGGAACCTGCACCACCGTCATGGCTATTATCGTCACTACGGGTAAACAAGAAACGGACTTTAATGCGTCCCCATTGGTCCACATAAATTGTTTCACCTTGTGGACCCACCACTTTAGCGCGTTGCGGGAATGCAGAAGGTCTGTGTGTTAATGGATTGTATTCTGGAACGACAGGAATTCTGCGTCGTACCAATGACAGCTCATTGGCTTGACGCTGATCTTTAATCAAATGATTCCAATAGTTTAAATTAAGCAGTTTAGAAAGTTGATCTTGCAGTTCTTTCGGTAAATTATTCTGATTATAGAAGGTTTTACCGAGAATCAAGAACTCGCGATCTGAACCTTCATGCTGATCAATTTCCGGATGCTCTCTCAACTCAAACCAATAACCAACTTGTGCATCACGTACTGAACTGATTGCGGTAAAATATTTGGCTTGTAGTTCTTGGTATTGTGAAAGTTGAGTATTGAGTTTATCCACTTGAGCCGAACTTGAAGCAGTGGTCTGGTCTTCACCTTTGAGGTCACTGGTCCACGCTGGGCTAATGGTCCACGCCTGCTCTAAACTCAACGTTTCATTGTCTTGTTGTTCACTATGCTGATGATTGCTGAGTTGACTATCGCCCTGATCTTGTGCGAGATTGTCAGCTTGCCAGCGCTGCACTTGTACAGCTGTGGATTGGATTGATCGTTGTGCAATTAAGCTGGTAATGGTATCAAATCGTTCTGTTGCATGACTGCGATGGAAGCGTATACTGCGTCTAGGCATTGCTTCATATTGACTATTGTCATCAATCAATCTTAATTTCTGGGTTTGAATCTGTGCAGCGGAAACGGGAACTATACGTTCAGATTCATCAACCAACCAGTTAATGCCCTCACTGCGCCACAATCTTGTTAAAAATTCGTAATCTGTTTCGTTTGATTGCATCACAAAAGGACGCACATCATATTGTTTTTTTAAACCACGGCTATCCAAACTCAAACTAGATGCAAATAATGCACTTTTGGTTTGCCATTCCTTGAATAAAACTTCAGATATTTCCAAAATACTTTTATTCATGAAAACGCGGCTATTGCGACGTTTATGCCAAAGGCTGGTCGCATCTTCAAGCGTGAGCTTGTAAATACTTAATGCACCGTCACTTTGTCCTTGACTTGCGCCAGTAATGATTCCTGTGGTTCGATAGAGTTCCCCAAAGTCAGTGACTTGGTCAACAGAAACCTGACAACCTATAAATTGTTTTAAAGCAATATGTGCATTGGTTGAAAGGCAAAGTAATTCTGCTTTCAATCCTTGATTAATATATTGTTGTCCCTGAATGCACTGTAGAAATACACTGCCATTTAAGGCTTGATTTGAGAATTGGACATGGACAGCCCTAGTCTGCAATCCCAACCCAAAACTTTCAAGTAAAGTATTAATATTTTTCAACATTTTAGTTATTGATATTCAATGACATGTTGGCTTATTGTAAATAAAAACTCATAGAAAGACATACAGAAATTGTTAAATTTTTTATTTTTGTAACTGACAAACTCAAAATCCACCTCATTTTTATGAGAAAAATACAGATATTTAAATCAATAACAACCTCCAATTTTATCCGTTCATCCCATTACAAAAGGGGCAATTTGCCCCTTCTATAAAAAATTGGAAATGCTTAGAAAGGAACACGCTTATAATCACGATAAGCGGGTTTCCAAAAGTTTTGTTCAATGCTTTCAAGTAATTGTTCATCACTCATTACCGTCGCAACACCATCTTGCATTGCTGCTTGAGCAACTTTAAATGCAATAATTTTAGAAACTTTCTGCAACTCGTTTAAATCCGGTAGCAAGTCCGCATGAATATCTTGTAACTTTGGTGAACAATCTGCCAAAGCCGAACTTGATGCCATTAACATGTTATCTGTAACACGCGTAGCCTGAACCGCCACGACACCTAAACCGATACCCGGGAAAATATAAGAGTTATTACATTGGGAAATATTAAATGTTTCACCATGATAATTCACTGGTGCAAAAGGACTACCCGTTGCGATCAATGCCTTGCCTTCAGTCCATTGAATAATATCGGCAGGAACCGCTTCGACACGTGAAGTCGGATTGGATAGCGGCAATACAATTGGGTATTCACAATTTTCCGCCATGGTTTTAATGATTTCTTCTGTAAATAAGCCCGGTTGACCCGATACACCGATCAATACCGTTGGTTTGGCATTTTTAACAACATCCAGTAGAGAAATAATTTCTTCTGCATTGCCCCAATGTGCAACATCATCAGGCTTCTGTGCAAGCTTACGCTGGAAATCAAGTAGGTTTGGCTGATTTTCAGTGATCAGCCCAAAACGATCGACCATAAAGACTTGCGCGCGTGCTTCAGCATCGGTTAAACCTTCAGCCACCATTTGCGCAATGATCTGTTCTGCGATACCACACCCCGCTGAACCTGCACCCAAGAAAGTTACTTTTTGATCTTTCAGCTGTTTGCCTGCCGCACGACTTGCCGCAATCAGTGTTCCTACACACACAGCTGCTGTACCTTGAATATCATCGTTAAAGCAGCAAATCTTATCACGATATTTTTCCAACAACGGCATCGCATTCTTTTGTGCAAAATCTTCAAATTGAATCAACGCTTTTGGCCAGCGACGTTTCACTGCGGCAATTACTTCGTCTACAAACTCATAGTATTCGTCACCACTGACACGTGGCTGTGACCATCCCATATAAATTGGATCATTGAGCAATTGTTGATTATTGGTTCCCACATCTATTGTAATTGGCAATGTATATGCAGGACTAATACCGCCACACGCGGTATAAAGTGATAATTTTCCGATTGGAATACCCATACCACCGATACCTTGGTCACCTAAACCAAGAATACGTTCACCATCTGTAATCACAATCACTTTAACGTTCTTACGATTGACGTTATGGATGATCTCATCAATATATTTACGATCAGGGTAAGAAATAAATACGCCACGATGACGTCGATAAATATCCGAAAAACGCTGACATGCCTCACCCACTGTTGGTGTATAAATAATCGGCATCATTTCACTTAAATGATTTTCAATCAGATGGTAAAAAAGTGTTTCGTTGGTGTCTTGAATATTTCGTAAATAAATATGCTTATTGATTGCTTCACTAAAAGAACAATACTGCTGATAAGAACGTTGACTCTGTTCCTCGATACTTTCAATCACATGAGGAATCAAACCGTGTAAGTTGAACTGAGTTCTTTCTTGCTCTGTGAAGGCAGAGCCTTTGTTGAGTAATGGCAGTTCTAGTAAGGCATTGCCTGCGTAATGAATATATAGAGGATATTTTTTCAAGGTTTCCGTTGGCATTTCCATTCTCATTGAAGCAGTCATTCTGCTTCTATCTTTTGCTAAGCTACGACTTTGGTCGCATACAAGCTTAAGCCTATTTTCGACTAAATGGGTATTTAGATACGTGATAGTGATATTCAAAGTATTTTACAGAATGATAAATTATTCTCATTTTTGGAAAATCCGTTATACATTTGATACAAATTATAATTTTTTATATACATAACAAGGTATTAATTAAATTATTCAAGCTACTTGGTTTCTAATCCGCTTGCCTGATGATTGATTTTTTGCGTATTTCAATTTATTTTGTTCTCAATCAAATGAAGCACATCCAATAACAATGAACACAAATATTTTTATACTTCTGATTAGCACTGTGGTGCTCTGTACAGGTTGTCAAACAGCAAAAAAAGTATCTTCTGGTGTTTCCAAAACCACTGAAAAGGTCAAAAGCCTGGTTGGTCTCGGTGAAGCAAAAGTCCCTGAAGTTGATAAACAAGGCGTAGTTGACGTCAGTAAAGCGACCTTGGAAAAGCTTGAACAAATGAAACTCAATATGCCCACTGGACAATGGGTCTATATTGAAAATGATTTACAGGGAATTTATACCCTACAAAACAAAGCTGCTGACGGCAATATTTTATATTTACGTTTAAACTGTAAAATTCCTTCGCAAAAATCAGGTTTCAGTATCGAAGACAAAGACGGCAAAGAATTATTGAAAGCGCATGATCCACAGGCAGGTCAAGTACAGTTCCTGGTGGATAATAAGAACTATGGCAATCCTTTTGATTTGGTCAACGCAAAAAAAATGCCGACTTTCCAAGCCACTCTGAGTAAGGCAAAAGTCATTAAGATTTTTAATAATTCTAAGCTTTATACTTTTAACAATGGACATGCTGAATTACTCAGCAAACCCGTCAGCTGTATGTAAAATAACGCAACTTTATTTAGGCATATCTACAAACACAGCAGTCAGTCGACGAACGAGAGGTAAAACAACCAACACAACTGGATATGCCACTGCCCAAGAAACCATCCAAGCTGAAAGCCATTTCGTCCAAAAACCCTCAACTAAACCGACATTAATCAACATATTAATCAAGGACACCATGCCACTCATTAAACAGGATAAAAACAGAGGCATGATCCATGCCGCGAATTTTGCAGGGAGTTTCGGAATATTTCCGATAATCGTGGGAGGCATATTTGACATGATGACTCAAAATTTAATAGGCAAGGCAATTTTATGCTTTTCAGGTGAGTGAAACAATCAATCATTCCACATCACATCCGACACATTTTGCCACTTTGTTTCAGTGGGTAAATTCATTGGTTCATCGTAGAACATTACTATGCTATTTAAAGCGTGCTCCAATGAAATGATTGAATTTAAAGGCAGCCAAGTATCGTCGCCAATATCAAAAAGTTTCGAATTCATTTGTTCATTGTAAGTTAACCAAGATTCGCCTTGTTGTGCAGTGGGGATATTTTTGTCATAGCGCAAGATCAAGTGGGTGTGATCCACAAACCAAAACAGAAGAATGATTTGTCCTTGATTTGCAAGATCCAGTGCAAAATAGCCTGAGTTTGAAAATTCAAGATCTTTCACTTTAACTTGGCTAAACATTCGAATAATTTGTTCTTTTTTTATTTCCTGATCATCAAATTGATCCAAAAAACTCACCAACATCACCAATTATCCTTTTTTTTGAAACAGGGTCAATCTAAACTGTCAGTTGACCTTTTCAATATCGAAAATAGATAAAAAATCCAAGACTGCGATTCTTCCCATTGAATAAGTTTTATTCTATACAAATGCATTCCCCTAAAAGGCTTAAAATTTGCTATATTTAGCGTTTTTCTGCGACATTTATTTCTCTATAGATTATGAATACGGCCATACAAGCAGCTCTTGATCATGCAGTGCAATCCCTACAAGCTGAAGGGACTCTTCCATCTGACTGGAAAAACACAAGTGTTTTAACGCGAACCAAAGACCGAAGCCACGGTGATTTCGCATCAAACATTGCCATGATGGGTGCAAAAGTTGCAGGTATGAAACCACGTGATCTTGCTGAGAAAATTTTAGCAAATCTCCCAGAAGTGGTTGATATCGCAAAAGCTGAAATTGCCGGACCTGGTTTTATCAATTTCTTCCTCAATGCAGATCAACGCTTTGCTGTACTTGATCAAATTCAAGCACAAAAAGATTTGTTTGGTAAAACCCAAGCCAATGCAGCCAAAAAAATCCAAGTTGAATTCGTTTCTGCCAATCCAACGTCCAGCCTACATGTAGGACATGGTCGTGGTGCGGCATATGGAATGACTGTTGCAACATTATTAGAAGCAACAGGTGCTAAAGTTGATCGTGAATATTATGTGAATGATGCAGGACGTCAAATGGATATCCTTGCGACCTCCACCTATTTACGCTACTTAGAGTTGACAGGGCAAACTTTAGTTTTCCCCAAAAATGCCTACCAAGGTGACTACGTTAAAGAAATTGCTCAAAGCATTATCGATAAAGATGGTGATGCTTATGTACGTCCTGTCGATGAGATTTATAAAGATGTTCCTGAAGACGTTCAATATGCTGAAGAACTCGATACAGAAGGCAACAAAGTCGTGCTTTCAGGTGATAAAGAAAAGCATATTGATGGCTTGATTCATAACTCACAAAAACTGATTGGTGAAAGCTATCGTGTATTCCATCAAGCTGCATTACATGCCATTTTAGATGATATTAAAGATGACCTTGGGGAATTCGGTGTTACTTTTAATCAGTGGTTCAGTGAAGCTTCTTTGACTGATAAAATTGACGAAGCTCTACAAACCTTGGATCAACGTGGTTATCTTTATGAAAAAGATGGCAACATCTGGTTTAAATCGACTGAATTTGGCGATGAAAAAGACCGTGTTGTAAAACGTCGCAATGGACAAACCACATATTTTGCTTCAGATATTGCCTACCATTTGAATAAACTACAGCGTGGCTATACCGACCTGATTGATATCTGGGGCTCAGACCACCACGGTTATATTTCACGCGTAAAGGCAGCCATTGATGCGATGGGCTATGACTCATCTAAACTTACCGTGTTACTGGTGCAGTTTGTAAGCTTATGGCGTGGTGGAGAGATGGTACAAATGTCATCTCGCTCTGGTCAATTTGTGACTTTACGTGATCTTCGTAAAGAAGTTGGCAATGATGCGGCTCGTTTCTATTATGTCATGCGCAAATCTGAACAGCATATCGACTTTGACTTGGATTTAGCCGTATCACAGAGCAAAGACAATGCGGTGTATTATATTCAATATGCCCATGCACGTATTTGCCGCATGTTAGAAAAAGCAGCGACAACAAATATTCAATTTGATCCTGAAAATGCGCGTCAATTTGCTGCAAGATTAGAACTTGAAGCAGAGGCTGAGATTTTGGCGAAACTTGCTGCTTATCCTGAAGTGATTATTCGTGCGGCAAACAATTATGAACCGCATCAAGTGGGTAACTACTTGAAAGAACTCGCGGCTTTATTCCATGGTTGGTACAACGAGAATAAGGTTTTAGGCGAGGATGCTGAATTGACACAAGCACGTTTACTGCTGTCTGCCAATGTTCAGCAAGTTCTTCGTAATGGTTTAGAACTGCTTGGTGTTTCTGCGCCTGAAAGCATGTAAGTCAGCAATAAATCATTACTTTACATCGCGCTCAAGCGAAACTATGCTTGAACGCGATGTTAAACAATAAATAATAAGAGGATTTCTCGTGTTTGGAAAAACGCAACGCGGTGTGTCTGAAAGACCAACCAAACCTAAACAACCATTGATTCCTAAATGGTTAGGGATGCTTGTGGTCATTTTAATCGTGTTAAGTTTTGGTGTCGCACTGATGCTATGGAAACCATGGGCGCCTGTTCAACCTCGAAATGAAATTACATCTGAACATTATCAAGAAGATACCAACAAAGACTACCGCTTTTATGATCTGTTGCCACAACAGCAAGTGACACCGATTCCTGAACAAGCGGTTCCAGAGAATAGAAATCAGCAGCAACCCGTGATTGTTGAAGCACCTTCTCAAACTCAAACAGACAACGTTGATGTCGGTGTAAACGCTGAGCGAACAGCACCAGCCCAACCTGAATACATCCTGCAAGTTCGTAGTTATGATGATCCCGATGCCGCAGATGCTCGTCGTGCCGAAATTATTTTAAATGGTTTATCTGCTGATGTTGTACAAAGTACTGAAGGTGGCAAGACTTGGTATCGCGTGATTTCTGGTCCCTATGAGTCACAAAATGCTGCGGTGATCGCACAGCAAACCCTGCAACATAGTGGAATAGATTCGATTGTGGTTAAACGTTAATTGCTCTCTTTCCCATTGAATTAAGCTATTTATTAAAAACAGGATGTCTTAGCATCCTGTTTTTAATTTAAATTTTAACTGTTCTATCTGTTCAAATCATTCGCCTATTTTTTACTCAAAAAAATATAATTTGACTAAATATTTACCCAAGCCGATCAAAATTAGAGTAATCTATTTCCCGCAATACATTACCCATGTATCCGCAGAGAGATCAAAAGTCACCAATACTCTTGATTTGCTGTCCTGTAGTTGGCGTGACGATCAAATCCGAACATTACAGGGCGCTCCGAGCTTGGCATGGGTAAATGCATATTTGCATCATCCGCTACTCTTCCTAAAATAATCCTTTCCTTTTCCTAGAAAATCTTCATTTAAACTTCACTTAAAATTCATTCGCCTAAAGATTTCAATTTCAGTACACTCAACACAAGATGATCAATATTTAATTGCAATGAGTCATAAAAAGCAGATTTTATGCGTTGAAGATGATGCAGCTATACTTATGCCATTACGCTACGCACTTGAGCGTGAAGAGTGGCAAGTCACATGGGCAAATTCAGGTATCCAAGCCCTTGATTATATTCAACAACAGACTTTCGACTTTATCATTTTAGATATTGGTTTACCGGACTTAAACGGTTTTGATGTATGTAAAAAAATTCGTCATTTCAATCATACTCCACTGCTCTTTCTGACTGCACGTGATGATGAAATTGATCGCATTGTTGGCTTAGAGATTGGTGCAGATGACTATTGTACCAAACCGTTTAGCTCAAGAGAAATTGTCTCTAGAATCAAAGCCATTTGGCGCAGAATGGAGATTCAAAATCAGCTTCAACAAAATACGCAAATCACGTCCCCTTCGATATCCAAACATTCCCAAACATGGCAATGCAATGATGAGTCTTTGCAGATTCAATACTTGGGTACTGCACTGCAATTAACACGTTATGAATATCGTTTACTTAAACTGCTGATTCAACATCCCGAGCAAGTATTTAGCCGTCAACAATTGATGGATCAGGTTTGGGAACATCCTGAACACAGTCTAGATCGAACGGTTGACACCCATATCAAGAGTATAAGGAATAAACTTAAACAAATTTCTGCTGAACAAGATCCCATCGAAACTCACCGTGGTTTTGGTTATAGCCTAAAAAGGTAAGCATAAAGCATGTCGATATTTATCCGTATTTGGTTCTTCTTCGGGTTAATTATCTTGCTCGGTTTATGGTTTATGTCTTATACCTTTAACCAGCAAGTTAAACCCAATGTACGACAGGTTGTCGAAGATACTCTTGCGGAAAATGCCAATATTATTGCCATGTTGGTGGCGGAAGATGTCTACGAAAATAAGGTTGGTACCCCCCAGTTTGATGAAAAAATCCAAAATGCACTCAATCGAAAAATCAATGCCAATATTTGGCAACACAATAAGAATGAAATCAATCAACAAATTTATATCACTAATCAAAAAGGCATTGTGATTTATGATTCACAAGGCGTTGCAACAGGACAAGACTATTCAAAATGGAATGATGTCTACCTTACATTAAGAGGCAGATATGGTGTTCGTTCAACCCGAAGTTATGAGGAAGATAGTAATAGCAGCACCATGTTTATTGCTGCCCCCATCTACCATCAACAGGGTCAGCAACAAAAATTAATTGGAGTGGTCAGTATTGGTAAACCCAATATATCCGTGCAACCCTACATCCAACGTGCTGAAAATCAACTGATTCGCCAAGCTATATGGATTACTTTGTTGAGTTTATTTTTAGCCAGTCTTGTTGCCTATTGGCTTAAACACAGTATCGATCGCGTACGTAAATATGCTCAAGCACTGGCTCCTGTCAATCAGACACCACATTTTCGTTCCGCCAAAGAACTCAATCAAGTTGCTCAAGCCGTCGAAGATATGCGTGAAAAACTCGAAGACCGTGCTTATGTCGAACATTATGTCAACACGCTCACCCATGAACTTAAAAGCCCTCTAACCGCGATTCAAGCCAGTGCTGAGTTGCTCAAAGAAGATTTGCCTTTAAGGGATCAACAAAACTTTGCCAAGCATATCCATGAACAAAGTCAGCGTTTACAGAACCTGATTGACCATATGTTGTTGCTGACGCGCTTAGAAAAATCAAGGCATCAAATTGAGATTCAAAATTTTAATTTATCCACTTTAATTCAGCAGACTTTAGATCGGCATGCCAGCCAAATGCAGGCTAAAAGAATTCAGTGCCTGCTCGATATTGAGGCCGATTGTATGATCCATGCAGATCGTTTCTGGATTCAACAAACGCTCGCCAATATTTTAGACAATGCTTTGGATTTTTCTCAGGATTCAGCAAAAATTCTGATTCAACTGCATCGACAATCCCCTCAACACATTGAATTAAATATCTTTAACGAAGGTGTATGGATTCCTGATTATGCCCTTACACAAGTCTTTGATACATATTTTTCTCTTCCTCGTCCAATCAGCCAACAACGTAGCTCTGGCATTGGGCTCAGTATTGTTCAGCAAGTCATTGAGCAACATCATGGTCAGATTAATATTCTAAATATTGAAGAAAATCAGATACCAATTCTACAATCTCATCAACAAGGCGTATTGGTCAAGATTTTGCTTTAATTAAACCAGTTTGAATTGTTCACCTGAACTTCACATAAAATACAAAGTCAGCTCAAACAAAACACATTTCGGCTTTGCACACTGAGAGCAACAAAAATAACGGCTCAGGAACACCGTGATGCGATCCAATTTTCTTACCTTTAAAATTATTGCAATTGCTATTTTGATTGCACTGTTTTGGATAGGTTTAGTATTCATTACTACACTTGTCTCAGAACGACAGGGATATCAGCAAGCTTTTCTTAGGGAAATTTCACAAAACAACATCAGCCCACAAACCATTATTTCACCGTATATTCGTATACCCTACAATGAAATTAAAACCTGTTTGGATGACAAAAAAGTCGCATATTCATGCACGGAAGAACATTGGGTATATATCAGTGCAGACAGTACCCAGTGGGCATCTGATTTTCAGGTTTACGACGATACTTATAAACGTACGATCTACAGAGCGATTAGCTATAATGCAAATTTAACTGCCAAAGGCGTCTTTCAAAAACCGATACTGGAAGATAAAGACTATCAATGGAACCGAGCAGAAATCATGTTTCCTGTACATGACCCTCGAGGTTTAGATACTCAGCCAACATTAAAAATACTCAATAAAAATTACCTATTTGAAATGAGCCCCCAAGGCAGTGATGCTTCTGGTTTTGACTTTATGCGTGTGGCTATAAAAAATCATCCTGAATTGATCAATACCATTCAAAATGGTTTTAGTTTTGATTTAACCGCCAATCTTACTGGTCTTGGTAAATTTACATTGGTTCCAACCAGTCGAAGTGTCACATATCAAGCAAAAGGTAATTGGGCGGATACCAAATATTCAGGACAAAATTTACCTTTTGCCAAAACCAGTAGTCACCAACAATTCAGCGCAGACTGGAAAAATATCGCGTTGGGACATCAGAACATCAACAAACTGATTGAATGTGATAGCAGTGATTGCATTCGCCAGTTCAATCAGGGGTATTACACTCAAGAAAATACCTATGAGGCTGAACAAAATCCACGTATTGGCTTATCAACCGAATTCTTAGAATCCGTCAATGTTTACACTCAAACAGACCGTGCAATCAAATATGGGATTGTGATTATCATCATTACTTTCGGTTGTTTCTTTTTATTTGAAATCCTGAAAAGCTTGCGTATTCATCCAATCCAATATTCTTTGGTGGCAATGGCTCAAGGCATTTTCTTTGTTCTGCTTCTTTCCATCAGTGAATATTATGCCTTTGCATGGGCATATATTGTTGCAGGTATTGCCTGTGTTGGGCTGATGACATGGTATTTATTCTATGTAATGAAAGGATTTAAGGCTGCTGCTCTATTCAGCGTAATTCTAAGTTCACTTTATGCCGTGATGTATATGTTATTACAGTCCTCCGGCAGAACCTTCTTAATCGGTTCCGTTATTTCATTTGTACTACTTGCAGTCGTTATGTTCATTACACGTCATATTGACTGGTACCAAATCAACCCTAAGCCGGAACGGATACTCAAATCCTACACTCCTCCTCAACCTTAATTGCCATGCAGTGAATGTCCCACCATTCACTGCTCAATCATATTTTTAAGTTCACTGAAATAGTCATGAATATTTTCATCAAACAAAAAGCGCCAGCACAACTACAGCAACTTTGCCCTTTACAATCTTCGTTTGCATATTGCTTAAATCAATTACGCATTGCAAAAATTCAGTTTTTGAACTTAGGTAGCCTGATCATTTGCCCTGAATACGATTGTTTGATTGTTTTTAAACACAAAACTTTAATTCGTATCGATACGTTTACTCATGCATAACAAAGTTGGTTTGCAGATGCATCTTGATCACGTAAAATTTAAACCATAAACAAGATTTGAGAGTAATCATGACTGTACAACGTTTGCATGTAGAAAAGCGCTTTTCTGAAATTGCGATTTCAGGCAATTTAGTCCATTTGGCAGGTCAATTGGCAACGGATTTAAATTTGGATATCAAAGGGCAAACCCAGCAAACTCTAGATATGATTGACCGTTTTCTTGCAGATGCAGGAACAGACAAAAGCCACATCATGTCTGTGATGATCTTTTTAAAAGATATTGAAAATGATTATGCGGCAATGAATGAGGTTTGGGATGCCTGGTGTTCAGATATTCAAGCCCTTCCAAGAACTTGTGTTGAAGCCAGACTTTATCGACCAGATGTTTTGGTTGAAATGACAGTAGTTGCAGTAAAACCAGAATAGTTGTAAAAATTAATTCAAACAGTTAAAAATGCATGTCTCAACATGCATTTTTCATCAGCCATATACACGATTGGAATAAAGATCAAACTTCCCCAACAGTTGTTCCTCTAATACATGCGGTTGGCTCATTTCAGCGAATTCTGTTAAAAAATCTTCACGCAAATCCTGATATTCAGGAATACCCAAATAACGAATGACGCGATAGCCGGCAGATTGCAGCAAGGCATCTTTATAAGTATTTTGGTTGCTACGTTTAATTGCATTGATATCTTCCAAAGCAATCACAGCCAAAACTTTACAGTCTTTATCCAGTACAACAAAATCTGCAAACATTTGCTGATATTTACGACGCGTGTGTAAATATTTTGTTGTGAGTAATGCATCAAAAGAGACATGTGCCAGAATATTGGCTTCAGGTAAAATTTCTTTTAATCGAGTAAAAGTAATTTGTTCATGTGAATTGAACACTGCTCGTCTACGCAGAGCACTATCAACTTGCTGCTTATTTTTCAATCCTTTATAAGCAATCACGATCAAGGCGGCAAATAGTATCAAACTCGCAACAATCAATATGTCCATGTTTCATCTTCCTAATTCTTTATTATAATTTGGTCAAATAAGACCAGTTGTTGTGTATCTTAAGATACTTTTTTACTATCAGCTCAACGTCACATATGAGATATAAATTTGATCATTTTTAAAAATAACAACTCATATCACGGTTTTTAAATATTTGTTGAACTATTATTTATTTTCCTCATTTATTCTTACAAATAAATGAATTGATTTATGGCTTTTATACCTTGTATCTATTACGAATACAACTAAATCCGATAAAACTTTAGTTTGATTGTAGGACAATTAAAAGAATGAATTGTGTACTTTTAGTACACATTTTTTTTCAACAGTTTAAGCATAGTTATCCACAGATTTGTATTTTAATTGGTCAATTCAAATTTAAAAAAGAGGATGCTTTCACACCCTCTTTAATATGGACCAAATCTTAAGCTCTGCTTTTAGGCTTAGATTTTCCTTTGCTGTTTCCACCCAAAGGCTTTTTACGATCCCCTGTTTCCCGCGGTGGTAAACCTGTATGTTGCGTCAACACTTGCCCTTTTTGAGGACGATTTGACAGAGCAGCATGACGTGACTGAGATCGTACAGTATTTTCACCCGTACGTTTTTGTGAGTCGCCTGCAAATGACGAATTCTTCTTGCGTGCAGATTGATACTGACCATCTGTACCTTGGGGCTGGTAAGTTGGAATTAAATGCTGTTTAGAGTTACCAATCAAATCAGCACGTCCCATTTCACGTAAGGCATCACGTAATAAAGGCCAGTTATTTGGATCATGGTAGCGTAAGAATGCTTTATGTAAACGACGACGCTTTTCACCTTTAACAATGTCGACATTTTCAGTATAACGCGCCACTTTCGCCAATGGATTTTTATTGGTGTGATACATCGTTGTCGCGGTTGCCATCGGTGATGGATAGAAAGTTTGAACCTGATCAGCACGGAAACCATTTTTCTTGAGCCAGATCGCCAGATTCATCATGTCATAATCTGTAGTTCCTGGATGCGCGGCAATAAAGTAAGGTATCAGATACTGTTCTTTACCTGCTTCCTTACTAAAACGGTCAAACATCTGTTTAAAACGATCATAGGTCCCGATTCCAGGTTTCATCATCTTTGACAATGGACCTTTTTCGGTATGTTCAGGGGCAATTTTCAAATAACCACCCACATGATGCTGAACCAGCTCTTTGACATACTCGGGATTCAATACAGCAAGATCATAGCGTAAGCCAGAACCGATCAGAATTTTTTTAATACCTTTGATTGCCCGGGCTTTGCGGTACAACTGTGTTAGAGGTGCGTGATCCGTATGCAAGTTTTGGCAAACGCCTGGATAAACACATGAAGGTTTACGGCAATTTTTTTCAATTTCTGGGTCTTTACAGTGTAAACGGTACATATTTGCCGTTGGACCACCGAGATCAGAGATAATGCCTGTGAAGCCCGGTGCTGTATCACGAATCTTTTCTACTTCACGCAAAATTGATTCTTCTGAACGGTTCTGAATAATTCGCCCTTCATGCTCTGTAATCGAACAGAACGTACAGCCGCCAAAACAGCCACGCATGATATTCACGGAGAATTTAATCATGTCAAAGGCAGGGAAACGTGCATTACCATAAGCAGGATGTGGTAGACGTGCATATGGCAAATCAAACACATAGTCCATTTCCTCAGTAGTCAAAGGAATCGGCGGAGCATTGAGCCACACATCACGCTCACCATGTTTTTGCACCAAGGCACGCGCATTTCCCGGATTGGTTTCCAAATGTAGAATACGATTTGCATGTGCATACAATACTGGATCTTCAGCTACCTCTTCAAAAGCAGGTAAACGAATTACAGCCAACTCACGGGGCGGTAACTTATGTTTGATCGCCTTAGATGCAGGTTGTAAACGTACAATCTGGGTATTTTCATCCAGATGATCGCCTTCACGTACCACAGGATTGGCCACCAATTCTTTTTGGAAGTTTTGATATTGGCTTAAAGAATTTCCTTTATTTTGCTCAATTTCACAACCATCCAAATCTTCAGTCATCACATACGGGTTGATGATCGGATCAACTCGACCGATTGAATCCACATCGTTGGATGCAATTTCAACAAATTTGGCTTTTGAAGCCCGATTGCTCTTATTGACGATAAATGCTGTACCGCGAACATCAGTAATTTCGTGAATTTTTTGACCTTTGGCAAGGCGGTGCATCACTTCAACTATCGACCGCTCACCATTGCCATACATCAATAAATCCGCTTTAGAATCCATCAAAACTGAACGGCGAACTTTATCTGACCAGTAATCGTAATGAGCAATACGACGTAAAGAAGCTTCAATGCCACCCAATAACACGGGTACGTCTGGAAATGCTTCACGGCAACGTTGGCAATAAACCGTTGCAGCACGATCTGGACGTTTATTCGGTACATTGTCTGGAGAATAAGCATCATCTGAACGAATCTTGCGATCTGCGGTATAGCGGTTAATCATCGAGTCCATATTACCCGCTGTAACACCCCAAGCAATATTTGGTTTACCTAAAACCTTAAAGGCTTCAGCAGATGTCCAGTCTGGTTGAGCGATTATGCCGACACGGAAGCCTTGCGCTTCAAGTGTTCGACCAATAATCCCTGAACAGAATGAAGGATGGTCAATATATGCATCCCCACACACCAAAATAAAGTCACAACTGTCCCAACCGAGTTGATCCATTTCTTCGCGAGACATAGGCAGAAACGGTGCTGGTTCAAAGCACGATGCCCAATATTTGTCATAATCAAACAACGCAACAGGCGCTGTCTGAGCAGTATAAGCGGTCGACATGGTGAGTTTTCTCGATTGGCAGTTGGCGATCGGGAGAGATCTAAGATGAAAGCCAATCATTTTACCATGAATTTTGCTCATGTTGCTTGATTAAAAAGTAAACATTTTATTTTTTTAGCTGCAATTTTTCCATTTTCAGTCCATTCAAATGGCTAAACCAGAACAACAAGCTGTTTTTACATGAGGTGGGTGAATCAATCCATAAAACCTGGAGACGGATTAATTCGATTCATGCCTTGTTGAATCTGACTCGGAATACTTCTGCATTTGATTCAATTTTAAAGCGATCACCATCCCCATCCCCAACACAGCAGTTATGCTAAGGGTTAAACCCGACCAGCCATATTTTTCCCAAACCAAGCCACTACCACTTCCCAAAAGGCTTGAACCCAGATAGTAGCAGAACAAATACAGTGAAGAACCGACTGCACGATATTGTAAAGACTGTATGGACACCCAGCTGCTTGAGGTGGAATGTGCCGCAAAAAATGAAAAAGTGAAAATAAATAGCCCGATTAACACGGTCCATAAAGAGGGAATGAACATCACCCACAAGCCAAAAGACATGCTACAAAACATAGCAATCAAAACTTTTGCACGTCCAAATTGACGACTCCAGCCAGCAGCACGCGGTGAGCTATAAATACCGGATAAATAGGCGATCGAAATCAGACCAATCCAAGTCTGAGACAACTCAAAAGGTTTTTCTAAAAGATGGTAGCTCATGTAGTTAAATACAGTGACAAAGCATCCCATCAAAATAAAACCTTCGATAAATAACAATCTTAATTTTGCATCAGAGAGATTTTTCTTGAACGACTCGATAAAGCGAGAAAATTGAATGGGATAAGATTTAAAGTGCTTGGAGGCAGGTAGTGCAATATAGAATGTTATTGCGATCAATAAGTTAAGCAGACCAATAATCATGGTGGCTGTTTGCCATGAAATATAATCCAGTAAAACACCCGCAATTAAGCGCCCGCCCATACCACCAATCGCAGTACCTGAAATATACAGCCCCATCGCAAAGCCAACATCTTTTTGTGCAATTTCCTCACCTATATAGGTCATCGCAACAGAAGCAACGCCACTCACGGCTAAACCAATCATCATTCTTGTTGCAAGAAAGATTTCCCAATAGGGTAACAATGCGCTTATTAACAACAAGGTTGCGGTCGCAAATAAAGACATTGCCATGATCTGTTTACGACCATAGCGATCTGAGATTAGCCCGGCAAATAAAAGTCCTAAAGCCAATGCAATGGTGGAGAATGAAAGTGGAAAACTGCTATGTGTTGGGGTAACGTGAAAGAATTTTGCTAAAAAAGGCATCATCGGTTGAACACAATACAATGATGAAAATACCGCAAACCCTGCAAGAAATAACGATAGTAAAATCGCTTGAAAAGGGCGAGTACCATACTCAATATAGGGTGTAGATTCAGCTGCTTCAGACATAGTTATTCCTCATGTCTGTCCAGTATACGCTTATTTTAAAGGATTGATAAAAGTGAAAAGTATTGTAAAGAATAGGCTACTGTAGCAGGATCGATGCAATCCAGATAAACATATGTTTTTAATTAAATAAGTTTTTAATAGAATTTATGGATTAAAAAGAGCATATTTTTAATACACTCTTCATATAGTTTTAGAGATTTTTCCAGGGTTCATTAAATCATCAGAAAAAATTTAAACTTTCTTCTCTTCGATATTCAGAGCATTGATTGCCAAAACAGCTTGAGTACGGTTTTGTACGCCCAACTTACGGAAAATTGCGGTTACATGGGCTTTAATGGTCGCTTCAGAAACATCCAACTCATACGCAATCTGTTTATTTAACAAACCTTCGGCAACCATCATCAAGACACGGAATTGCTGCGGTGTTAACGATTGGATACGTTCTGCTAAAGCTGTCTCATCTGCAGCACGAGGATCAAAATTCATATTCGCAGTCGGTAAATTTGGCGGCAACCAAATTTCGCCTTCTAATACCTGACGAATCGCCTCCCCAATGTGACTTGGATGTGCAGACTTCGGAATATAACCCATTGCACCGTGTGCAATCGCACGTTGAATAATCGAGGCTTCTTCGTGGGCTGAAACCACAATAATTGGAATCGCAGGATATTGTGCACGAACATGAACCAATGCAGAGAAACCCGATGCTCCAGGTAAATTTAAATCCAATAAGACTAAATCTGGTTCTGGACCATTTTCCAAACGCTCATAAAACTCATTAACAGCCGCAGTTTCACTGATTTGAGCCTGTGGCAAACTATAACGAACCGCCTGAATTAACGCATGGCGAAACAGTGGATGATCATCAACGATTAAAATATTCATAAGCGAAGTGAGAGATCTCTAGCACAGTTCTTTTATTCTAACCGCACTATTGCTATTTAAGATACGTTAATATTAACGAATTTTTGAATTATTTGTGTGCTTTAATTAGAATTCCCTACTATTTTTCGGTTATTTATCGAAATACAGATTTAAATATCACTTTTAAATATAAAATAAACACATAAAAAAGAATTGCTTATTCTCACAGGTAATATCATTTAACTTCATACGCTTAATCATCAAATCCAAGAAATATCTGTGGATTTTTGTGTTTATCTCAAAAATTGATAACCAATCTGTTTTTCATTATTTTACCAACTTCACTGAATATAGATTAATGAATGGCATTCCGAGATCCAATTTATTAGGTTGCCAACATGTCTATTTATACTCAACAAAAACCCTTGAATATTGTTGCTGTATCAGGGGGCTTAAATAACCCTTCCAAAACAGAAAGTTTAGTTCAAGCCATATTAGATGAGCTCGGTCAAGCAACTCCGATCAATGTGCATTTCATTAAATTCAGTGAAATTGGTCATTTACTTGGTGGTGCAATTTATCGTAACCAGCTTCCACAACGTGTACAAGATGATTTGGCAGCAGTCGAAGCAGCAGATGCCTTGATTGTCGGCACACCAGTCTATCGTGCGTCTTTCACAGGTTTATTCAAACATTTCTTTGACTTTGTTGAACAAACAGCATTGGTCGATGTGCCTGTATTACTGGCCGCTTCAGGTGGAAGCGACCGTCACGCTTTGGTATTGGAACATCAACTCCGTCCATTATTCAGCTTTTTCCAGGCACAAACATTGCCTATCGGTGTCTATGCAACCGATCGTGATTTCACGCCTGAATACACCATTAAGAGCGAACATATTCAAGATCGTATTACTTTGGCTGTAGCACGTGCATTGCCAATTTTGGAATGGGCACCTGCAAAAGGGCAACGCGCTGAGGTTGTCAAAGCAAAGACTGAACAGGCCACTCAAAACTTAGGGATTAACAAACAAATCGAGCAAGATGAGGTTCTGCCTTCAGCAGCAGTCCCAGACTTGGATGCAGCAGAATCTCGTCTGCATGCAAAGTCCAAATCACCACAATCACAGGTTGCTTAATTGCAACCTCGTATCCGCAGACAATAAAAATAGAGGGTCATGTTATGTCACAGTTTTCATCACACCATAATCCAGCCATTAAGTTTGCATATTGGGTTCCCAATGTCAGTGGTGGTTTAGTGGTCAGTAATATTGAACAGCGTACCGACTGGAGCTATGACTATAATGTCCGCTTGGCTCAAGCTGCTGAAAAAAATGGCTTTGAATATGCCCTCACCCAAATCCGTTTCACCGCTGGCTATGGCGCTGAAAATCAGCATGAGTCTGTGAGTTTTAGTCATGCTTTATTGGCTAAAACAGATAAATTAAAAGTCATTGCTGCGATCCTTCCTGGACCTTGGAAGCCTGTTTTGGCTGCCAAACAATTGGCAACAATCGACTATCTGACCAATGGCCGTATCGCCATTAATGTAGTGAGTGGTTGGTTTCGTGGTGAATTTGATGCGATCGGTGAACCTTGGCCTGAACATGATGAGCGCTATGTACGTTCTGAAGAATTTATTCGAACATTAAAAGGCATCTGGACCACGGACAACTATAGTTTCGATGGTAAATATTATCAGTTTAAAGATTACACTTTAAAACCAAAACCTTTGCAAAAACCTCATATTGAAGTATTTCAGGGAGGAAGTTCTCGTGCAGCACGTGATATGGCATCTCGCGTATCTGATTGGTATTTTACCAATGGCAATACTCCTGAAGAATTAAAGAAGCAAATTGATGATATTCGAGAAAAAGCCAAGCTCAATGGTCATTCAGTAAAAATTGGGGTCAATGCTTTCATTATTGCCCGTGATACAGAAGAAGAAGCCCAAGCAGTGTTGCAAGAAATTATTGATCAAGCCAATGTTGAAGCAGTGAATGCTTTTGGTGATGCCACCCGTGAAGCAGGCGCCGCCTCTAAAGAAGGTGAAGGCAACTGGGCAAAATCAACATTTGAAGACTTGGTGCAATACAACGACGGTTTTAAAACCAATTTGATCGGTACACCTCAACAAATTGCTGAACGTATCGTTGAGTTAAAAAGTATTGGTGTTGATTTGGTCCTATCTGGCTTCTTACATTTCATTGAAGAAGTCGAATATTTTGGTGAAAAAGTACTGCCTTTGGTGCGTCAGCTAGAAGAGGCACAAAAAGCACACATTACTGCGAAATCAGCCTGATTATTTAGAGTCACAGTTTGTGCCGTCGAAAACAACAATAAACAACTAAAACAAAATTTGCAGCTTATCCCTCATGACTCGGCTTGAGGGATTTTTTTTTACAGCGGTAAATAGAATGATCATTCAGTGCCAACATTCAAATCAGCTATAAAACATCGTTGTTTACCTATAGATTTGTTTTAATCATCTATTTTGATCTCAATATTTATATTCGCATACATATACTCAACAAGCTTGATCTTGGAAAATAGCTGATCAACATTAAAATAATCTCTTTTTTACCTATAGATTGGATGAAGTGGTTATGGCTCTTTTAAAGAAAACAAAAACGATCTTTTACGTCTTGATCAGTAGTATGGGATTGACGACTTATGCAAATGCCAATCAGCAGCCAACCACAGCTAAGGTTGAAAATGCAATAACCCAAGCATTTCAGCCATTAATGCAAAAATACGCGGTACCAGGTATGGCAATTGGAGTGCTGTACCAAGGCAAAAGTTATGAAAAATACTATGGTGTACAATCCCTTACTGATGAAAAATCAATCAATAAAAATACACTTTTTGAATTAGGCTCGGTGAGTAAGCTGTTTACTGCAACAGCAGGAAGTTATGCCCAAAGTTTATCCAAACTATCACTTCAAGATCATCCAGGAAAATATTTACCCGCTTTGAAAGATTCACAAATCAATAAAGTCACTCTCTTACAGTTGGCGACCTACACGACTGGCAATCTGCCATTACAATTTCCTGATCAAATCAAAACGGATGCACAAACACTCAAATACTTTCAAGACTGGAAGATCAATCGACCCATCGGCCAATTTAGACAATATTCCAATCCCAGTATCGGGTTATTTGGCGAAGTTACTGCAAAAGCCATGAACATGCCATTTAGTACTTTATTAGAGCAGGTTATCTTTCCCCAACTTCAGCTCCAACATAGCTATGTCAATGTCCCGAAATCACAACAGTCCAACTATGCTTTTGGCTATGATCAAAACAATCACCCAATTCGAGTCAGTCCAGGACCTTTCGATGCCCAGGCCTATGGAGTTAAATCAAGCCTTCCTGATCTGCTCCAGTTCTTAAATTTAAACTTAAATCCAGAACAAGCGAAAGCATCCGTTCGACCTGCAATTCAGGGAACACATGTCGGCTACTTTAAAATGGGGGAAATGACCCAGGCACTTGGATGGGAAACTTTCAACGATCCGGCAAGCTTAGACACTTTATTAGAAAGCAACTCTGACCGTGTGGTGCTGCAATCAAATCCAGTTGAAAAAACATTGGTTCAATCAGGTGCCAGGGTGTTCCATAAAACAGGTTCTACAAATGGTTTTGGAACCTATTTAGTTTATATTCCATCGGAAAAATTTGGCTTGGTTATGCTGATGAATAAAAGAATTGCAAATGCCGAACGTATTCGAGCCGCCTATGATGTGCTCAATACATTGAAACAGATATCTAATCCCTAATTGCTCCTGTTTATCGAACTGAGGTACGTCATGTGCCTCTCACTGATTCAGCGCTTGCGCGCTATCTACGCTTTTCACCTAGCTGAGTTTGGGCGCATGGGAAAATGAAATGACTGCGCCGGCTTAAGAATAGAAACTAGGATCTGGTACTTTTCCAGTCAGCACCCACTCTCCAACCTCCTGATATTTATAGTCAATGGGATCATGTAAAGTTTGTGTACGTACATTCCGCCAAAAACGGTCTAAATTCAATTGTGCTGTAGTTGCACGTGCACCCAAAACTTGGAAAATATTTTGAGTCACCAATAAAGAAGTATGGGTTGCAGCAATTTTTGCAGTAGCAATTGCGATGGACACCTGACCACGTTGTTCTGCTGTTAAATTTTCACCGATATTCCAGGCCGCTTGCAAAGCATCAACGGCTTGAGCAGTGAGTAGGCGTACACTTTGAATTTGGACATAAAACTCGGCAAAATGCTTTTGGATATAGGGATCATGTGTCGCTTGTTCCACCAAAGATTTTGACCATGCTTTTTGTTTCTGTATGGTCTGCTGGGCAATTTCAAATGCACCTTCTGCCACGCCCAGGAAAAGATGTACAAAAATCAATTGTGCTATCAGTGGACGTAAGCTGGAATACGGCGTACTCAATGGTCCAGGATTTAAGAGCAACTCATTTTTATAGACTTTAACTTGCTCAAAATGACTGGTTCCACTGTCAGTTTGGCGTTGCCCCATGTTATTCCAATCGCCTAAAAAGCTTACCCCTTCTCGTTGAGTTGGAATCACAGCAATGAGCAACTTATCTGCCTCATTAAAACCAGAACACAGTAAAATGTCTGAATCTATAGAACCTGAACAAAAACTTTTATCGCCATGAAAAATAAATTCATTTTCAGACACTTGTTGAACAGTGGTTCGTTTATCCAAAGGATTGAGCGTGTTACCCCAAAATAAATGATGTTGTGCAGTCCGCTCGAACCACTGCTGATATTGTTCAGGCTGAGCAAAGAGCTGAACCGTAGCAATCAATAAATGATGAAAAGCATAGACATGGGCTAAGGAACTATCCACTTGTGCAATGGTTTGAACGGTCTGAAAAATCGTCTTCCAATCTGCACCTTGCCCACCATATTGCTGTGGGATCGACAAGCTCAACAACCCACTTTTTCGGATCAAATCACGTTCGAACTTCGGATTGCCGCCTGCTTTATCTCGCTCAGCTGCAGTGCGTGCAAATTGTCTTGCCAGTTCTTGTGCAATATCCAAAGCCGAAGAATTTAAAGCAGGTTGTGGTGCATTCATCGTTTTAACTCTTGTATCTGATCCATTGAGCTTAGCAGATCAAATAAGATGCCCTTATCACAATGCTTGCGTTACTTATTCTGTTCATTGCAAACAATATTTAAAAAACGCCAGCTTTTCAGCCGGCGCTAGTCAACTTTCATCAAATCCAATCATCAGTATTGAGATTATCGGGTGTTTGCCTTGACTTCAGTAATCAATTGATCCACTACGCTCGGATCAGCCAAAGTCGAGGTATCCCCTAAGCTATCCAACTCATTGGCAGCAATTTTTCTGAGGATCCGACGCATAATTTTACCTGAACGAGTTTTTGGTAAAGCAGGTGCCCAATAAATGGCATCCGGTGTTGCGACGGGTCCCAATACTTTACGAACCCAATTCACCAATTCTTTGCGCAACGCTTCAGTTTCAGCCTCACCTGCCTGTAGGGTTACATAGGCCGCAATGCCCTGACCTTTAATTTCATGAGGCATACCCACAACAGCAGATTCAGCGACTTTTTCATGTGCCACCAATGCACTTTCAATTTCAGCCGTACCTAAACGATGCCCTGAAACATTTAATACGTCATCCACACGCCCCGTAATCCAGTAATAACCATCTTTATCTCGGCGTGCACCATCACCTGTGAAATAACTGCCAGGATAGGTCGAAAAATAAGCTTCAATAAAACGCTCAGGGTCTCCCCATATGGTACGCATTTGCCCCGGCCAAGAATCTTTGATAATCAGGTTCCCTTCAGCTTCACCTTGCAGCTCCTGACCTTCCGCATCAACCAGAGCAGGCTGTATGCCAAATAAAGGACGTGTCGCAGAACCAGGTTTCAACGCAGTGGCACCAGGCAATGGCGAAATTAAAATCCCACCTGTCTCGGTTTGCCACCATGTATCGACAATCGGACAACGGCTTTCTCCCACCACAGTATAGTACCAATTCCATGCTTCAGGATTGATCGGTTCGCCTACTGAACCCAATAAACGCAAACTACTGCGGTCGCTCTCGCGAACAAATGCATCGCCCTCACGCATCATGGCGCGGATTGCTGTCGGTGCTGTATAGAGAATCGTAATATTATGCTTATCGACAATATGTCCAGTACGTGCCCACGTTGGGTATTGCGGAATCCCTTCAGACATCACCGTGGTGGTGCCGTTAGAGAGTGGTCCATAAAGCACATAAGAATGTCCTGTAATCCATCCCACATCAGCAGTACACCAAAATACATCATCCTGTTTGATGTCAAATACTTCTCTAAAAGTTGAATTGACATACGTGAGGTAGCCACCTGTAGTATGTAAAACACCTTTGGGCTTTCCTGTTGAACCTGAGGTATATAGGATAAATAAAGGATCTTCGGCATTCATGGCTTCTGGCGGGCAGATATCTGTCACCGTCATAATTTCCATGTGATACCACAAATCACGTCCCTCTTTCATCTGAATCGGGTGACCTGTGCGATGAACGACAATCATTTTTTCAACAGAACTGGTTCCTGCAAACGTTAATGCAGCATCCACATTTTCTTTCAGTGGAATCGTTTTTCCGCCACGCATCCCCTGATCAGCAGTAATGACGAGTTTGGCCTGACTGTCATCAATCCGACTGGCTAAGGAGTCAGGAGAGAATCCTCCAAAAACGACACAGTGCACGGCCCCTATACGCGCGCATGCCAACATCGCGATTGCAGCTTCGGGAATCATCGGCATATACAAGATGACTCGATCGCCTTTGGTTATTCCATTTTTTTTCAATACATTGGCAAAACGACAGACTTCATCATGCAGCTCTTCAAAAGAAATAATTTTATGTCGTGATGGATGATCACCTTCCCAGATGATTGCAGGTTTAAGTGGATGTTCTTTGAGGTGACGATCTAAACAGTTTGCACTGACATTCAATTCACCATCTGCAAACCATTCAATCTTAAAATGATCTTTGTCAAAACTGGTATTTTTAACTTGGGTAAATGGTTTTATCCAATCCAGTTTTTTTGCTGCTTCTGCCCAAAACTCGTCTGGATGCTCTATTGACTGTTGATAACGGTCAAAATACTCTTGTTCATTGGTTCTTGCTGTTTTTACAAATTGTTCTGGAACTGGATATATTTCGTTCATATTCTGCTTCCTTGATCTGCCACCTCATCACGAGATGTATGCCTACGTTATTGATTTTATTTGCTGCATGTGTTCAGTATTACGATAGCGCATTTTGATTAACAATTGTGCTTTGGTCGTAGACACGGGGGTCACTTTAACCATCGGAAAATGTTAAGTCATTTGCCAAAACATTCGAATTTTCAATATCTATGTCGTTTTTTTGATCTTATAATTTGTGGTGATAAGTGCATATGGATTTTTTCAGAAAAAAACATTTCCTTACTGAACTTCTTCAACTGGACACAATCACCATGCAAACCCAAGAATCCTCTCCATTTTTCTCAAAACAGGTCATATCACCAACTGATCATCCACTATCGATGCACAGTCGTTTCAATCGTTTAAGTTATATTGCTTGGTTCGGGATCTTACAGCTGTTCTTTAGTTTTGCACTGTTAAGTTTAAGTGTAATGCTGGGAATCCTGAATTTAAATTCAATGCATTTTAGCCAACATGCAATCCACTCACTTTCCGGATTAGGTCAAACCAGTTATATCTTTTTAAGTTTTATATATTTATATTTCATCTTCGTGGTGATGACTCGCCGGCTCCATGATCGTAATAAATCAGGTTGGTGGATGGTGTTATTTTTGATTCCAATCGTGCAGTTTTTTATGGCATTTTATTTGCTCTTTGCTCGTGGTTGCAGCAAGGCCAATCGTTTCGGGCATCCACGCCCATCTACATTTATTGAAAAATTACTCGCTTGGCTGATCGTGATTACTTTTGTGATTGGTTTATTTGCATCTACCAGTATCGTGTCTTTTATGCTGGGAACAGGAGAGATTGACAATCCTACGGCGATTATTCAAAAGGGAACTGAATATTTTTAAAGCGCCTTGATTTTGCAACGAACGTTGTGAATGCTGATAAAATTCTCATAAATATTATTTTATTTTTAGGTTGTACGAAAAACTGTAATCAACGCTTAACTTCTTGAAAATTTCAGGCAAAATATGCCAATTATTTTATTGGACATCATTGTGGCTGAAGAAGCAAATGCATTGAGTACCGTTGCGCAAGACACGACTCAATTGATTAGTTCTGCAGGCGAAAAAACTGCACAAACGGTAATTCAACATACCGAAAAGTATAAAGATGCCTACTCAACCATCGACAAATTCGTCGATGGTTTTTGGGAACGTATGCCTTATTTATGTATTGCACTGATTGTCATTACCATTTTCTGGTTACTGTCTAAGCTGTTTAAATTTTTTGTCCGTAGAACACTCGAAAATCGCACCTATACACGCCAAAATTTAGTTTTAGTATTGAACCGTGTAGGCAGTACGGCGATTATCTTTTTTGGTTTTTTAATTGCCATGGTCATTGCAATCCCAGGTTTCACACCAGGGCAATTGATGAGTGCATTGGGAATTGGTTCGGTTGCAATTGGTTTTGCCTTTAAAGATATTTTCCAGAATCTACTGTCAGGGATTTTAATTCTTTTAGGTGAACCGTTCAAAATTGGTGATGACATCATCGTGAATAACATGGAAGGGACAGTTGAAGATATTCAGATTCGTGCCACCTTCCTACGCTCACCCGATGGTCGCCGTATTGTGATCCCGAATGCGACAGTTTATACCAGCGCAGTTACCGTCAATACTGCTTATCAGCGTCGTCGCTGTGAATTTGTGGTCGGTATTGGCTATGAAGATGATGTACAGAAAGCCAAGGACATTATTCTCAAATTACTGGATAAAGATCAACGTATTCTGAGCCAACCGGGCTTTACTGTAAACGTATCGGCTTTAGCAGATTTCTCAGTTAATTTAACAGTCCGTTGGTGGGTAGATACCACTCAAGTTGTTACCGCTGCATCAATTAGCCAAATCCAAGAAAATGTACTGGAAGCCTTTGCAGAAAACAATATTTCTATCCCTTATCCAGTTCAGGAAGTAAAAGTATATCGTGGTGATCCATCTAGCGATGATCTCGAATCAGCACGTGCTAAATAAGCGTCCCAGTACATAAGGAATCGCAGTTTCAGTACGCAGAACACGGTTGCCTAAGCTAACAGCTTGGCAGCCGTTTTTGATGAGCAAATCAATTTCATAAGGAATAAAACCACCTTCTGGACCAATAATCACAGTACACGCATGCTCAATTGCAAAAGGCATCTTCTGTTCAGTATAGGGATGTGCCACATAAGCTGGGCAGTGTTCATCAATCAACTGTGGTAAAACATCTTCTACAAAGGGTTTAAAGCGCTTATGTAGTTCTATTTTTGGTGCAATCGTATCTCCTGCTTGCTCCAATCCCAACGTCATATAGTGTTCAAGCTGCTGTAAAAAAGGCGTTTGCCAGTAACTTTTATCGACGCGATAACTATGTATAAGCCTAATATGCTGCACCCCAATGGTGACTGCATCCATAATTATACGTCGCAATACTTTCGGGCGGGGGAGAGCAACAATTAAAGTCACGGGTAATTTGGCAGGAACAGCTTCTTTTTGAATCGGTCTCAATAAAACTTCTCGTTCAGAAACTGCAATAATCTCCGTTAAATAACGATCGCCATCTCGAATTCCCACTTTCAATGTATCACCAACTTTGGCAGCAAGATGATTGTTCAAATGTGCAATTTGTCGATCTGAACTGATTTTCCAAATATCGGACTGTGTTTGACGGGAGTCGAGAAGAACAATGTTCATAATAAAGTCTGGTTCATTTTGGCTTGCTATCTTACTTCATCCGCAACATGAAAATTATATAATCAATCCACTTGATTATTCATACAACTGATTTATAAAAATTTATTGATCACAAAGTAAGCTTGTGTTTTGGTATGCACCTTTAGAAACTGTTGCTGACTAATTCATTTTTTGTACTGTTGCATCATAGATGATTATCCTACCGCCAAGCGATGGATGTCGCCATTGGGCGAAGGTATTGGACGTACCCCTCGTCCAAGATCAGTAAAAAAAACAAAGCACTGCTTTGTTTACAGCTTAAGGTTTGTCAGCATCTCTGAAAAGTGAGGCATTGCTTAGGTAAAGATATTTAAACTTTGAATGTAAGCTGTGGCATTACAAGCTTTTTACAATCAAACAGCTTATTCTTCCATATATTTGATTTAATTAAAAATATTAATTAATAGAAATGATATTCCTGTGGATGGTTTTTTTGACCGATTGACTATAGATACCGATCAATTACTGCAATATGCTTCTGTAAGGAGCCCTTATTACGATTCAGTACTTCAACTGCATGCAGACTCAATTGCCGGGCAAAATTCTGATCTTCCAAGCAACGGACCAAAAGTTCAACAACCTCATCAACCGTTTGTCCCACTTTTACAGCATTTGCCTGTAAAAACTCATCCACGATCGCCTGAAAATTAAAATAACGCGGTCCAATTACAGTGGGAACATCTAAAACCATGGGTTCCAGAATATTATGACCTCCACCTGGTTCATTTAATGATCCACCCACAAAACATGCTTGGCTCAAGGCATACCACAGCCACATTTCACCCATGCTGTCTGCCAAATAAACTTGCGTATCGGTTTGGATTTTCTGTTCTAAACTACGGCGATGAGTGATTAGATTTAAGCTTTGTGCTGTCGAAAAAACATCATCAAAGCGTTCGGGATGGCGTGGTACAATGATCAATAACCAGTTTCGATAACGTTCTAAATATGGCTTAAATGCCATCAGCAGTTTTTCTTCTTCAGGTGCATGCGTACTGGCGATGGTTATAATTTTTCGATCACTCAATTGCCAGTCATGTTTAAGCTGTTCAGCGTGATGAATAAATTGTACGGGTGCAGAAATATCAAATTTAATACTGCCGACCACTTCTGTTTTGACTTGCTGAATGCCCAAATCAACAAAACGCTGCTGTGTTGCCCGGTCCTGTGCCAATAGATAATCCAGTTTTTTCAGCATTGGCAAAGTCAGACCCGGTGCTTTGGCATAACCTTTGGCTGACTTTTCTGAAAGTCTGGCATTGACCAAAATACACGGCACTTTAAATTGCTGGCTTTGATCGATCAAGTTTGGCCAAAGCTCTGTTTCTACTAAAATCAGCAGCTTTGGTTGATATTTTTGATAAAAATCAACGATCAGATGCTTCTGATCTGCAGGCAAATAAACCGCTTGAAAAAGTGGCTCATACGCTGCTTTTAAAAATAATGACTTTGAGCGCGCTTGTCCTGTTTTTGTTGTATTGGTCACTAAAACCGTACGACCTGCTTGTAAATAATGCTCAATTAAAGGTTGTGCCGCATTGGTTTCTCCCACTGAAACACAGTGGAACCAAATCGCATGTTGATTTTTGACTGCCTGAAATGGACCAAAACGTTCAAGACTTTCTTGTTGGTATTCTGCCATGTTTTGCGCACGCTTTTTGATCCGCCACCGATACAAAGGTTTGACGATTGCGAGTGCTGCGTTATACCAGAAAGGAGTAGCCAAAAAGAATGCCTCTATACAGATCAATGGGCAAATATAACAGAGCATTATTCAGTTGTTAATGAATAATATTTAACGATTTGTTGTTAAGGCACTGGAAAACTCAAAGATCAAGCCAAAGTGATGAACCGATCATCATAAAAGCATGTTTTACTCAGCTGATCAGAAGTAAAATCTATTCAAAGTTTAAGGGCTGAAGCATAGGGATTTATACTTCAACCCAATCTGATCTTTAGCGCTTGCGATATATTCGATATGCACGAGATCCTATGCTGCAAAGCTTTGCATATTTCAACTACATCAACTTATTTCAATATGATTAAGCAAAAAATAATTGATATCTCAAGACAACAATGTAATTAAACTAAGCTTGGATAATCAATATAGCCTTCTGCTGTTTGCGAACCGATCATGTTTTCAAATACCAATTCATTTAAAGGTGCATCTTGAACAAGACGCTCAAACAAATCTGGATTGGCAATATACGCCTTACCGAACGATACCGCATCTGCCTGACCCGTTGCTAATAAGTGAATCGCATCTTCACGGCTTAGACGCATATTGGCAATATATGGTACACCGCCTGAACGCTGCTTCATATATTGACTGATACTGTCTTCAGCCAAATACTCACGAGTAAAGAAAAACGCAATTTTACGTTTGCCAAGTTGCTCAAGTGCATAACCAAAAGTTTCACGTGGATCAGCATCGCCCATATCATGCTCATCGCCACGTGGTGCGAGATGTACACCAACACGACCTGCACCCCATACTTCGATTAAAGCATCTACCACTTCAAGTAAAAAACGGGCTCGATTTTCCACAGAACCACCATATTCATCCTCACGGTGATTGGTTGAACTCTGTAAGAACTGATCGATCAGATAACCATTGGCTGCATGTAATTCCACACCATCAAAACCTGCTTGTTTGGCTTTGATTGCAGCTTGTTTATATTGTTGCGTAATGCTGTGAATTTCAGAAATTTCCAAGGCACGTGGAATCACATAGTCACGTTTAGGACGCAATAGACTGACCTGACCGGCTTGCTGAATCGAACTTGCAGATACAGGAGTTTCGCCATTGAGTAAATCTGGATGCGAAACACGACCCACATGCCACAGCTGTGCAACAATTAATCCGCCTCGATCGTGTACCGCTTGAGTCACAGGTTTCCACCCGTCTACCTGCGCATCATTAAATAATCCAGGCGTGTTGAGATAGCCATTGGCTTCTTCTGAAATGACAGTAGCTTCAGAAATGATCAACCCTGCACTGGCACGTTGTGCATAGTATTCGACCATCATTGGGGTAGGTACACGGTCAGTGGTGGCACGGCTACGTGTTAATGGTGCCATCACCACACGATTTTTGAGATGTAAATCGCCAAGTACCAGGGGAGAATTGAGTTCAGCCATATTTGCCTCATCACTCGCTGTCCCAAATTTGGGACCTTAAAGCGAGTTTTGTAGATAATCAATATATTGCTGAATTAAAGCTTCATTGCGTGAAAAGTATGACCACTGACCATATTTTTCTGCCTGAATTAATCCTGACTGCTGTAAAACAGACAAATGATTTGACATGGTTGATTGAGAGACATTACCGAGTCTTTCGATATTCCCTGCACACACACCACGCCCAAAGCCACCGCACTGCTCTTCAGACAAATATTGTTGTGGATTTTTAAGCCACTCCAAAATCTGACGTCGAGTTGGATTCGCCAATGCTTTAGAAATTAAATCAATATCCATCTTAGACACATTCAATTCAGAGCAAAGCTCCATTCAGCATCTTCCACATAATATATCGCATTTTTTCGATTTTAATATCGATTTTTTTAGATATATTGCAAAAACACAGATAAAGCTTTGCTTTTGTTAAAAATTTAAATTAAAGACCTTGTTTTAAACTGGCTTCAATAAATTTATCCAGATCACCGTCCAATACCGCACCGGTATTCGAGTTTTCTACGCCTGTACGTAAGTCTTTAATACGAGAATCGTCCAGTACATATGAACGAATCTGGCTTCCCCAACCGATATCCGATTTCGAATCTTCAAGCGCTTGAGCTGCTTCATTACGTTTACTCATTTCCAATTCGTATAATTTAGCACGTAATTGTTTCCAAGCATGATCACGGTTGGCATGTTGTGAACGTTGGTTCTGACAAGCCACCACAATCCCCGTTGGAGCATGGGTTAAACGAACTGCTGAGTCTGTTTTGTTAATGTGCTGTCCACCTGCACCCGAAGCACGATAGGTATCGGTACGTACATCAGCAGGATTAATATCAATTTCAATATTATCATCGACTTCAGGTGAAACAAATACCGCAGAGAATGAGGTATGTCGACGGTTACCAGAGTCAAATGGTGACTTACGCACTAAACGGTGTACACCTGATTCGGTACGCAACCAACCATAGGCATACTCACCTTCTACACGAATGGTGGCAGATTTGATTCCGGCAACATCTCCATCTGATTCTTCCATCAATTCTGCTTTAAAACCATGACGTTCGATCCAACGCATATACATACGTAACAGCATCGAAGCCCAGTCTTGTGCTTCTGTGCCACCAGAACCTGCTTGGATTTCAACATAACATGGATTTGGATCCATCGGATTGCTGAACATGCGACGGAATTCAAGTTTTGCCAACTCTTCTTCAGCCGAACTCAATTCTGCTTGGACATCCGCCAATAAGCTTTCATCATCTGCTTCAACTGCAAGATCAAGCATGGCTTGGGCATCATCTAACTGGGTTGCCAAACCTTCTAAAACATTGATGACGTTCTCAAGCTCACCTTTTTCTTTTGCCATTGCTTGTGCACGGCTTTGATCATTCCAGATTGCGGGATCTTCTAACTCGCGGAGAACCTCTTCTAAACGCTCTTTCTTCAGATCGTAGTCAAAGATACCCCCGTAGTGTTAGACCACGGTCATTTAAGTCTTTTAGCTGAACTAGATAAGGATTAATTTCCACGAGTTTTAATCTCACATTTGACGTCTTTTAATTCGCAGGCATTCTACCACAGAGTAGAAAAAGTTGAGATATGGCTTTTTTATAGATCAACATAAAGTGGAAAGCGCCACGATAATCTCTTTAAAAAATAAGTCGGTCTTCCAATCGAAATCATCACTTTTAAGAGTTAAAAGATCATGTTTAGATTTTATACAGCAGCTCAATAAATTAAGAATATTTTAATTTTTAGGTACTTTTTTATTACAAACTATGTCCCCGGCTTACCCAAAGGCTACTAATATCCACATTATCTACACAGTTTTAATAAAACAAAACACAATATTTAAATTATATTTATCATATATTTAATATTAACCATTTACATATACTCACTATTGTTACAGTGCCGTTACCATAGCATGGTTGACGATTTTTGAATTTCACCTAGACTCAAAATTGTAACTAAACATGTATAAATCAATTCTTCTTCATAGGGGGCAAATTCCATGAAAAAATTAGCAATTGCATCTGCAATCTTTTCCGTAGCCGCTTTAACTGGCACTGCACATGCTTACCAAGCAGAAGTAGGTGGTTCTTATACTTATAATGATTGGGACAACTCTGATGCTACTCATAACTTCGGTGTAGATGGTACTTATTATTTTAAACCAGTACAAACTCGTAACTCACCGTTGAATGAAGCTGCATTCTTAGATCGTGCAAGTAACGTAAAAGCCAATGTGGAATATGCAAAAAATAGCGGTGTAAAAGACAGCCAATATGGCGCTGGTCTTGAATACTTCGTACCAAACTCTGATTTCTATGTCAGTGGTCGTATCGGTCGTGATGAGCATGAAGTTGATCGCACCAACATCGACAATAAAGTAACAACTTACGGTGCTGAAGTGGGTTATTTACCTGCACCAGGTTTATTACTTGCTTTGGGTGTAACCGGTTATGACGTTAAAAACGGTGATGACGGTGCAGACCCAACTGTACGTGCTAAATATGTGACTAAAGTGGGGCAATATGATGCTAACTTTGAAGCATTTGGTGCATTCGGCGATTTAGATGAATACAAAGTACGTGGTGACTTGTATCTAGACAAAACTTTAAGTGTTGGTGCTGATTACTACAACAATGATCTAACCAATCGTGATGAATGGGGTATTTCTGCGAAGAAATTCTTCAATCAAAACGTAAGTCTGGAAGGTCGTGTTGGTTTCGGTGATGACTACAACACTTATGGTGTTCGTGCTGGATACCGTTTCTAAGCCTCAGTACATTAAACAACGCTCTTTGTGAGTAACAAAAGCCAATCAACTCGTTGATTGGCTTTTTTATATCTCTATACCAACTTCATTCACACAATCCAGTTCTGACATCACAAAGAATCGACCAACAATCTTGCTTAACCACTAAATTCCTTAATGCGTTGCCAATTTTGTGCAACCTCTTCCATACTTAGACATTGAATTCTTGCCAAATTTTCAGGATAAATCACGTCTGCATTCTCACAAAAACGGGTTGCTGTAAACTGGCTGTTACTAGCACGAAGAATCACACCTGTATCCTTGCAAAGCGGGCTCGCCAAATAGAGAACACCTAGAGTTACCCATTCTGGCTTTAAATTCTCAGATGGCTGTATAATACCCCACATACGGGTCTTAGCCACTGGGGAGATCGCATTAATTAAAATTCCAAAGGGTTCCCCTTCTTTACTTAAAGCATTCATAATCCCTACTTGAGCCATTTTGCCAGCAGCATAAGCGACTAAACCAGATTGAGCATAATGTTGATACATTGCACGGTCAGATGTATTGAGTACAATTCGCGCAGATGGCGATTGTTTGAGATGCTTCCATGCGTACTTGCTCAACCAAATCGGCGCAAATACATTAATCCCCATGGCACGCTCCAGAAAATCGTTATCCTGATCCTCAATCTGCTGATACCCCACCCATCCAGCGTTATGAATCAGGATGTCTAATGCTCCAAACTTTTCAATGGCTAACTCAATCAGTTCCTTGCATCCCATCTCCTGATCTAAGCGCCCACAATGTGAAATTAATTGTCCATCATAGGCATTCAAAGCATGGGCTGTCTCAACAATTAAGCTTTGATTGCTTCCCTGCCCCAAACGATCTGTACCTAAATCGCTAATGACGACACATGCACCTCGATCTAATAACGCTTGTGCATAAGCTTGTCCAAGACCTTGTCCCGCACCAGTGATGATGGCAACTTTATTTTTAAAAAGCGTCTGTGCTTGTTCGTATTTCTGTTCCATCTTGCATCTCCATAAATATAGTCAACACAATGATGAGACAGTCAGATTTACACGTAAAATATATTATTTATACCAAAATCATATTTAAATGATCTCAATGATTGACTGTGATCCCATTACATTACGGACCTCATCAAGTAACTTGTCACGAATTGCACAGTGTTTATATTCATTCCACACCATCAACAACTCCACATAGCGTAATGCATCGGGTGCATCTACTTGAATAGGTTTAAACACGACATCCTCTCTTTCATGTTGTGCCAATGAAGCTGGCAACAACGCAACACCGAAACCAGCTGCAACCAAGGCGACCAGTGTCTGGAGTTGCCTTGCCTGTTGAACAACTCGTGGGACAAAACCCGCTATCTCACAAAGTTGCATCAACTGGTCATGGAAGCCTTGACCTAAATACCGAGGAGAAGAAACAAAAGCATCCTGCTGTAGTTGAACCAATGGAATCTTCTGATATTTTGCTAGACGATGTGCGCAAGGCAGTGCCACTATGACCGATTCTTTTAAAATGGGTTCAAACTTTAAACCTAGAGCTGTCCTACCTGGTCGTCTCATAAAACCAATAGCAGCATGTCCTCGCTCTAAATTTTCGATCTGCTCTTGTGTGGTTGCTTCCTGCATCGTGAAAGAAACAGCAGGATAATTAAAATGAAAATGTCGAATTGCGGTAAGTAATTTGGCATAGGGTTCGATATTAATAAAAGTCAAGATAAGGTGACCTTCAACTCCCTGTGCCACACGTCGACTATGCTCAACACCCTGATCAAGAAGGTCTAATACTCTTTTAGCTGACTCTAAAAAAACTTTACCTGCTGGCGTTAGCGTGACTTTACGATTAGTACGTTCAAATAAAGGGGCTCCTATTTGCTCTTCCAATCGACGAATAGCTTGACTCAAAGGAGGTTGCGCCATATGAAGCCGTATCGCCGCACGATTGAAATGCAACTCTTCTGCCACAGCGATGAATTGATAAAGCAATCTGGTTTCTATCATGAGGATTTATAGGGATCAATATTGATGAATTTATGTCCAAATCATATCGTTAATAAAAATACAGGTCGAGCTTAGTAATCAGGATCCGCTTTTAAGAAATGGTCACAACACTTGGCTTGATAGCATAATCTTCTATTTTTAGTTAGATTAAACATTGCATATTATTTATTCTTGATCGATAAATCTTGTTGAATTCTTTAATATTTTTATTATCAATTAAACATTTAAAAAGAGCGCCTAAGCGCTCTTTTTAAAGTCATTTATCGAACCTAATAAAAGCATATCCCCCTGGCGTAAAATCAGCAAGAAGCGTTGCTTTTAAAAAGTCCCTGCTGCCGCGAGCATAGCCCTTGGCGTAAAATCAGCAAGAAGCGTTGCTTTTAGAAAGCTCTTACTGCCGCGAGCATAGCTCTTGGCGTAAAATCAGCAAGAAGCGTTGCTTCTTGAAAGCCTGATTTTACTCCCATTCAATGGTTGCTGGTGGTTTAGAAGAGACGTCGTACACTACACGAGAAACGTCTTTAATTTCATTCATGATACGTGTCGAGATTTTGTCCACCAACTCATACGGCAAGTGAGCAAAACGGGCAGTCATAAAGTCAACTGTTTCAACAGCACGTAGTGCAATGACCCATGCATAACGACGACCATCACCCACCACACCCACTGATTTTACAGGTTGGAATACCGCGAAAGCTTGAGCAGTTTTGTCATACCAACCACTTGCACGAAGCTCTTGCATAAAGATGTCATCTGCAAGGCGAAGAATATCAGCATATTCTTTCTTCACTTCACCCAGAATACGAACACCTAAACCTGGACCTGGGAATGGGTGACGATACAGCATTTCATGTGGTAAGCCTAAAGTTGTCCCTAAACGACGCACTTCATCTTTAAACAAATCACGGATTGGCTCAACCAACTCAAATGCCAAATCCTCAGGTAAACCACCCACGTTATGGTGTGATTTAATCACATGTGCCTTACCATTTTTAGTTGCCGCAGATTCAATCACGTCTGGATAAATCGTGCCTTGCGCAAGGAAGTTTACGCCATCAAGCTTACGTGCTTCTTCAGCAAAAACTTCGATGAATTCACGACCAATAATTTTACGTTTTTTCTCTGGATCCACTTCGCCTGCAAGTGCAGCTAGGAAGCGATTTTCAGCGTCAGCACGAATCACACGAATACCCATGTTTTTCGCAAACATGTCCATCACTTGCTGACCTTCATTCAAACGAAGTAAACCATTGTCAACAAATACACATGTCAATTGATCACCAATTGCTTTATGAAGCAATGCAGCAACTACCGAAGAATCCACACCGCCTGAAAGCCCTAAAAGAACTTTTTGATCACCAATCTGCTCACGTAATTGTTCAACACGTAAGTCGATGATATTTTCAGAGTTCCAAAGATTACGGCAACCACAGATTCGATGTACGAAGTTAGACAATAACTCTGCACCTTTGGCAGTGTGCGTCACTTCTGGGTGGAATTGCACACCATAAAAACGACGCGTTTCATCACTCACCGCTGCAAAAGGACAACTTGGTGTACTTGCAGTCACTTTAAAGCCTTCAGGAATTGCTGAAACTTTATCGCCATGGCTCATCCAAACATTGAGCTTGTCATCACCATCGTTTAAATCGCCAAGCAATTGGTCACGAACCAAGACATCAACGGCAGCATAACCAAACTCATGTACTGTGCCTGGCTCTACTTTACCGCCAAGCTGTTCAGACATGGTTTGTAAACCATAGCAAATACCCAATACAGGTACGCCTAATTCGAATACACACTTCGGTGCACGTGGACTACCTTCCTCATGCACACTCTCAGGACCACCCGACAAGATGATGCCGTTAGGATTAAACGCACGAATGTCTTCTTCAGACATATCAAAAGCATACATTTCAGAATATACACCAGCTTCACGTACACGGCGTGCAATAAGCTGGCTATATTGAGAACCGAAATCCAGAATAAGGATACGATCTTCAGTAATTTGAGTATTGGTAGTCATGAGTCAACAACTATGCAGGCAAACGAATATAAGCGCCGTATTCTATCATTTTTATAAGCTGTACGCACTCCATTCAAGCAAGTTCGCAATCTTTCAAAAAAATCATTTTAAATAATCAACTTATAGATTCATTTTCTGTTTAATGATCTCGATTAATTCTGTGGGTGTGATACACCGATTTAAAAAATCTTCCAAATAACCTTCATGCGTCACTTCTTTAAAAAAAACTCATGATCTGTGCCGAACAAGGTAGGATTTTCAGGACAGGGATCTGACGCATAAATATATAAATGATCAGGAAAACCGTATCGGTAAAACAATTGTAAAAAATCAGGTTCTGTATTATCGGTCAATTGAATGATTGCTTTAAGATCAATCTCATCATCTAAAAAGTCATCATTCCATTCATTAAAATCAGCCGTACCTTCTTTATAGGGGGTCAAAAGTGTCGGTTGCCAAAAGCTTTGCCCTCGTCCTTCTTCAGTCAGTTGATAATATTCTTGGATCAATTGAGTGAAAAATACCTCAGGATTTTTATCGAGTTCGGCTTGATGTTGATCGATATATTCACCTAGACCATAAATAGGTTCTTGATCATCCGATGTTGCCCACGGCGCATCTTGAGGTCGCTCATATAAAGCGGTATTAAAACGAATAGCGCATCAGTCATCTATTCACGATATACCTTTGACACGATCAATATTGCCACCAAGTGCCTGTATTCTTTCCAAGATTTGTTTTTTCATTGTGCAAGCTTGAACACGGTGTCTGAGATAGCATAAACCAATTCATCTATTTGATTAATCCAAAGCAAAACGCGCAAAAAGCCAGAGATTGATCTGGCCTAATTGCAAGTTCCGTTTTTATTTTTCAATGGCATGATCAATACTGAAACGACCTGCACCATGAAGCATTAAGAAAAATAGACCGCCCGCCATTGCAAAGTTTTTCATAAAGTTAATTGCATCTGTTTCACCGCCGTGGAACAAGAAAGCCGTAATCAAGCTAAAAACACCTAAGCCGAATGCAGCAAATCGTGCTTGGAAACCAAACAACAACGCTAAACCGCCACCAAACTCAACCAAAATCGTTAAAGGCAACATTGCTCCTGGTACACCCATAGATTCCATATAACCGACTGTTGCACTATATGCTGTGATTTTTCCCCAGCCTGCCACAAGGAAGATATAAGCCATTAAAATTCGAGCAAGCAATGCAATGAATGCATTCATACTCGGTTGATTTACAATATTTTTAACCACAACATTTGGATTAAACATGAGAACACCTAAATTTGTATTTCGTTTTGAAGATGGATATATATTAGTCAGTAAAAATTTTCAGATCGATACCTAAAATTTAAACTTATCGTTGCAAATTAAGAACAATGATAAATTCAAATATTTACTTTTTAATACTGACTTTCATAACTCACACTGCTAGGATTTGTGCACCAATTCGCATAGTTTTTGCCTTATGGATCTGATTGATTTTATTTTGCATGTTGATGAGCACCTTTTTGAATTTATTAAAAATTACGGTGTTTGGGTATATGCAATCTTATTCCTGATTATTTTCGTTGAAACAGGTTTAGTGGTCATGCCATTTTTACCTGGAGATAGTTTACTTTTTGCAGCAGGTATGCTTGCTGCATCTACAGGTGCAATGGATCCAACTGTTTTAATTTTACTGTTATTTATTGCCGCCGTTCTTGGTGATACTTTAAATTACCATATTGGCAAATATATTGGTCCACGTGTTTTCGAAATTGATTCAAAATTTATCAATAAAGAACATTTGCTTAAAACATCACAGTTTTTTGAAAAGCATGGTGGAAAAACCATTATCTTTGCACGCTTTATCCCATTCGCTCGTACTTTTGCACCCTTTGTTGCAGGGGCAGGAAGTATGAATTACAAATACTTCTTAACCTATAACGCGATTGGAGGTTTTTGTTGGATTGGTTCATTTGTCACAGCAGGTTATTTATTTGGTAATGTGGCATTTATTAAAGAACATTTTACCCATTTTATTTTTGCTATAATTATTATTAGCATATTACCTGGTGTGATCGGTTATATACGGCATAAGTTTTTTGATAAAAATAAAGCAACCAAGGAACAATAATTGCTTCAAATTTAATAAGTTAAAAAAAGCCGATTTTTAAAATCGGCTTTTTTATAGGATTAAAGCATTTATTTTTTTACTTGCTGACGCTTAGGTACATAAGGGCAGTTTTTAAATTGAGCCGCTTGTGAAAGCGCATCTTGCTCACCATACAAGCGAGAGAGTTCAGTGTTCTTGGTATTTGAAGATTGTCCTAAGTTTACCGAGATGCTTGGACCGATTCCCCAGCCCCATCCACCACTCCCCCAACCGCCACCAACACCGAGTCCAACACCAACGCCCGTGCGTTTCGCAGGTTGAACACCATTGTTGATATACTGCTGAATGCGATTAAACTCAGTATTGAGCTGCATGCAGTTCATGGCTTGGTACTGAGTTGGTGATACATAAGTTGGCTTTACCGTTGTCGCACATGCCGACACAAGTACCGTCGCTAAAGCAACAACGGATAATTTAACAGAAGTCATTTTCAATGATTTCATTACAATCTCGAAATTATTTTTTATCAATCTCATTGAACAATGATTGATAGGCTTGAGTCAATTTATGATCTGTAGCCAAATGAATTAATGGTAGATTTTTATGATGTGATTCTTTCATCAATACCGATGGCGGAAGCATATTCTCCAAAACAGGCAGACCTTCATCTTTAAGCTGTTGTACCACTTCACGGGGTAATTTTGCTTGTGCCTGATATTGATTCACCACAATGCCTTCAATTTCAAGGCGATCATTATGATCATCCTGTGTTTCAATGACATTTTCAATCAGGGTTTGTAAGGCACGTTTTGAAAATACATCACAATCAAATGGAATCAATACGCGATCTGCCGAAATCAATGCAGACAAAGTAAAAAAGTTAAATGCGGGAGGTGTATCAATATAAATACGTTCATATTGATCAGACAACGTTTGAATGGCATCACGCAGCTTGTAAATCTTATGCTTTGACTCTAGCGCATGTTCCAACTCACCTAAACTTGGGCTTGCAGGCAAAACATCCAAATCCTTAAATGGCGAGCGATGAATATATTGTTCAAATCCCTTATTTTTTGTTTTGAGAAGTGTACCCAGTGCATTCCCAATCAGCCCCTTTTGCTGATTGTTTCCAAGCACATCATTAAAAAAGTTTTCAATATTGGGTTCTAAAGCCGTCTTTTCAGCAGAATAGGTTGCATCATCACCTAACAGGTATTGGCTTGAATTTGCTTGCGGGTCTAAATCAATCACCAGTGTTTTAAAACCTTGATGCGCACTGATTGCTGCAAGGTTTACTGTAATACTTGATTTTCCTACACCGCCTTTTTGGTTAAACACCACACGAGTTAACATACAAATCCCCAATATCTCATTATTTTTAAACTTGTATGCAGTTTAACCCAGACCTCATCCAAGTGTGAAATTCATGTCTAACAATCAGCCAAAAACTGGTTTAACCATCACTAAACCCAGCGTTGCAATCAACGCTACCGCGCCAATCACCATACCTGCACGGCGTTGAACCAAAAGCACTGAGTCATCTTTTTTATAGGCTTTAATTTGAGAGGAAAGGAAGACCATAAACAGCATGACTTTGGCATAAAACCATGGCTGTACTTTGAAATCATTGATGATTAACAAAGTAATACCCGTGAGCACAATCAGCGTCAAGGAGAGGTGCTGTAAGGCAACCAAAACAACACGCCCTTTTGAACTTGGCTGTTGACCTTCTGTACCTACAAATAAAGTCACTGCACGTAAAACAAAAACCAGCATGAGTAAAGCAACGCTGGTCATGTGAATAATTTTAACGAATAAATGTATATCCATCTTTAATCTTCCTAAGCGTTATGACTTAGGTGCATGTGCACATTCAGGGCTTGCAGGTGCTTGACCTTGCCATTCACTTGGAATGTAGGCATGAATTGCCAAAGCATGAATTTTTCCAGGACTGAGTAATTCTTTTGCGACTGCATAAACTTTTTGATGACGCTGCACCAAACGTAGCCCTGCAAATTGTTCACTGACGATCACCACTTTAAAATGTGATTCTTTTCCCGGGAAATATCCACCATGACCAGAGGACTCATTGATCACTTCTAAATGAGAGGGCTCAAGTTGATTTAACTGTTCAATCAATTGTTGTTCTAAACTCATGCGGATTCCTTTTAGAGATGCCAACGGGTAGATTCGATAGTATAACGGATTCTGTATACTTCTCCGTGACTAAAGCTAGACTTTTACAACCATATTGGAATGTTTTAAATTAAATTTTGAATTTTTTTCATAAAAATGTCTTTATTTTATGCAATTAACCATGAACCTTGCAGAAAAATCTTGACCCTATCATTTGTTGATGTATTATACACCGCATGCGGGAATAGCTCAGTTGGTAGAGCATAACCTTGCCAAGGTTGGGGTCGGGAGTTCGAGTCTCCTTTCCCGCTCAAAATTTTTTCATTCAGTTTTTTTATTTAAAAAATTGGACAGACTCCGCGGGAATAGCTCAGTTGGTAGAGCATAACCTTGCCAAGGTTGGGGTCGGGAGTTCGAGTCTCCTTTCCCGCTCCAAAATTTTTTTATTCAGTTTTTTATTTAAAAAATTGGACAGACTCCGCGGGAATAGCTCAGTTGGTAGAGCATAACCTTGCCAAGGTTGGGGTCGGGAGTTCGAGTCTCCTTTCCCGCTCCAAATTCAAAAAGCCCTGATCGAAAGATCGGGGTTTTTTATTGCCTGAAAGACAGGCTTTAGACGCTAAAGTTTATTATTCTAAATTTCAACCGATTGATCCAATTCATGCTCAATAAATAAGTCCAACACATACGTTAAATCAGAACTAAAGCTCAGCTGTTATCACAGTGAAGTTGTCCAAGTGGTTATGATAATTTTCATTATTTATGAAAACTATCATATAAAAGCATCTTTAAAAAACACAAGCTTTTGTTTTATATAATTAAAAATAATTGGCACAGCAATTGCTTAAAACACAAAAATTGTACTTCTTAATGGAATAAAGATGCCGATTCATACATTCAAGTCTGCGCATAAATTAGTAACTGGTTTTAATGCATCCAAACAGTTAGCCAAATACTGCCATGATTTAAATATGTCTAAAGTTTTAATACTGACTGATCATGGCATCTTAAATTCAGGTTCATTAACGCCACTGACCGATCTACTACAACAAGAGCATATTGAGTTTTCAATTTATGCGGATATTACGCCTGAACCTGAAATTGAAGTGGTTTTACAATCCAAAAAATTCTTTGAGCAAGATCAATATAATGGCGTGATCGCAATTGGCGGTGGAAGTGTTATTGATACCGCAAAATGTATTGCCATTTATGGCAACAATCATGAGCCTTTGGAAAGTTTCTTTGGCGAGAACAAAGTCAGTCAAAAGGGACTTCCTTTGATTGTATTGCCCACTACCGCAGGAACAGGTTCAGAAGTCACCAATATTGCCATTCTTTCTGACTCTAAAAATCAAATTAAAAAAGGTATCGTGAGCGACTTTCTACTGCCGGATGTTGCAATTGTCGCACCTGAAATGACCTTAAGCTGTCCATCACATATTACCGCAGCCAGTGGTGTGGATGCCTTGGTTCATGCAATTGAATCGTTTATTTCTGTCAATGCTTCACCCTTGACAGATGCCTTGGCGATTCAGGCAATGAAATTAATTATCAATGCCTTACCCAAAGCCTATGCCAATCCAGATGACCTACAAGCCCATGAAGATATGGCAAATGCCAGCTTAATGGCAGGTTTGTCCTTTGGTAATGCTGGCGTTGGTGCAGTACATGCACTTGCATACCCTTTAGGTGGGCGTTTCCATATGGCACATGGTGTCAGTAATGCCTTATTGCTGCCTTTCGTCATGGAATACAACCGCATCGCCTGTTTGGACAGATTTAAAGTGATTGCTGAATGCTTTAATGAACCAACAACGGGGCTGAATGATCTTCAAATTGCTGATCGTGTGATTAGCCGTTTACATAATATTTGTGAGATGGTCAATATTCCCAAAGGTCTTCGAAATTTCAATATTCCTGAATCAGTGATTCCTGAACTGGCTGCGGAAGCGATTAAGGTGGAAAGATTACTCCGCAATAATCCACGACGTTTAACACAGCAGGAAATCGAAAACATTTATTATGAAGCATATTAATAATGAATGAGTTTCTTGCCATGACTTGGGTCAATCTTCTTGCAAACAATTCAAAAGATGCGGATATTTCTTATCAAATATTAACATCGATTATGAATGCCTTAGATGACGGTGTATATATCACCGATCATCTGGGCACCACTTTATTTGTCAATGATGCCTACTTAAAGCTGACGCATTTAAATCGAGAAGATTTAATTGATCATCCGATCCAAGACTTGGTCAATCAAGGTGTTTTTTCACGTTCAGTCTCGATGGACGTGATTCAAACTCATCAGAAAACTACCATTTTGCAGTCCTTACAAAACCATACTGAACTGCTGGTCACGGGACATCCTGTATTTAATCAGGAAAATCAACTTATTGCAGTGATTACATCGGTTCGTGACATCACAGTTTTACTTCAAGCCCAAAAAGATCAAAAAGAGCTTGAAGACATTCGTAACACGCAAAAGAAATATTCAACACGCAAGTTAAATGACAACTATTTGACCAACTTAAGTGACAGTACCAATACAACCTTTAATCGAGCGAAGCGTATCGCACATTCAGACATTAAAATTCTCATTCAAGGCAATACAGGGACAGGAAAAACCGTACTGGCACGCTATATTCATAAGAACAGTCCACGAAAAGATCAGCCTTTCTTGGAAATTAACTGTGCCACCATGCCAGACGGTTTACTGGAATCTGAATTATTTGGCTATGTGCCGGGTGCTTTTACAGGTGCCTTACAAAAAGGTAAGAAAGGTTTATTTGAAGTCGTCAACGGCGGTACTTTATTTTTGGATGAAGTCGGTGACCTGCCTTTGGCGCTACAAGCAAAATTGCTCAAAGTCATTGAAGACAACCGTTTTATTCCAGTAGGCGGTTTTGAATATGTCTACACTGACGTTCGTATTATCTCTGCAACCCATCACGATTTATTAAAACTGGTTGAGGAAGGCAAATTTAGAAGAGATCTTTATTATCGCCTTTGCGTCACCTCATTAAAATTAGAAGATTTAAAAAATCGCATCTCTGAAATTGAGCCATTATTAGAACTTTATTTGGCAAATTTCAATAAGAAATATCATACCAACAAACACTACTCAGCAGAGGTGATCGAGTTGGTCAAAGCCTATTCATGGCCAGGAAACATTCGAGAGCTGACTAATTTTGTTGAGCAAACTGTTGTGCTGAGTGAGTCATCCACCATTTTGCCTGAAGACATTCCTGAAGATATACAGTGCGCTTTACATGGCAATACCCAGTTCAGCACGCCCTTTTCAAACTCATCAGAAACACTCAAAAAACAAGTCGATGATTTTGAGTTCAAGATTATTTCTCACGCCCTTGCTGTGTTTAAAACCACACAAAAGGCAGCCCAAGCTTTAGGTATTGACCAATCAACATTGGTTAAAAAACGACAGCGTTATCAGCAACATTATCAAGAGTAAACCAATATGGATATTGCTTCTTTATCAACCTTTAAACAACAGGCCTATGTCAATGGTAACTGGATCAGCTCAAGTGATCAACGTCATATCGATGTGCAAAATCCGGCGACAGGTCAGGTGATTGCACAAATTCCCGCGCTTACCGTGGCACAGGTCGAGCAAACGATTATTTTTGCTCAAGAAGCATATCTGGACTGGAAAAAACAGTCCGTCAAATACCGTTCTGATCTACTTAAAAAATGGTTTGCGCTCATCCTTGAACACAAACAGGAACTTGCCAGCATCATGACGCTTGAGCAAGGTAAGCCGCTCAAAGAAGCTGAGGGTGAAATTGTTTATGCTGCGAGTTTTATTGAATGGTTTGCTGAAGAAGGTCGTCGTATGTACGGTGAAACCATTCCTGCGCCTACCCAAGACAAACGTTTACTCACTTTTCGTGAACCTGTGGGAGTCTGTGCCGCCATTACACCATGGAATTTCCCTGCTGCAATGATCACACGCAAAGTAGCACCGGCATTGGCCGCGGGTTGCAGTATGATTGTCAAACCTGCTCAAGAAACACCTTTAACTGCACTTGCGCTCGCTTATCTTGCTGAGCAAGCCGGTATTCCCAAAGGTGTTTTAAATATTGTGACAGGTCATTCAAAAGAAATTGTTGCCCCATTGACACAGAGTCCAATCGTACAAAAATTAAGTTTTACAGGATCTACCCCTGTCGGCGCTTTATTGATGGAACAATGTGCGCCGACCATTAAAAAACTATCGCTGGAATTAGGTGGCAATGCACCACTCATCGTCTTTGAAGATGCAGATTTAGACAATGCCGTACAGGGAGCCATTGACAGTAAATTTCGAAATGCAGGACAAACGTGTGTTTGTAGCAATCGCATCTTCGTACATAGCAGTATTTACGATCAATTTATTCGCAAACTCAAAGACAAAGTCTCGCAGTTAAAACTCGGTAATGGTTTAGATTCTGATACAGATCTAGGACCACTCATCAATCAAAAAGCCGTAGAGAAAATCCAGCAACATATTGATGATGCCCTCAGCCTAGGTGGTGAATTGGTTTATGGCGGTCAAGTTTCCACCTTGGGACCACAATACTTTGAACCGACCATTATTGCCAATGCACAGGACAACATGCTGTGTTTTCGAGAAGAAACTTTTGCCCCTCTCGCCCCGATCTTTAAATTTGAAAATGAACAGGACGTGATCCAACGTGCCAATAACACTGAATTTGGTCTGGCTGCCTATATTTTCACAGAAAATCTTCATCGTACATTTCGCGTTGCCGAAGCCCTGCAATATGGCATGGTGGGAATTAATACCGGCTTAATTTCTACTACTGAAGCACCTTTTGGAGGGGTTAAAGCTTCAGGACTAGGACGCGAAGGTTCAAAACATGGTTTGGATGAATATAGCGAATTGAAATATTTATGCTTGGGTAATTTTAAAGCTTAACTTTAATTAAATAAGGACATGATGTAATGGAACAAGTATCAGGAAATACTTCTACACCGCTTACAAGTGACAGCTCTCCACCGAATATTAAAAAGGTGGTCGGTGCCTCAATGGCAGGGACTGTTGCTGAATGGTATGAATTTTATATTTACGGTATTGCCAGTACTTTGGTATTTGGTCATTTATTTTTTCCTAATGCAGGAACCACCCTAGATGGAATTATTGCTGCCTTTGCCACTTATGCGATTGGTTTTATAGCACGTCCTTTAGGCGGTCTGGTATTTGGTCATTTTGGCGATAAATATGGACGTAAAAAACTTTTACAGCTCAGTCTGTTTTTAGTCGGTGCTTCCACGTTCTTGATGGGGTGCTTACCGGGTTATAACAGCATTGGCTATATGGCACCTGTGTTATTGATTGTGCTGCGTTTTATCCAAGGCTTTGCAGTCGGTGGAGAATGGGGTGGTGCAATCTTGTTGGTGGGTGAACATAGTCCAAACCATCAACGTGGTTTTTGGGCGAGCTTTCCACAATCTGCCGTAAGCGCTGGCAATATTTTAGCAAGTTTGGTGATTTTGGCGCTGTCTATGATTCTCTCCAATGAAAATTTCCTGAGCTGGGGATGGCGTGTCGCTTTTTGGCTTTCAACCATCATTATCTTTATTGGTTATTGGATTCGCCGTAGTGTGGAAGATGCACCTATTTTCCAAGAAGCATTGAAACAAGCTGAGGAAAAGCAAGATAACTCTTCAAATTTTAAAGAATTAGTTACTACTTATCCTAAACGCTTAGCGTCTGGATTATTGCTTCGTTTAGGCGAAAATACCTCCTATTATATGATCGTGGTATTCACCATCACTTTCCTCACCCTAAAAGTCGGTATTGAATATAAAACAGTGCTGATGATTCTGCTGGCAGCCAATGTTTTCCATTTCTTTACCATGCTTTTCAGTGGCTATTTATCTGACAAAATTGGACGTAAGCCAACCATGATGGCTGGAAATATTGGGTTGATCATCTGGGTATTCTTTTATTTCTCAGCAATTAGTTCAGGCAATTACGCCACGATTTTTGTGATGATGTGTATTGGTCTATTGTTCCAAGCCATGGCATATGCCCCTGAATCTGCAACATTGGCGGAATTATTTCCAACCAAAATGCGCTATTTAGGTGTTTCTTTTTCTTATCAATTTGCATCAATCTTAGCAGGTTCAATGGCACCGATTATTTGTGCCTATTTGTTTAAAACTTACGATGCAACATTGCCTATTGAAATTTATATTGCAATCGTTTCATTCATTTCAGTACTTGCTGTAGCAAGCCTGAAAGAATCGAAAGGCATTGATTTAAAAGATGTGAAATAGTTTAAAACGTTTTTTGACCACATTAAATTTTCCAACAAGGGCAGCTTAATGTGCTGAGCGGTATATCACCCGGATATTTTAAGTTTATCAACTTTCCGGGATCAATGCTATTCAGGACCCAGACGCAACAGACATCAATAAAAAACCAATCTTCGGATTGGTTTTTTATTTCCATCGATGGATTTCAATCCATGCTTGTTGACCTAAAAACACTCAACGTTCTCTTAATGCTTCCTTGGCTTTATTGAAAGGTTTCAACAAGTATTCAATAATGGTTTTCTGACCTGTACGAATATCAACAGTTGCCACCATACCCGGGGTAATCGAAAAAGATTTACCCGCTTTGTTCACCAATTTATCTGTATTGGTTCGAATATAGACACGATAATAAAACTGATCCTGTTTCACCTCATCACGGATGGTATCGGGTGAAATCACCGTCACTTTACCTTCCAAGCCACCATAAATGGAATAGTCATAGGCCGTGATTTTCACTAAAGCCGGTTGTCCCGGATGAATAAATGCAATATCCCGTGGAGAGATCCGCGCTTCAATCAATAACTGTTCATCAATCGGTACAATGGTCATCAACTTTCCATTCTGTGGTACAACCCCACCGATGGTCGTTACGGCAATTTCTTTTACCACACCGCGAACAGGCGCTTTAAAGGTCGAACGTTTGACTGAGTCGTTTCGTCCTGCCACGATTTGCTGTAAAGACTGAATATCCGCATTGGCTTTTGCCAACTCTTCACGTGACTTTACATAGTAGTCATTCCGTTTATCATTGATCTGGTTTTCAAAGTTATTGATATCACGTTTCAGACGCAACACTTCAACTTCAGATGCCGCACCTTTGGCAACCAGCGGTTGAGTCATTTGCAATTCATTTTGCACCAAGGACAAGGCATGTTTTAGCCCGGTGATGGACTCATCCAGATTGGCACGACGGGAGGTATACAGTGCAGTTTCCTCTCGAACCAAGGCAGGTATGGACAATACCTCTTTGGGGAAACGCAGCGGTGTACCATTCACTTCTGCTTCTAAACGTGCAGCGGTAGCTTGGGTTGCCAGTAATTTGCTCTGGCTTTCTCCGACCTGTGACTCAAATCTGGTGGGGTCAATCTGGGCAAGGGTTTGCCCTTTTTGCACAATATCGCCCTCTTTGACATCCAAACTGGTGAGTACCCCACCATCTAAGGATTGAATGATTTGCTCTTTGGAGGAAGGAATCACCTTACCTGTGCCCGTTGAGACTTCTTCTAATTTAAAAACACATGCCCAAATCAGAAATGCCAGTAAGCCCGCAGCCACGATCCAAATAATAAAACTGGCTTTAGGCAAAGGCGGTTCTGAAAACTTTAATGCGGATGGATTGCTGGGACGCTTGAGCAGATCGCTCGTCTCATGATCATGGGGAGCAGCCGGTGCAGTGCTTTGCAGTTCAATCTTTTGTTGATTGTTTTCTTGACTCATGCTGAAGCACCTCCCGCATTCGGCTGATGTTGGGGATTTAAAATGGCATCTCGTGGTCCATCTTTAATAATCTTTCCTTCATGTACCACAATGATACGATCCACCAGTTGCAGGACTGCAGGGCGGTGGGTTGCCACCACCAAGGTGCGATGACCCAGCCATTGTTTTAGATGTTGAATCAGGACTTTTTCAGAGACATCATCAATCGACGCCGTAGGTTCATCCAGCAAGACAATATTCGGGTTTCTCAACAATAAGCGGGTCAGCAGTAATGCCTGTTTCTGTCCGCCTGAAAAGCCCACACCGCCTTCAAGAATGGTATGGTCCAAGCCCTCTTTTTTCTGCTCAACAATTTCCAGTGCATTGGTGATTTGCAAAGCACGTACAATTTCTTCATCGGTTGCCAAGGGGGCACCCAAGGTTAGATTTTCACGGATGGTACCAAAGAATAAATGGGCATTTTGATTGAGCAGTGCCATATCCCGGCGAATATCATCAGGATCCAGCAAGGATTGATCGACACCATCCAGACTAATTTTGCCCTGTACAGGCAATTGCATCCCTGCCAGTAATTGTAAAAGGCTGGATTTCCCTGCGCCATTGCGTCCCAGAATCGCCACCTTTTCACCGACCGCAATTTTGAGTTGGGGAATGACCAAGGTCGGTCGTGGATCATCATCGGTATATTTAAACACCACACCTTTAAAATCATAATCGCCTAACAGCACTTTACGCTGAATCAATTGAGCACGTTCAGGGCGATCAACCGGTTTTTGCATCAACTCATCTAAACCGTTTTTCGCCACTTTGGCTTGTTGCCAGCGTCCCAGCACGCCCGTTACTTGAGAAATGGGGGCTAGCATCCGTGAGGAGAGAATTGAACACGCCACCAAGGCACCCGTGGTCATATCGCCTTTCATCACCGCGAAACACCCCACCAAGACCACGATGGCATAGGTCAAACCTTGAATCTTTTGTGTCCATGCATTTAACCACCCGACAATTTTTCGTTGGCGCATGCTGACATCAGCAGAAACTTCATTCATGTGGTTCCATTGATTTTGGAACCTGGCTTCAGCACGCAGCAACTTGATATCTTCAATGCCCTGCACGGCTTCAACCAAAATCGCATTACGAATTGCGGATTCACGCATCCCTTCCGTCGCCAATTGTGCCAATTTCTTTTGTACCAAGAAGCCCGGAACAATCATCAACGGTACAACCAGCAACATCACCCAGAAAATATTGCCCCCAATCAGCCAAAAGATCACCAGAAACAGAAAGAAAAACGGTAGATCGGCAATCGCACTGATGGTGGTTGAGGTGACCAATTCACGAACCCCTTCAAGTTCGCGAATCTGCGAAATAAAAGAGCCTGTTGAACGTGCCCGATCTTTATTGCGAATGCGCAATGCATGACCAAATACCCGGTCTGAAATCTTTAAGTCGGCACGTTTACCGATAATGTCGGATAGATAGACCCGTGCGATTCGCAGAATGAATTCAAAGACTGCTGCGATCAGCACACCACCTGCAAGAACCCACAAGGTGGGAATAGACTGAGAAGGTACCACACGATCATAGACTTGCATGGAGAAGATGATGGTCGCCAACGCCAAAATATTGGCAATCATGGAAGCCACCATAATGTCGGTATAGCGTCTCCAGTCTTTTAGAACAATGTCCCAGAACCAACTTTTCTCATAAGGCTTGATGTACTCATCAACACGTGCATCAGGCACGGAGGTTTCGGGTCTAAAAATATAGACGCGCTTGGCATGGGCTTGAAGCTGCTGCACACTGAAGCTTTGTGACAGCCCTTGATCACCACTGAGCTGCAGACTGACATTGCCAGTCGTGTCGACTTTCTCAATCACCGCCACCTGACCATCATTGAGTTCAACCACTACAGGCAAGCGCCAGGGATTGAGGACATCTGTGCTAAAGTCAGCCTGACGTACATTTAAGCCGACTTGACGGGTAATCAATGCCAGCATGTCATCAATATGGTGATATTTATTCCAATCCAGTTGCAGACGAATTTGTTCTTCTGAGGGTTGAATACGGTAATGTTGTGCAACTGCGACAATGGCTTGTAACCAGGGTTGATAGTTGAGTGTATTATTATTCATGGCTGAACTTCAAACCCCTGAATTTGAATATTATTTAAATGATAAGCATGTCTGCTCTTACCGGTTACATTGATAAACTGTGCAATGGTGTCATAGATATCAAATCGTGCAGCTTCTCTTTCAATCCTTGAGCTTTGATATGATTGTTCGGAACTGAGTAAATCTAAAATCGAGCGTTTGCCGAGTTTGTATTGCTCTTCATACAACTCACGGGTTTTGGCGGTTGAGCGTTCTCGGTCCATCAATACCCAAATTTGTTTATCGGTGTTTTCTATACTTTCACGGGCAATCTGTGCCTGATCCATAATATTGAGATAGGTGGCATTCAATTTGGCGCGTGCGGCCTGTTCGGCATAATTTGCCGCTTTGACTTGTGAACCAACAGCACCGCCTTGATAGAAATTACTCGACATCTGCACCCCAATTGAACTGTCGGTATCGTTTTCAATCCCGGTATTGGGGTTTTGACCATGCAATGCCTTGGTCACCGCACCGACCAATGAAATGGTTGGATAAACACTGAGTTGGGTCTGTTTCTTTTGACTCTGTGCCACATCAATTTGAGCCTTTGCTGCAATCATGCTGGGAATGGTATTCACTTCAGGGTCGTCATATAAACCTGACTGCTTAACGAATTCATCAGGAATATTGAACTCGGTTTGGCTGACATCAAAACCCAATAAGGTGCGTAGCTTTTGTTCTTGCTGTCTGAGAAAATTCTGTTGAGTAATCAGATAGGAACGAGAATACTCAACATAACTTTGTGCCTGTACAGGATCTGCATGGCTGCTGATGCCTGCCTCGGCTCTTAATCGTGCAATCTCATGTAAACGGCTGACCCCATCAAATTGATCCTGGGCGATTTTTATAATATTACGATATCTCAGTAAAGCTAAAATATCTCGCGCCGTTTGCGTGGAGATTTCATCAATACTGATCAAGACGTTGGCCTGTTCAACCGCCAATTTATTCTGTTGTGTGGTGACACTGCTTTTGACTTTGCCAAAATCATAGAGCAATTGATTGGCTTCAACAGAATATAGCTGCCGCCCTTTATCATTTGAAGTAAAGTCACCAGTATTCATACCGGCTTTTAATTGCGGATAATATTGTGCCTTGGCGACATCGATATTGGCATTTTGAGAAGCCAGAGTAGAAATGGTTTGGGCAATATTGGGATTGCGTTTAACGGCGATTTGCACGGCTTCTTCAAGATTCAAGGTTCGTGTAGATAACGCATATTGCTGGGCTGGTGAGGTATTTTCCAGATAAAGATTATTCAAAGATGCTTTTTGCCCTAGATAGGGTTTGACCACAGGCAAAGTGTTGGCTGTGCTTTGCTCGGGTTGGTATTCAAAGTCAGCGAGTTGCTTAAGTTGTACGGTACGAAAGGATGAGTCATCTTTGGGTTTGATTAAACCTGCGACGCTGTCCTTGATGCCTTTTAAATAAGTCGTATCTTGTGCATGACCATGGTTCTGAATCAGAACACATACACTGATCGCACCCAAGTTTTTTAAAAAAATTGCTGGCTTTTTAGTGATTAACATTCCTGAATGGCACCTAAACATGCTTGTAATTATCGGCATTGAATTATTTTGAATTATTCCCTTGCTCGATTGCTATTCTACACATTATAAAATTCAAGCAAATAGATATTTCAATTTTTTAAAGTATAATTTTTTCTGAAAACATCTTCTAATTCAATAAGAAGAATAAAATAACCGTGATCTTTATCACATGAATTGTAGAATTTAGTAAAAATTAATTTTTTAATTCGCCCAAAACTATTCATTAAAAATAGATAACAATACTTAAAATATGTTTAAAAATAACAAGAAAGGCATAGAAAAGATGATATTTTAGCTTTCAAACTAAAATTACATCTTCATATCTCATTTTTTACACACTTTAGGGTTAAAATGATCCTTCACTCAAATCCCAAGCTTATACAATAGAAAGATGGACATGAATAAACTGACTTGTTTTAAAGCCTATGACATCCGAGGCAAACTGGGTACAGAACTCAATGAGGAAATTGCTTATAAAGTGGGTCGTGCTTATGGGCAGATCTATCAACCAAAAACTGTGGTGGTGGGTTGTGATGTTCGCTTAACGAGCGAAGATTTAAAACAAGCGACTATTCGTGGTTTAAATGATGCAGGTGTAGACGTACTTGATTTGGGGATGACGGGAACCGAAGAAGTTTATTTTGGTGCTTTTCATCTCGATGTACAGGGCGGAATTGAAGTTACAGCCAGTCACAATCCTATGGACTATAATGGGATGAAGCTGGTTCGTGAAAATGCCCGTCCGATCAGTGCAGATACTGGTTTAAAAGATATTCAAGCCTTGGCCGAATCAGAAGAGTTCATTGAAGTTGAGAAAAAAGGTTCAACGCAAAAATACAATATTCTGCCTGAATTTATTGAACACTTACTCACCTATATTGATCCCGCAAAAATTCGCCCCCTCAAATTGGTGATGAATGCAGGCAATGGCGCTGCCGGGCATGTGGTTGATGCCATCGAAGAAAAATTCAAAGCATTAAATATTCCAGTTGAATTTATCAAAATTCATAATCATCCAGACGGTACATTCCCTAATGGTATCCCTAATCCAATTTTAGTCGAAAATCGCGACAGTACACGCAATGCGGTTTTAATTCACCATGCAGATATGGGAATTGCATGGGATGGCGACTTTGATCGTTGCTTCTTATTTGATGAGAAAGGTCAATTTATTGAAGGCTACTATATCGTTGGTCTATTGGCTCAAGCATTTTTATTGAAACAATCAGGCGAGAAAATTGTCCACGACCCCCGTCTGGTTTGGAATACCTTAGATATCGTCAATCAGTATCAAGGAACACCTGTCCAATCCAAATCTGGACATGCATTCATTAAAGATGTGATGCGTGAACATAATGCGGTCTATGGTGGAGAAATGAGTGCGCATCACTATTTCCGTGACTTTGCTTACTGCGACAGTGGCATGATTCCATGGCTATTGGCGATTTCAGTGTTATCGGATACACAACAATCACTTTCAAACCTTGTTGAAGATATGATTGCTAAATTTCCGTGCAGTGGTGAAATCAACTTTAAAGTGAAAGATACTCAAGACACCATTCAAAAGATTTTTGACCATTTTGCTGATTTGAATCCAGCCATTGATCAAACAGATGGAGTAAGTCTTGATTTTGGTGCATGGCGTTTAAATGTGCGTGCTTCAAATACCGAACCCCTATTACGTTTGAATATCGAAAGCCGTGCAGATCGTGATCCTAAACCGATGCAGGACTATGTAGATGAATTAACCCAGTTGATTCAGGCTTAGTTTTTCATCATAAAAAAATAGGCGCTCAATGCGCCTATTTTCCTTTTACAAGTTTATGATTGGTAGCCTGTTGGATTTTGTTTTTGCCAGTTCCAGCTGTCTGCTAACATATCTTCAAGGGTATATTTTGCTGTCCAACCGAGTTCTGTAACAGCTCGTGCATTGTTGGCAAATGATGTTGCTACATCTCCCGAACGACGGGGTGCAATTTCATAAGCGACAGCAACGCCATTCACTTTTTCGAAAGTATTCTTTACCTCAAGCACAGAACAACCGTTGCCTGTACCAATATTCCATGCACGACAACCTTTGGCATTTAAACGATTATTTAGCGCACATAAGTGTGCATTGGCTAAGTCAACCACGTGGATATAGTCACGAACTCCTGTCCCATCGATCGTGTCATAATCATCACCATAGATCGATAGTTTTTCTCGACGTCCAACAGCAACCTGCGTGACATAAGGCATCAGATTGTTTGGAATCCCTTGCGGATCTTCACCAATACGACCACTTTTATGTGCGCCAACTGGATTAAAATAACGTAATAGTGCAATCGACCAACGTGGATCTGCGATGGCTAATTTCTGCAACAATTGCTCAACAATCAGTTTGGTATAGCCATAATTATTTGAAGGCATACCTGTTGGCATAGTTTCATCTAAAGGAGAGATATTGGCTTCATCATAAACTGTTGCAGATGAGCTAAAAACGAGATTAAAAACCCCTGCCCTTTCCATGGCTTGCGTCAGCTGGATTGATCCTGCAATGTTATGATCAAAATAACTCAGTGGAATTTTTTGGCTTTCTCCCACCGCTTTTAAGCCTGCAAAATGAATCACCGCATCAATTTTATGTGTCGCAAATGCTTGGTCTAAATCATGTGGATCACGAATATCGCCTTGGATAAACTTCAGACTTTTCCCTGTAAGTTCCTGTACACGCTTGAGTGATTCTTCTGAACTATTGGACAAATTATCAAGCACAACCACATCATGTCCTGCTTCTAGAAGTTCCAAGCACGTATGTGAGCCAATATAACCTGCTCCACCTGTGACTAAAATATTCGCCATACGTTTTTTCTCTATTCTTTACCTAGCAATATCTTGATTAGACCTTGTGTGGAAGCATCTAATTGAGAAAAGTCTTTTTCTTTACCACTAAGAATAGGAAGCAGTTGATTGGCAATTTCTTTACCCTTTTCAACGCCCCACTGATCAAATGGATTAATATTCCACATGACCGACTGTACAAAGACTTTATGTTCATACAAAGCAATCAACATTCCAAGACTATAAGGACTGAGTTCTTGTAATAAAAGTGTAGAGCTGGGTTGATTGCCTTCATATTGTTTATATTCAGGTAAACTCTCTAACTCATCCGCATTTAAAGCCTGATTACCAAAAGCTAATAAACGTGATTGAGCCAAACAATTGGATAAAGCCAGATGATGTTGTTCAATCAATGCTTCAGCATTTTCTGCATAGGTAAATTGATTGGCATTATAGCGCTGTACAGGTGCGATGAAATCACAACTCACCGCATGTGTTCCTTGATGGAGCAACTGATAAAATGCATGTTGTGCATTGGGTCCTACTTCGCCCCATACAATCGGACACGTTTTTAGCTCGACTTTCTGATTGTTGCGTTGAATGGATTTACCATTCGATTCCATTTCCAGCTGTTGTAAATAGGATGCAAAATATTTCAACCGCCCATCATAGGGCAATACCGCATGAGTTTGGATATCCAGAAAATTAGTATTCCAAACCCCCAGCAATCCCATCAGGACTGGAATATTGTGTTCAAACGGTGTCTTTTGAAAATGTTGGTCAATCGCATAAGCACCAGCCAGAAGCTGTTTAAAGCCCTCAACACCGACTTGCAAGGCTATCGGCAAACCGATACAGGACCACAATGAATAACGTCCACCCACCCAATCCCATAGCAGGAACTGGTTGTCTGGTGCAATTCCCCATTCAGTCATTTTTTCAGGTTTGGTTGAAACACCAATAAAGTGATGTTGTACGATACTTTTGTGATGACCTAATGCTTTTTCCAACCATTGGCGCACGGTTTGTGCATTGGATAAGGTATCAATGGTCCCAAAGGATTTTGAGGAAATAATAAATAAAGTCGTTTCAGGCCGCAATTGATGCAACAGTTCAGAAAGCTGGCTTCCATCCATGGTCGAGACGAAATGAACTTTTAATGGTTTTGCTGTGGTGACTTTATAATCGGATAAGGCATGGCTGACCATAAGAGGTCCAAGATCTGATCCACCTACACCAATATTCACAACATCTTGAATCACTTCGCCCGTTGAACCACGACATTGCCCTGCATGCACTTTTTCAACAAGCTGAAACATGCGATCGAGTTGTTGGTGCACAGCTTGAGCCAATTCGGGGTAATCTTGATCCTGTTTAGGTAAACGCAACGCCCAATGCATTGCCGCTCGACCTTCAGTGTAGTTGATCGGCTCTTCTGTAAATAAACGTTGAATCCATGCACTCAGTTGCTTTGAATCTGCAAATTTAAACAAAGCTTCACATGCCGTTTGATCAATACGATGCTTACTGTAATCAAAACTCAATTGATCAAAATGAACCGAAAATTTTTCAAAACGCTGTGGGTCTTGCTGAAACAAATCGGTTAAACGTAATTGTTGAACGCTTTGCTGACTTTGATCCATCTCTAATATCGATGTTATCATACGCGCCCCACACCTTGATAAGCAAAACCTTGTCCTTTAACAAATTTTGGATCCCAGATATTACGTCCATCTAGAATAAATGGATGGGCCATTTTCTGCACAAGTTGAGTGTAATCTGGACTCCAATATTGCTTCCAAGCGGTTAATAGGCATAAAGCATGCGCATTTTCGACGGCTTGATATTGATCATGGCATAAGATTAAATCACTGCGCTCGCCATACAGAGCAGATACTCGCTCTAATGCTTGTGGGTCATGGAGTTGAACAATTGCACCTTGTGCCCAAAGTGCAGTAAGCATGGCATGAATTGGGGAGTTTTCAATACTCGAGGTATTTTCTTTAAAGGATGCCCCCCAAATCGCAACAATTTTACCCGTCAATTGTCCTTGGTAATAATTCCACAGCTTGCGAAACAAAATTTCTTTTTGCTGTTCATTAATATTCCAAACCTGATCGAGTAATTGGCTTTTGATTCCAGAACCAGCAACGGTACCTGTAAGGGTTAAAATATCATGAGAAAAATTTTCACCACCAAAACCTACACCAGAAGAGAGATAGCTCGCACCAATTCGATTATCCGCAGCTAAACCTTGTTTTACATTTTGAATATCAATATTGAGTTTTTCTGCCACTTGTGCCATATCATTCATGTAACTGATACGTGTTGCTAACATGCCTGAAATACTCAGTTTGGTAAATTCAGCATCTAAAAATGGCATAAAGAGGTATTGATGTTTTAATTGGAAAAATGGTCTTAACAACTCTTTAACAATTGCTTGGGTCGCCACATGATCGACACCAATGATTACCTGCTTGAGTCCAGTAAAACTTTGAATCGCATTACCTTCTTGAATGGTGTCTGGCAAATACGCCCAATGATCGGCAACCAAAATTTCTTTCAGTGTGTCTGTACCCTCCAAACCAAAGGTTGAGCCATTGATCATTAACTTCGGATGTATGATGGGGCTTCGCTTGAGTTCTTCAGCTAATTTTTTGGCTTGATCAAATTCAGACGGGTTAAAACTAAATAAAAAAACTTCACTGTGTAGTTGGAGTTGCTTCACGCCAACCAATTCAATGGCATGATTCTTAATCTGTTTTTGGATCAGCCGATTTAAATCTTCATCTTGATAGTGAACTGAGGACTGCTTTTCAACGCCTACTTGAGGACACCAATACACATGATGCCCATATTCAGCAAACAAGCCAGCGAGAACGCCAGCTTGAAGTGTTGTGCCAAATACACAAATATTCATATCATACCCAATATTTTATAAATTCAGTTCTTTGATGAGTTGTTTGAATTCTTCACCGAGTTTTGGATGTCCTACACCATAGTGCAATACAGCTTTTAAATAACCGATTTTACTACCACAATCAAAAGTTTGACCTTTCATCCGATAGGCTTCTACACTTTCTATTTTTTGTAAGGCTGCAATCGCATCAGTGAGTTGGATTTCGTTCCCTGCACCTTTCGGCGTTTGTTCGAGTAACTGCATAATTTTAGCAGGCAGTACATAACGTCCCACCACAGATAAGTTTGAAGGTGCTGTACCAACAGCAGGCTTCTCTACGATACCTTGCATGACAATACTTTCACCTTCTTCAGGTGATGCTTCAACATCTACAATACCATATTGATCTACCAAATGATCAGGTACGGCTTCAACCATAATTTGTGATGCTTTCGATGTGTTAAAACGTTGAATCATACGAGTAAGATCATTTTCAGTGCTATTTTCTTTGACCAACACATCTGGTAATAACACAGCAAAATCTTCATCACCCACCACTGATTTTGCACATAACACAGCATGACCTAAACCCAATGGTTGAGGCTGTCTTACACTAACCACGCTGACATTGCTCGGTAAAATTTCAGTAATTTCTTTGAGTAAATCTATTTTTTTCTTATTTTCTAATGTTGTTTCGAGCTCAAAATTACGATCAAAATAATTTTCTATAGATGCTTTTGATGAATGCGTCACCAAAATAATTTGTTCAATACCCGCTGCCACAGCTTCTTTGACCACATACTCAATGGCAGGGCGATCAACCACAGTCACCATTTCTTTAGGAATAGATTTGCTTGCAGGTAAAAAACGTGTGCCGAGACCAGCAACGGGAAGAATGGCTTTTTTAATCATAACGAACTTTCACAACAATATTAATGATTGGTAGATTTGGTATCTGTAGATTCTGTACCAGAAAAACGGCTCGCACCAACTGCTTGGTCTGGTGAATCAATACCTTCTTTTTTCAGCATCACTTCTACAGTTTTAAACATAATTTTAAAATCAAGAAGAATTGATTGTTTTTCAACATATTCAACATCTAGATCAAACTTCTCTTCCCAAGAAAGATTATTTCGGCCACTCACTTGTGCAAGTCCTGTCATACCTGGCTTAACTTCATGGCGGCGCATTTGGTGAGTTGTATAATGCTCCACAAACTCTGGAAGTTGTGGGCGAGGCCCAACAATACTCATATCGCCTTTTAAGACATTCAATAATTGCGGCATTTCATCCAAACTGGTTGAGCGTAATTTTTGTCCGAAGGGTGTAATCCGCTGATCATCTGGTAAGGGCTGACCATTTTGATCAAAAGCATTTTTCATAGAACGAAATTTAATCATTCTAAATTTTTTACAATCTTTTCCTGGACGCTCTTGATAGAAAAAAATAGGTGAACCTAAATTTTTACGTACTTTATATGACACAATCAGAAAAATTGGCGACAGTAATAAAAATGCTATTGACGCAATAATGATATCAACTAGTCTTTTCATTACAATAAAACCTCAATTTCTTATTTAATATTAGAGACATGCTGTAAAACCTCTACTATTTTTTTCATTGCTACTGGCTCAGAATAATTATTAATTAAAACACTTCTAGAAGATATCATATTATCTTTTGATGTACTTTCTGTAATTTGTAGGATAACTTGCGCTAAAAGCTCTGGATTTTCAGGTGGAACAACCCAACCAATTTGATGGGCTCTAATCATACAAGCAACTTCAGAATGTTCATCCATTATTGCTAATAGAGGCTTATCAGCTGCCATTGAAAAATAGGCTTTACTTGGTACACCTAATCCCAACATTCCGTCAGCTAAAGTTACGATCGCAATATCTCCAGCATTTAAGCCCTTAGATTTCTCACTTTGTTGCACAGAGCCAATATATTGTATATTCGAGTCACCTAATATTTGTATTGCATGATTAAGTTGTTCTACATATACACCGTCTCCCATAAATAAAAATTTAGGTCTTTTGAATGGTTCTATTAACTTAATCGCTTCAACAATATTATCTACACCTTGTACACGTCCAATATTACCAAAAAATTGAAAAATGGGGGATTCATTTTCCCAGTTTATTTTTTTTAATATTTCATTGGAACTTTTTTCTTCTACTTCAATATCATTTTCATCAATCCAGTTTTGAATCACAACACTATTTTTCTTATGAGTTTTTCCATCAACGAGATCTTTCATATCCTGGCCAATAACAATCAACTTTTCAGGGGTTGCATAGAAAATATCAAAAACTTTTTTTAAAACTTTATAAAGAAAATTTTCCTTTTTCAAAACTTTAGCAGCCACTAAGTTTTCAGGAAATACATCATGAACAAGTAACACCCATTTAAAACCGATCATTTTTTTAGCAAAGTAAATGACAACCAATAGAAAAATAGGTGTGGTTCCCGTAAAAACAAGATCTTGCTTTTTAACATTTTTTAATATTTTAATAAAAAAACGAAAAGAAATAATCAATTCAAAAAATAACCTTTGAATCAAACTCTTCTTATTCAAATTCAAATCTTTAACAATGATGCTTTCAGGGTCGATAACATCATTGTTTTTGTCTTCTTTGATAATCAAACATAACTCAGAACCATATACCTTTTTCAAATGGATATATAACTTATGAAACAAATACCCTGTCGTATTTTGATTTGAATGATAGTATTCTGTTACTAAGTATGTCTTTTTCATCATCTAATTGCCTTAATATTTTTTCCAAATTACACGATTAACATAGTCTGTATAACTTAAGATAATGCGTGCTATTTTTTCCGAAACATTTGGCATGCTGTAATCTTCGACTAAACGGAGTGCTCTTTCATCTCCTCTAGCTTGGTATTCTAAAATTTGCAGCCCTTGCAAAATACGTTCTGAAGTTAAGCCAACCATCATGACTGCGGCTTCCTCCATACCTTCTGGGCGCTCATGTGCCTGTCGTATATTCAGAGCTGGAAAGTTTAGAATAGAAGACTCTTCATTAATCGTTCCACTATCAGATAAAGCTGCTTTGGCACAAAGTTGTAATTTATTATAATCACTAAAACCCAGTGGTTTTAACAATTGTACTAACGGATGAAATGTTACGCCCATTTGTTCAATACGTTTACGTGTTCTAGGATGAGTGGAAACAATTACAGGATAATTATATTTTTCCGCCACGGCATTTAACATTTCAATCAAATTTAAGAAATTTTCATCTGAGTTGATATTTTCTTCACGATGCGCGCTCACAATAAAATACTCTTTCTCTTTCAACTTCAATTGTTCTAATACATTTGAAGATAGAATTTTCTCTTTATAATAGGTTAATACTTCAAACATTGGGCTACCTGTTTTGATCACAAGATCAGCGGGCAACCCCTCAGCAAGTAAATAATCTCGAGCAATTGTACTATAAGTCAAATTAATATCAGCAGTATGATCTACAATACGTCTATTAATCTCTTCAGGCACTCGCATATCAAAACAACGGTTTCCCGCTTCCATATGGAATGTCGGAATTTTACGTCGCTTTGCTGGAATAACGGCTGTACAACTATTGGTATCACCCAATACCAATAATGCATCAGGTTGAGCTTCCTCTAGAATCTTATCTACTGCAATGATAACATTACCAATTGTTTCTGCCCCAGTAGCCCCTGCTGCATTTAAAAAATGATCTGGCTTGCGTATACCTAAGTCTGTAAAGAAAATTTCATTTAACTCATAATCATAATTTTGACCAGTATGTACAATAACATGATCAAAATATTTATCGCATACGGCCATCACACGAGATAAACGAATAATTTCTGGGCGAGTCCCTACAACTGTCATTAATTTTAATTTTTTCACAAAATAACTCTTTAATTAGATAATGGCATTGCATATGTATCTGGTTTTGAACGGTCAAATATTTCATTTGCCCATAACATTACCACCATTTCATCATCACCAATATTGGTAATATCATGTGTCCAACCTGGAACTGTTTCCACTATTCTCGGCTCTTCACCAGAAGTTTCTAATTGATAAAACTCACCAGTGATCACATGTTTAAACTTAAACAAAGCCTTACCTTTGATCACCAAAAATTTTTCTGTCTTGGTATGATGATAATGCCCACCACGAGTAATGCCTGGATGAGCTGTAAAATATGAGAATTGTCCCGCATCAGGGGTTTTTAACATTTCTACAAATACACCACGATTATCACCATATTTTGTTACGGGATAGTCAAACTGCTTTGGACTAAAAAAACTTAGATATGTTGAATATAAAGCACGAGTTAAACCTTTACCTACTCGATCAGTAATTAAGGATTCTCTCGAACCTTTAAATCCATAAATTGTTTCAGCAAGTTGCCCCACGGAGATTTGATATTCAGGTTTAATTTCAAATGACTCATTTGCTGAATATTTTTGATTTAAAATATCCCAAATCGTTTCAACGACATCATCAATATAAACCAATCTAATCAGTGCATTTGGATCATTGATTTGTATAGGTAGATCATTTGCAATGTTATAACAGAAGGTCGCAACTGCTGAGTTGTAGTTTGGTTTTGACCATTTACCAAAAATATTGACCATTCTAGAAATGTAAATTGGATTTCCATTTTCTTGATTCAATTTAGTTAATGCTTGCTCTCCACCGAGCTTACTTTGACCATAAATGTTATCTCTTTCTGCCTGAATAGAAGATGATAATATAATTGATGTCTTTTTCTTATTCGCTCGCAAAATCTCACAAATTTTTTCAGTAAGCGAAATATTGCCGTCTATAAACTCATCATCGCTTTTAGGTCTATTTACGCCTGCTAAATGCACAATCCACTCAGCACCCAAAACCAATTGCTCTAACTCTTGCTCGCTTGAATCACGGTATAACTTTAATATTTCAATATTTTCTTTTTCAGATAAATACTGTATTAAATTTTTAGCTACAAAACCATTTGCTCCAGTAACCAAAACTTTCATTTTAAACCTCTGGTGACTTGTAAATACCATTTGTTAAATCGCGAATAAATTCAAGTTTAAGCAATAATTTTTTCATACCTTCAACATCTAAACGTATTGTATTATGTGAATTGTAATCCTCATATTCAACAACTTTGGTATTACCGTCTTCAATGTATTTTTCATAGTTTAAATCACGCTGATCTGCTGGAACTCGAAAATAATCACCAAGATCTTCAGCACAAGCTTTTTCTTCTCGACTTAGAAGAGCTTCATATGCTTTTTCACCATGACGAGTACCAATCACATTAATTTGATGATTTTCTTTATCAAGCATTTGTGTAATTGCACGTGCTAATGTATCAATCGTTGCCGCAGGTGCTTTTTGTACAAAAATATCACCGTTTTGACCATGATTAAACGCATAAAGTACAAGGTCAACTGCATCTTCAAGTGTCATCATAAAGCGAGTCATGTGTGGGTCTGTTATCGTAATGGCTTTTCCAGCCCGAATTTGATCAACAAATAATGGAATAACTGAACCACGTGAAGCCATAACATTGCCATAACGGGTTCCGCAAATAACTGTTCCTGTTCCTTCAAGATTACGAGATTTTGCTACCATTACTTTTTCCATCATTGCTTTGGAAATACCCATTGCATTAATTGGATATACAGCTTTATCTGTACTTAGACAGACCACACGAGATACTTTATTTTGAATTGCAGCTTCAAGTAAGTTTTCGGTGCCTAAGACATTAGTTTTTACGGCTTCTAAAGGATAGAACTCACAAGAAGGAACCTGTTTTAGTGCTGCCGCATGAAAAATATAATCAACACCACGTGTAACATTTAATACAGAATTGAAATCACGTACATCACCGATATAGAACTTAAGCTTAGATGATTGATACTTTTTACGCATATCATCTTGTTTTTTTTCATCACGGCTAAAGATACGAATTTCTTTAAAATCACTATCTAAAAAACGATTTAGTACAGCATTACCAAATGAACCTGTACCACCTGTAAGTAATAGAACTTTATTTTCGAACATTAAAAACTCTCGTTAACTAATCTTGTGATTAAATCTTTTTGCTTCAACCATTTATTTTCAGGTGTTAGATAAGACTTTTGGACCTGCTCTAAGCCTTTTTGAATCAATATTTTTTGCTTAGACTTATTAGATTCTATTTCTAGAATTTTTTCAGCAATGTCTTTAGCATCAAAAGGATCAAAGTAGACAGCAGCCTCTCCACACAATTCTACTGCAAAATCCAGATTAGATGTTAACAACACCTTCTGACTAATAAAAGATTCTGGATATACAGCCGTTGAAGCTTCTGCTAATGTAGGTAATAAAACAAAATCTGTTTTAGCATATAGCTCCACCATCTGTGTGTTATTTACTGGACCAAAAGTGTTAAAAAAGTTTTCGACTTTTTTACTTTTTGCGTCCGAAATAATATTAATCCAATGTTCTGACTTTTCATCAATCAAAAAATTAAAAATAATATGTGTTTTATTGCTACAAAGTAAATTCGAAGCAACATCAACTAAAATTTCTAAATTTTTGTGTGGATAGTATGCAGTAGGAACAAGAATCTCTAACTTTTCTTTACTCTTTCTTTCACTTTTTTTATTCAAGAAATTGGCATTAAAACTATTTTCAATTACAGAAATTTTAGAATCACTGAAACCTAAAAACTTACTTACACGATCTTTAAAAGCATTAGTTTCAACTACAACATAATCTGAATTTTTTCTCATTATCCTAGCTTTATATGCATTCAACATTTTCTGATAAAAATATTCAATTCTATTATTTTTATAAACATTATTTCTTGTATCAGGATATACCATTAATGGCAAAGCAAATCCTTGTAAAGTTTTGGCTTTAGGCCTCCAATAAGACGGGCCGAAAACAACAAATACTAAATCTGGATTATGTTTTTTTTCAATATTTAATAATCTTTTACCTTGCCTTTTTTTTCCAAAAATATTTTCATTTTTTTCAGGGTAATAATGGTGAATACCAAACTTTATTTTGCTTGTAAGTTGAGCATCAACTTCCTCTGAAGTAACACATATAACTTCAAATGCAGGATCGAGAGCAATATTATTAATTAGTGCTAAAGCAACTTGAACCCCACCGCCTTTTGAGCAAATCGAAGCATCTACTAAAACTTTCATGAACTACCTTCTTTACTAAAGCTATTTCTTTGTCATTTCAAAAAAAATTTGTTCCCACTTTTGCATTATATTATTTAATTCATAATCTTTTGCCTTTTCAACAGCCTTTTTAGACATCTCAGCACGTATCTCTTTACTACTAATCATAAAGCTCATAGCCTCTGCAAGTTTTTTAATGTTTCCATTTTCGACCAATATACCACAACCACTATTCTCTATTATTTCACGTGGACCAGTTTCACAGTCAAAAGCTACTATAGGCAATCCACAAGTTATACTTTCAATTAATACCATTGGTAACCCCTCTGACCTAGAAGACATAACATAAAATGCACTTTTTTCTAACTTAAGTCGTACATCTTTAGTTACACCAGCTAATTTTACCGAATTATCTAGCTTTAATGAATTAATCTGTTTTTGTAAAATATCTTTTAATTCTCCATTCCCATAAATATAAAGGGTCCAACCAGGATAGTTTTGTGCAATTAACGCCCAAGCATCAATTAATAAATCATACCCTTTTACAACAACAAGATTACCAACGGAAATTATACTCTTGCTATATAAATCAATCTTAAAATCAGGGTTCAATAAAATAGGTGATGCATTTGCAATTATAATTGTTCGGTTAGGAAGATTTTTCCAATCATTAAATGCTCCTTTAGATAAAACAACCACCATATCGAACTTAGAAGCTAGTTTAAAATGTTGCCAATCCCTAATTTTCCCATAAATTTTCCATAAAAAGTTATTTTTCCCATAAATTTCCAAAAATTTACTTTTATAATTTTTTTCAAAATGACACTCGTATATTTTTTTACAAGGAAGATTTAAATTTCCAAGAAACTCTAACTCTTTCCCCCCCATTGAGATGCAAATATCAATTTCTTTCTGCAATATAATTTTTTTTAGCTCATATTCATATACATTTAACAATTTCTTTGTTTCAATGATTTTACTAAAAATATTAAAATTAAATAAAGTATTAAAATTCAATTCAAAGTTAATAATTTCAACATCATTATTAACTTCAAAAAAACAGTGATCTCTATCGCTCATCTCAGTTGTTGCAATGAAAATTTTATATTTATTAGAGTTTGCCAAAAAGTTTACTTTACTTGTTAAAACTCTTTCCATACCACCCGAATTTTTTAATGATGGTATTAAATATAAAAGGTTGATTACCTTCATTAATGATTACTCTTTAAAAATTTAGAAAAAAGTTTGACTAAAAAATAAGTCACCAACATCCAGACAACTAGTCTTGTTCCCCATAAATAATCAATCCTTGGAAAAAAAACCGCTTGACTTGCTAGAAAGAAAAAACAAATTCTATAATATATATTAATTTTAGCTTTATTATTAAAATAATTAATCATGACTCCAAAAGCAAAGAATACAAAAACCACCCCTAACACACCTAAAGATAAATATGCCTCACCAACCATATTTGTGCCTAATCCAAAACTTGCGTTATATCCAAATTCTAGAAATGTAGGCAATGTACCTGACGTCATATAGTCTGGTATACTAAAAAAATTCATTAAACTCTTAATTCCTGGAAAAACACCAAAAACTGAAGCCGATACATTTAAAAAGTATACATAGCCATATGAGTCAACAAAATCAGTTAAAACGTATAGGTTTCTGTTATTAATAATTAAATCTAGAAATGAATCAAAGACTGAGCTTTTCCCATTAAACAACTCAACCAATACAGCACTAAAACTTGAATTATCTACACCTATTTCACGATAGACTTGAACAACATGAAGCAAAAATGCCCCTATAAACATCAGCATTGAAACTACAGCAACAGGTATCTTTTTTATAAAGTTAGAATATTGAATTAATAATAAGAGCGCTAAACTCATTGCAAATAATCTAGCACCAGTAGAAAGAAATACTATAATCAGGCCCAAAATATAAAATAAAATAATTATTTTTAAAAGTCTATTATTATTATTAAAAATTAATACACTTAACAAATAAGTAGTAACGCTTAAAAAAAGCATAAAATAAACACTAACACCACTTTCAGCGTTTCCACCGCTATATATATCCTTATAAAAACTCAACCCTCCTAATGAAAAAAATATAATAAAATTCACTAAAGATAGAAAAAAAACAATCCACACTATATGATCACTAATTTTTATTTCATTATATTTTAATCGTACATTTTTTTTATAATTAGAATTTCCTAGTATATAAAAAGCATAACCCAGCAATGCTAAACTTGTAGATTTTGATATTACATTTTCATTAAAAGAAAATGCAAATAGGCTAATAGCTGGATTATTTAAATAATAAAAAACCGGATAAATAAAATTCGTCATTAGAAAGGAGATCATGAATAAAAATTCAAACGATAAATTTCTATTTTTAATATCTTGTAAAAAATAAACCACATTAAAAAAAATATAGGCAATAAATACAAAAAAGCAAAACTCATAAGAATATGTTTGCGGAGCAGATATATAAAATAAAATAGAAATAAAACACATTAATATATTTATTGAAATTTTACCCACTTACATTCTCCCTTTTATATATTGAACATTCATTCTTAAAAATTTAATTATTCGCTGAATACCCATCAACATAAAAAAGAACTTGTTCTTAAATAAATACATTACTATCTTACCATACATAGAGCCGCTAGAATAAAAAACCCTATCTTCAACAACAAAAAGCTTATAAATCAAATTATACTGACTAATAGAACTTACATCTCTCAATAACTCTATAATTTTCAATTCTAAACCTTTTTCAATGCTTGGATATAAACCTTTTTCTCCTTTAAAATCCACAAAATACTTTAAATGTTCATTTAACACAAAAACTAAGTCCTTTATATTTTTATCTTTAATATTTGAAGAGTATGAATTAACATTCCATCTTATATAATGATAGAATGGCTTATCTATTTTTATTATTTTTTTAGCACCATATATTAATCTAGGCACCACCATATAATCTTCACCATAATTAACACCATCATGAAAACTTGCACCTACCTCTAAAAATAGTTCTTTCTTTATAAATTTATTCCAAATCGCAGGTTCAGATCTCCCCTCCAAAATAAATTTTAAATATTCATTTTTATTATCACTATAATAATGTGAAACTATTTTGTTTTTTTCTTTCCATTCTAAAAAATAATCAAAAGTAACAATATCTGCCTTCTCCGCTAAAGCCACTTCAACCAAGCTATATACTGTATCTTTTTCTATATAATCATCACCGTCGACTTGTAGAATATATAAGCCGCTTGCATGTTTTAGTCCAGTATTTCTGGTAGCAGCTATTCCTTTATTTTCAGAGTGATGAATTATATGAACATTTTTCACTCTGTTAGGATAGTTTTTTAATTCTAGTTCTATAATTTGAACAGACTTATCAGGTGAGCAATCGTTAACAAATATATATTCAATATTTTCATAAGTCTGATCAAAAACAGATTGGATACACTTTCCAATATATTTTTCAACATTATATATTGGGACAATAATACTTATTAATGGCTTCATATTAATTTCTCTTTCTTTACTACGAAATAACAATATATAATTTCTGCCAAAGCAGAGATAGCTACAGCTAAAGCCAATACAACTATATTCTTAATCAAAAATAAGCCTATAAGCATCACACCACACAATACTACCAATGCAACAAACTGATTTTTAGCTACATAAAAAGTTTTATTATTTGGAACAAAAATAAAATTAACAAAACAACCTACAACTAACCAAGTCAACACTGTAACACTTAGTATGACACTTAATATATATGCCTCTCCCATTTTACCGTGACCTAAAAGATCAACCAAATACCATCCAAGGACGGTTATAAAAAAGATAACAAAAAAACCTATTGCAAATTCGAATTTTATTATATTTTTTATACGTTGTTTTGTTATTTTATTAATAATCTTGGGAAATATCGCTGCATTTAAACTAACAAAAATTGTCCTTGGTATTATAATTATTTTCATGGCCAAATCGTATAATGCAACCTCTTTCATACCAAAAAATATCCCCATTACAATTACAACACTTTGATCCTTAATCACAGACGTAATAGAGTTTAAAAAAAAGGGGAAACTTTCTTTAAAAATATGTTTTATTTCACTTATTCTTTTTAATTTAAAGTTGATTTTCTCCGTATATAGAATCAAAACAAATGCAAGAATTGAAGAAGTAACAGTTGTTAATGATGCAATTAAAACAAAGTTAATAAAATCGTTTTTCTCTTTTACAAGTAAAATAATTAAAGGAATAGATAATATTTTAAATATAACTTGCAAAATAGTAACAAGTTTCATTTTCTGAATGCCTTGAAAATACCATAATGGCAAAAAAATGGTACCTAATACTTGAAGATATGTTAGCAAAAGTATTTCTATATGGTTATATAATAATGGTATCGAAACTAACAAAAAGAAGAAAAAAATAGTACTAATAATTGTTAAATATATCTTTGATGATGTTACAACATCTAAAATTTCTTTTTTCTTATTTTTATCTTGCGGATTTTCAGAAACAACTTTTAAAGCAGGTAAATCAAAACCAAAATTAATAATATTTATTAGTATAGTTACTATTGACAATGCAAAGACATATATACCATATTGATCTACACCAAGTTTCAAAATCAAATATGGATAAATTGCAAGATATGCAAATGAATTAACAAATTGTAAAACTGTCATAAAAAAATAATTTTCAATCACTGTTTTATATTCTTTTATAAAGTTTGAAACTTTAAAAAAATTCATCACTAAATATAACTCATATATAAGGCTACTTACAAAAAAACATCAAATTACACAGCATAACTTATTAAAAATGGAAGGATTAAGACTATTTCACATCATCACTCTTAGCCATTTAGTACAAACTAAGTTGTTCTTCAACAAAAAATTATCTCAAAATTTCAGGGTAATAGATTTAAAAATTTCCAAAACCTCAAACTAGTAGCACCTTAAATACTACAATAGAATCAATAATAAGCATTCAATATCACATCTTACTTACAAAATTTTATTGTATTTCACCTGACATTCGCTTACCACAGATAATATCTCCCTAGGCCAACCAAAGTTAATCATTATAAAATCCATCAAACAGGATAATCGACTACTATTGCTAATGAAATAATATGCTACGATTATATAGCAGATTTTAAACAAAACTTCTTAAATTCCACAATCAATCCATCACAAATAAAGTAGGATTTAGGCTAATTTTAGCATACAATCTTACCTCCAGATTAAGTTCAAGTTAAAACGTAATATAAAATAAGGGTTTTGAATGTGAAGTATCCGTACACATCACTGTTGACAATTTTAGCCATTTCAATTTCATTTTCTGGTTGTGCGATCACTTCAGGGCTTCAAACCTATGATTTACCTGAGCAAGGACAGTATAAAACTGATCAAGGTGCTGAACTCTCAGTTGTTCAATTAACCCAAACGACTATTCCAAGCCTAAATATTGTAGATCAAGCCCAATCCAGCGATCTTGCTTCATTATTTCATCATCAACAAAGCACTTATCGTTTAAGTTCAGGCGATGTTCTTTCGATTCAACTTTGGGCCTATCCTGAAATTACACCTCCCATCCAAGATGCGACCAACATCAAGGCTGTAGGCTATCCAATTGATTCAAACGGCAATGTTCAATTACCTTTAGTGGGTTCTGTACGTATTGCAGGCAAAACTTTAGCTGAAACCAATCGTTTTTTACACAGCCAGTTTGCAAAATATTTAAAACATCCTGATGTGGTTGTTCGTGTACTGTCTTATGAAGGGCATCGTTATTTTGTTAACGGTCAAGTCTTGCGTAGCGGACAATATACTTTAAATGATCAACCGATCAGTATCTATACTGCCTTAGGTCAAGCTGGTGGTATCGACACAAAAACAGGCGATACCACAAACATTCAGCTGATTCGAAATGGTCAAACCTATAACTTAAATACCATTCAGCTCGAAAAACAGGGACTGTCTCTACATCAACTGTTGATTCAACCGAATGACACCATTTTTGTCCATACCAAACAAGATCAAAAACTCTATGTGATGGGTGAGTCAAGTCGTAGTCAAGCGCTAACATTGCGTGATCAAGGGATGACCTTAAGTGATGTACTTGGTGAGAGTGAAGGCATTAGTCCTTATTCTGCAAGTGCTGCACGAATTTATGTGATGCGTACTAATTTGGATACCAAACAATCGACAATTTATCATCTGAACTTAAGTAGTCTAGGTAATTTGGCTTTAGCCAATCAATTTGCCATGCAAAAAAATGATATCGTTTATATTGATGCTACCGGTCTAACACGCTGGCAACGTATTATGAATCAAATTATTCCATTCTCAAGTGCTTTATATAGCTTTGATCAATTGGGTAAATAAGATGCAGATTCGAAACATATTAGTGGTTTGTGTTGGCAATATTTGTCGTAGTCCAATGGCAGAATTTTTTTTAAAACAAAGCCATCCTAATCTAAAAATAGAATCCGCAGGGCTTGCTGCCATGGTTGGTCATTCTGCAGATGATAAAGCGATTGCCTGTATGGATGCTTTAAGTATTGATATGCGTTCGCATATTGCACGACAAATTAATGCAGATCTGATCAAAAAAGCAGACTTAATCTTGGTAATGAGTAAAAATCAGTCTCAACATATTGAGCAGAAATGGCCCTTTGCCAAAGGTAAGGTGTTTCGCTTAGGTCATTGGCAAGATCAAAATGTGCCTGATCCATACCAACATGATCAAGCTTTTTTTGATGAAACATGTAAAAATATCCAAGCTTATGCCACTGACTGGCAATCACATCTATAAATTTTAATTAGTTGTTTACCTATGAATCAAAATTCAAAAACTAATGATGATACGATTGACTTAAAAGAGTTGTTTTTCTCTTTAATTGCCCAATGGAAAGTGATTGCACTTTGTGTCATTTTAAGTTTGATCTGTGCTCTACTTTACTTACGTGTAACATCACCTATCTACTCCACAGATGCCTTAGTTCAGGTTGAAGATGGTAGGAGTGCCGCTTCAGCTGCCTTAATGGGTGGGTTAAAAGATATTGCTGGCGGCTTTGGTCAAAAATCCCCAGCTGATGCTGAAATGGAAATTTTAAATTCACGACTTGTACTTGGAAAAGTCATCAATAATTTAAATTTAAATATTCGAATCAAGAACAATGCTGATACTTTCTTACACAGACTAATCTCTAAAGATAAAACACAACTAAGCTATAGTGCCAAAGCCGTTAGTTTTCAAGAAAATCAGTCTGGTTTCTCCATATTAAAGTTTGATATCCCAGAATATTATTATGATAAACCGCTCATCTTAAAGTTTATAGACAAAAATCAGTTTAGTTTAACTTATAAAGATCAAGTTGTATTTAAAGGTGTCCTTAACCAAATTAACCAATTTCAAAATAATAACGGTCTATGGTCTATTCAAATTAATAGTAGCCATCCATTTCAACAAGACTTTACCATTACTAAACTTGCACTTCCTTCAGCGATGAAAATAATTCAAGCAACTTATTCAGTTGCTGAAAAGGGCAAAATGACAGGTGTGATTGGTCTAAGCTATAGTGGAAGTGATCGGCAACATATCACTCAGGTGCTGAATCATATCTTAGGTGTTTACCATCAACAAAACATTGAACGTAAAACCTTAGAATCAAAACAAACTTTAAGTTTTCTTGATCAGCAGCTTCCTGAGTTAAAACAGCAACTTGAAGCATCCGAAATTAAATTTAATAAATTCCGTGAACAATATAATACTGTGGACGTCACTCAAGAATCAGAGTTGATGTTAAAGCAAAATGTTGAATTGGAGAAAATGCGTATTGAGTTAAAGCAGAAACAAGCTGAATACTCTGCCAAATACACTCCTGATCATCCGCTGATGACAGAGATCAATGCGCAACTTGCAGCAATTCAGAAAAAATCAACTGAGTTGAATCAAGCAATTAAACGTTTACCTGAAACCCAACGTCTATACTTACAACTTTACCGTGATGTTAAAGTCAATACTGAACTCTACACATCATTATTAAATAGCTATCAGCAATTAAAAATTGTAAAAGCGGGTGAAATCGGCAATGTACGTATCATTGATACCGCAGTTGAACCCGTAAAACCAATTAAGCCTAAAAAATTGATTGTGTTACTTCTTTCTATTTTTGTAGGTGGATTTATTGGAGTAATGATTGCTCTACTTCGTAATATGCTTTCATCGGGCATTAAAGATGCAAGTCGTATTGAAAATGAACTTGATTTACCAGTTTATGCAACTGTGCCTCGTTCTCCAATCCAAGAAAGTCGTGTGCAATTGCTGAAAAAGAAAAAATCGATTCCTATCCTTGCGGTTAAAAATGGCGAAGATATCGCGATTGAAAGTTTACGCAGTATTCGTACAACCATCCATTTTGCATTAAACAATGCCAAAAATAATATTATTGCGATTTCGGGACCTGCACCAGAAATTGGGAAATCTTTTATTTCAACCAATCTTGCTGCAATTTTTGCGCAAGGCAATAAAAAGGTGCTTTTGATTGATGCCGATATTCGTCGTGGCTATTTACATAAATACTTTGATAATGATACAGCACCAGGTTTAACTGAATATCTAACCAATCAAAGTTCGCTAGAACAATGTATTGTGCATTCAAACAGTGTAAACCACTTGGATTTTCTGCCTCGTGGTAAGAACCAAGGCAATGCAGCTGAAATGCTGAGTTCACCACGTTTTAGTGAACTACTATCCCAACTGTCTCAGCAATATGATCATATTATTATTGATACGCCACCGATCTTGGCAGTGACAGACGGAATCATCATTTCACAATTTGCCGGTGTTAACTTGGTGGTTGCACGCTATGCCAAAACTCAGATGAAAGAATTGGAATTGACTGTGAATCGCTTTGAACAGGCGGGAAGCAAAGTGAACGGGATTATTCTCAACGATGTTCAAGCAACAGCTGGCGGTAATTATGGCTATAATTACGCCTATGCTTATACATCGACCAAAGATGATTAATTCCAAATAAGACAAAAAGCCAGATTTATTCTGGCTTTTTTATGCTGGGGCAATGGACAACATAACTGTATATTTTTAGTTGTTCAGCTCAGATAACTATATCGTTTAGACTAAAGAAGTTATATGCTTGTGCAGTTTCTGTTCATTCTGTAAATGAACTTGTTAAAAGATTAAAATTTGGAATTTTTTATGAGTAAAGCCTTACCCATCGCAATCGCTGTAATCTTAGGTGGTGCTGCACTTGTTCCTGTTTATTATGCATCTCAACACCCTGCTGATGTAAACAGTAGTCATTTAATGTCAAAAGACGCAAAACCTGTAGAAAAAATCAGTTATGCGCTTGGTTATGAAGTTGCCAGCCAAACTCCACCAGAAGTTGATGTCAATACATTTATTAACGGTATCCGTGACGGTCATGCGAAAAAGCAACGTGCCTATACTGATGAAGAACTACAAAAGGCTTATGTTGAGTTTCAAAAAGAAATGCAACAAAAGCAATTGCAACAAACAAAACAGTCTAATGCATCCAGTGATGCTTTCTTAGCAGAAAATGCAAAGAAAGAAGGTGTTAAAACAACTGCATCAGGATTGCAATATAAAATCACCAAAGAAGGCACAGGCAAACAGCCATCTGCGACCTCACAAGTGACCGTACACTACAAAGGTCAACTTTTAGACGGTAAAGTGTTTGATAGCTCTTATGACCGTGGTCAACCTGTTGAATTCCCTTTAAATCAAGTGATTCCAGGGTGGACTGAAGGTTTACAACTGATGAAAGAAGGCGGCAAAGCAACCTTGTATATTCCTGCAAAACTGGCATATGGTGAACAAGGTGTTCCAGGGACGATTCCTCCAAACAGTACACTCATTTTTGATGTTGAACTGATTCAAGTGAAATAACAGTTAAAGAAAGGAGAGGTTTACTCTCCTTTTTGGATTTTTAATTATGAAAAAGACACTGATTGCACTCAGTATGGGTTTAATAAGTAGCGTTGCTTTTGCTGCACCCATTAACAATAAAAGCGCTCAGCAAGATCAACTTGGCTACAGCTATGGTTATGTCATGGGACGTAGCAATGCTGATACCCTTAAACAGATCAATTTAGATGCCTTTATTCAAGGAATTAAAGAAGGATCTACAGGTCAAAAAGCTGCATTGACCGATGAAGAAATGGCCAAAGCATTAGCCCAATACAAGCAACAGACTGAAGCTAAACAGTTGCTAGAATTTAAAAAAGTCGCTGATGAAAATGCTCAACTTGGTGAAAAATTTCTTGCTGAAAATGCAAAAAAAGCAGGTGTGATTACACGCCCAAGTGGTTTACAGTACAGTATCTTGCAACAAGGAACTGGAAAATCACCTTCAGCAAAGTCTAAAGTATCTGTCAATTATGAAGGTCGCTTACTGGATGGCACCGTTTTTGATAGTTCTTTTGCACGCAACGAAGCTGTTGAATTCCAAGTCAGCCAAGTCATTCAAGGCTGGACTGAAGGGTTACAACTGATGAAAGAAGGTGCTAAATATCGCTTCTTTATTCCAGCAAAACTCGCCTATGGAGACATGGGTGCAGGCGATGCGATTGGACCAGACAGTACCTTAATCTTTGATGTAGAGCTGTTGAAAGTGTTACCTTAGTTTCAGCATAAATATTAAAAAACATCGCTTAAATTGCGATGTTTTTTATTTCTAATAAGCATCAATCTTATCGTTAATGCTTTAAATGTCTTGGTCTAAAACCCGATACCAGTAAAGCAACAGCATAAGCAATCACACCGACTAGACAGAGCCCAACCACCTCAAGAATCCGAATCCATTGAGAAACGCTACCATCATACCAAGTCAAAGCACACCATAATGCTACAATCATGGCAATGTTGGCAATCGCAAACTGAATGAAAAGTTTTTTCCAATGTGCACCAAAACGGAATATGTCTTTTTTATGCAAATAAAAATACAACATCCCAGCATTTACCAGAGCAGAACCTGATGACGCAATTGCTAGAGCCATATGCTCTGCTTGCCAGTCAATCAGTTTAAAGATTCCAATAAATATCACGTTTAGGATGGCATTGGCAGCAACGGCCATTAATCCCACTCGTACCGGTGTTTTGGTATCCTGAATGGCGTAGAAACCTGGTGCAAAGACTTTAATCAGCATAAATGCCAGTACACCACCACTCATACATTGCAGAGCCAATGCAGTCATTTGTGTATCACGTGCATCAAAAGCACCATGTTGGAAAAGCGCTTGAATAATGGGGGTAGACAACATGAATAATGCAATACTGGCAGGAACACCCACCAAAACAATCACACGTGCCGCCCAATCCAACATTCTACGGAACTTGGCTTGATCTTGTTCAGCTTTACTCACCGAAAGAGAAGGAAGAATCACTGTACCAATCGCAACTCCGATCAGCCCAAGCGGCAATTCAGTCATTCGCTCTGCACTATATAACCATGATACAGAGCCATCTTGCATAAACGATGCCCAGATTGTATTCAACAACAAGTTAATCTGTGTCACGGATACCCCAAATAAAGCAGGCAACATCAGCTTTAAGATTCGATCTACACCCTCATGTTTAAAATCAACTTTAGGTGGAATCAGTAATTTTTTCTTCCAGAGTTCAGGAATTTGTATCGCAAGTTGTAAAACCCCTGCAGCAACCACAGCCCAACCCAGCGCCATAATTGGCTGTGCCATATAAGGCGTTAGCCACCAAGCCCCTGCAATCATTGCAACATTGAGCAATACAGGCGAAAATGCAGGTGATGCAAATGATCCATAGCTGTTTAAAATACTGCTGGCAAACGCGGTCAGTGACATAAACATCAGATATGGAATCGTCAAACGGAACATATCGACAGCAAGGTCAAATTTGGCGGGATCGCTATGAAAACCAGGTGCATAAATATACAAAATGACTGGCGCAATAATCATGCTGATCAGCGTTAATAATGACATCACCATTAACAAACAACCAAACACCCGACTAATCAAAATTTGCACTTCAGCATGCAGTTTTGTAGTTTTGTACTCAGTGAGAACGGGAATAAATGCTTGAGAAAATGCCCCTTCAGCAAACAACCGCCTGAAAAAATTGGGAATACGAAAAGCAACCACAAAGGTGTCAAAATCCTTACCTGCACCAAAGACATTGAGCAGTACCATATCTCGTACCAGACCCAAGACTCTTGACAGCATGGTCATTGCACTAACAATAAAGGTGGATCGCCACAGCGCCATCGTATTCACCTAGTTAAAATAAAGTCGCTATTGTAATTAAATATTCTCAAAATTGCGTTGTTAAATCATAAACAGAAATCTATTTTAGTCTTATTTTTTTATACTCAATTTTTTATACTCAATTTTTTCTGCGTCAATTCTTCCCGAAAGCGTTGCCATTGAAAATGTGCTCCTGGGTCAGTTTTTCGACCAGGCGCAACATCGGAATGCCCAGCTAAATGATGATCAGCTTTCGGATATGCCTGTTGCAAAGCCATCACCACATCAACCAACTGTTGATATTGTACTTCTTCAAAGTCGAGATCGTCACTTCCTTCCAATTCAATGCCAATGGAGTAATCATTGCACTCCACTTTTCCCAAATATGATGAACGTCCTGCATGCCAAGCACGGTCATTAAAATTAACAAACTGGATGATCTCACCTGTTCGTAAAATCAATAGATGTGCAGAAACTTGCATGCCTTGGATGGTTTGAAAATAAGGATGTAGTGACCAATCGAGTTGATTTTGAAAAAACTGTTCAATATAGCCTCCACCAAACTGTGAGGGGGGTAAACTGATATTATGAACAACAATCAGCTGAATCTCAGTATTTTCAGGACGTTGATTATAATTAGGAGATGGGACCTGTCTTGCGCCAGTCAATTGACCATTTACAACCTGAAACTTTGATGCCGATTGCATATCTTATTCCTACCGGGCTTGTTTATTTTCAACAAAGCGAATTTCAATATTTTAGTGTACTCTTATCCATATAAAATAAAAACTTCTTCAAACTTGCAATGACAATGCTAATATATCGCTCAGTTTTTAAGGGCAACAACCATAGGGATATCCATGAGCATACCTGAAGCTTTGCTTGAACAATCGATTCAAATTAATATTCAACAAGCACTCCGAGAAGATATTGGCGATGCGGATATCACCGCCCTCCTCACGCCAGAAGATGAACAAGCAACTGCTACCATTATTTCTCGTGAAGACATGGTTCTTGCTGGACAACCGTGGGTGAATGCCTTGATTAAGGCATACGACCCAACAGTACAAATTATGTGGTTGAAAAATGATGGTGATGTCGTCAAAGCCAATGAAACGATCTATCAATTGGCAGGTTCTGCACGTAGCTTACTGACTGTAGAACGTCCAGCATTAAACTTTGTGCAAACGCTATCTGCTGTCGCAACCAAAACTGCAGAATATGTAAAATATCTGGAAGGTACGCCAACCAAACTTTTGGATACACGCAAAACCCTACCCGGTTTACGCATTGCACAAAAATATGCGGTGGGTGTAGGGGGTGGACAAAATCATCGTTTGGGCTTATTCGATGCATTCTTAATTAAAGAAAACCACATCATGGCAGCAGGTGGAATTGCACAGGCGATCGCAAAAGCACGTCAAATTGCACCCAACAAGCCCGTTGAAGTTGAAGTTGAAACATGGGATGAACTGAATCAAGCCCTTGAAGCTAAAGCTGACATTGTGATGTTAGATAACTTTAGCCAACAGCAAATGATCGATGCAGTTAAGCATGTTGCAGGACGTTGTAAATTAGAGGCTTCAGGCAATATCACCTTAGAGACTTTAACTGAAGTGGCGCAAACGGGCGTGGACTATATTTCAATGGGTGTCTTAACTAAAGATGTTAAAGCTATTGATTTATCAATGCGTTTTAATGGTTAAACACTCGGAATATGCCTTGATCAAGCAGTACCACGGTACTGCTTTTTTATTACAAAATATAACGATCAGTGAATAAATAATCAGCTACTTTTATTCTCATAATATTTCAAATAATCATTAATCATCTGTAAAGATAAGAGATAAACAATGAAAAAACATATTCTATCTTCATCACTCCTCGCTTTAGCGATTCCGATTTTCAGCCATGCAGACACCGTCAATGTTCATGTGTTAAGTGCAACCGTCAAAGATCAAAATATTGCCAATGCCGAAGTGATTTTACAAAAGAATGGTGAACACTCTGCCTCGAGCTCTACCAATGCCGATGGTCGAAGTGCAGTCAATAGCAATGCTGCTGACAGTGCTGATAATTTATTGATTATCAAAAAATCAGGTTATTCAACACTTGTGGCAAAATGCCCATGTGATGGTATGACCTACGCACTCAGCCCTGTGCTTAAAAATTTAAACAGTATGCGGATTGTATTGAATTGGGGGAAAAACCCTTTAGATCTTGATTCACACTTAAGTTATAAAAATCAGCATGTTTACTGGGACAGTAAACAAGGCTTATCAGCAAATCTAGATGTCGATGATACTGACTCCTATGGTCCAGAAACCGTCACCATTGATCAGCGTCTCGAAGGTCAATATTACGTTTATTCAGTGCATGATTTTTCAGATCGTGATCGACCCAGCACAAACAATTTATCCAATAGCCAAGCCAAAGTTATGGTCTATGCTGGTGAGTCGCTGATTCGTTCCTATTATATCCCGACAGGTCAAACAGGCAATCTATGGACTGTATTCCGAATTAGTCCAGAAGGTGAAATCCAAGATATCAACCGCATTTCTGGAACCACAGTAAATGCCAGTCAAGTCGGTTCAAGTGTCTCAAATTATCAGAATCAAACGACACAGGTCAATATTGTACCTGTTTCTGCGGATGCACAGAAGCGAGCTAAAACACTTAACTTAAATGCAGATAAAGCCTATAAAAACAATCAGATTGAACAAGCAGCCATGCTTTATCAGCAATCGATTGATTATAATCCAAATGTCGGACAAACCTATAGTAATCTTGCTGTTGCTTATCAAAAGTTAAATCGCGCTTCTGAAGCATTATGGGCAAATCAAAAAGCAATTGCTTTGGCAACCAATGACAATACCAAAGCATATTCACATTATAATATGGGTAAAATCTATGAAAATAATCAAGATTTTGAACAGGCCAAATACCATTATCAATTGGCAAATCAATATAAGCCAAGTGAGACTTACAATCAGGCAATACAACGGGTAAGTCGTTAAAGCTTAAGCCCAAAGAATGAGTAACCTCTTTGGGCTTTTTTATCGATTTTATCGCCTCTATTTTTATCCATCGGGTCTAATTTGCTTACAAAATAGGCGGTGTTTGCATAGAAAAATCGGCGGAATCAGCCTATAATTTTTGGCTCTCCAAAACTTCGCTAAAATTAGGCCGATGAAGACGTTGAAACAACAAGTTTTGTTTTTGCTTGTCGCTTTTTTATCAGTATTTGCTTTTTTCTTGTACCAAGAAGATATCACGCGTTTCTTTCAATTAGGTGACATCTATCTTAAGTCACGCCTGTATAAATATGCTTTTTCTATCCTATTGAATTATGCTTTTATCAGTCTATTCTATTTGGTTTTAAGAAAAACCTTTGCAACGATTTTACTGAGCCAGTTTATTATTTTTTTACTCAGTTTTATCAATATTAAAAAAGAGCAGTATCTTTCAGCCAGCCTAGTCCCTAGCGATTTTTTATTGGTAAAAGAAACTTTTATTGCCTCACCGATGTTATTAAAAATTGCTGTTTTTGCTGCGATTGCGGTGTTTATTGCATTGTTTGTTTTTTTATATCGCAAAGAGAAGTTAGGCAGCAAACCCTTACTTTTGACCAATAGCATTCTCTCCTTTGCGATTCTTGGATTTTTTATCACTGCGAATTTTAAAAATAATTTCAGTGAATCCTGTACCAATGCTGAAAAAAAATCGATTTGTCAGTATGCACAGTACTTACCCAACACACGTGGTGATTGGATTGGTGATCACTTAACCATTCGATATTTGGGCTTTCCAACATTCTTCTTTTCAAAGAGTGTGGATGGGTTAAACAATAAAATTTTCCAAACACAGGTGATTCCTGAAGAAAGGATTGCCGCGCTCTATTCAGCAATGCCGAATAAAGATCATCAAAATGCAGTACCGACTCTAGAATCCGAGGAACAGCCTCAGCAACAACTGCCCAATATTATTTTTGTCATGAGTGAGTCGCATTGGGATGCCACAAAATTAGACAAGAGCATTCCTCGCAATATCACCCCAACAATCAATAAAAATCAGGTCTCTACTGTACTTTCCCCTAGCTTTGGGGGCGGGACTGCCAATGTTGAATTTGAGGTTTTAACCAGTTTAAATACCTATTTGAACCACAATGAATTGGCTTATGTATCGAAACTCAAACGACCGACCTACTCGTTGCCGATGTATTTAAATAGCTTGGGTTATGAAACAACAGCTATGCATAACAATGGTAAATATTTTTATAACCGTAGCGCTGTTTATCAAAATCTCGGTTTCAACCGTTTTACTTCGATTGAAAATATGATCAACATGGCTGACCGTGCCAAATATATCAATGCTGCAGGTTGGGCAACAGATGATTTGATTTATAGCAGTATTGAAAATCAACTGGAGAATACCGATAAACCGCAATTTATCTATGCCATCAGTGTTGAAAACCATCCGATGTATAGTGATGATCGTTTTGGCAAAGACCATTTTAAAATCACCAAAGATGGCATCAGCGATAACAGTAAACGTGCACTGAATACCTATTTAACAGGAATGCAGCGTGCTGACGATAAATTGAAAATGCTGATTGAAAATGTTAAACAACTTGAGCGTCCTACGATTGTTGTATTCTTTGGTGATCACTTACCCAACTTACAGAAAGTGTATGATGAATATGGCTTTTTCAAATCCGAGCAAGAAAAAGCTGAAAAGAAAGATGTGCGTTTCTTTGAAACCCCACTTGCTGTATGGGCGAACTTTCCAATTGACCGAAAGCAATTTAAAGGACCTTTTGTTGCTGCACACTTCCTTGCACCTAAAGTACTTGAAGCAGCACATGTTCCTCTTTCACCCTATTATCGCTTTGTGAACAATGTCAGTTCTTGTTATCGCACTGTTCATCAAACTGGAATACAGACACAAAAATCTTGTGAATTCAATCAGGCTGAGATTTTACAGCAGTATAAAGACATGAATATGGATGTCTTGAATGGCAAGAACTTTACTTACCAGATTTTAAAATCGAAAGCCGAAAGCTGATGGTCGGTTCAGGAAGATTGTGCTGAATCTTTCTGATCAACTTTTTGTTCAATCTGCTGTTGTTGATCATTGTTTTTGACTTCAAACTCTTTGCTTTCAAAATCCTCACGGCGAGGATCTCCAGCCATCAGCATAAATGTAATCACTGCAAATAAAAAAATCAGAATTTTCATAAAATGCCCCGACAGCTCAATAAAATTTCAACCATTCTAAAAAGACTTCTTTGAAAATCCTTGAACACTCTGTAGATAAAACACAGGACATTGTGCTGATTTATGTATCTATTGACGTAAATAGATGATTGGAAGCTTAAACATGTAATTTTTCGCAAATGATGTGGTCTTTGATCAACTCAAAAAATAAGGTGCAAAGCGCACCTTATTTTCAAGCTGAACAGTCAAATACTGAAAAGATTAAGACTCAATAAATTCCATATATGGGTCAGAGAACGAGTCTTTACCCGTTTCAATACGTCCAGCGAAACGGCGTTTAAAGGAACTGTCGCCTTCGACCATGACGGTAAAATCATACCAACCACCAAAATCAGACATGTTCCAGTTCAATTCTTTCTCCGTAGATGCTGTTTCAATATTCCATGTCTTATTTGGCAAATAGGCATTGGCTTTTACAATCAGTTTTGCAGATTTGCTTGCATCATGACGAACTTTTAAATAGATCTTTGGATTACACTCTTCAACACACACCCGTACTTCTGCCAACGACTCTGCCTGTACAGATTTAGTCAGATCTCCAGCAAAACCACGATGGAAACCGTTGGGTCCCAATACCCATAAATCATATTTTCCATTACTGGTGTTCCACAGGTCATCCAACTGCTTTCCTGCTTCGACCATATAACGGCGAGGGATCGCTTCAAGATTCAACTTGTCGTAAACGTGGAATACTGCTGCATGTGTGCCTGTATTGGAGAACATCAGTTTGACGGTTTTTGCAGCCAAATCGACTTTAGCACTGCTATGTAAAATATAAGGCAAGGCACGTGAGAGACGTGTTCCTAACTCTTGAATCGGATAAACCTGACTCAAAGGACGGGAAACCTGTGGCAATAAGGCTTGTGCATTACGAATCGCATCCGCCTCACTTTTGCTTTTCTTACCCATCAATTCTTCCATCGCAAGTGTATTCGGATTTTTAAAGTCAAATGCTGTCAGTAAATCGCCGCACACTGCTCGTCGATATGGACTAATATTCGGTTCCTGCACTCCAAAACGTTGTTCCAAGAAGCGAATCACTGAAGAATGATCAAACACCTGTGAATTTACCCAGCCTCCACGACTCCAAGGCGATATCACATACATCGGCACGCGAATCCCTGGACCATATACTCCCACACCATTACTGACTTTGGGGTCAGTAAAGTTCGGTTGCCCTGTAGAGGCTTTAGGATGCGTTGCATATTCATAAGAAATTTGTTCATCGGTTAATGTGGTTTTACCCTGCATTTGACCAGAACTGTCTTTAGATGGTGCACTTGGTGAAGGCACATGGTCAAAGAAACCATCATTTTCATCAAAATTCACCAATAAAACGGTTTGGCTCCAAATTGCGGGATTTTCTGTCAAAGCATTCAGGACTTCTTGAATATACCAAGCACCTTGGACAGGACTTGATGGTCCGGGATGTTCGCTGTAGGTTGCAGGAGCGACCATCCAACTCACTTGTGGCAATTGACCTTTGGCAATATCTTCTTTAAAGGAACCCAGAAATCCTCCATCAGGCATGGTATTGGCAATCCCTTTATACAAAGGCTGTGTTGCATCAACTGCAGGATCGTAAGCCGGGCATACAGTATCATTATTGACAGGTTTACCCGACAACTCATTGGCACGACGATATTGCTTAAATCCTGCCAATGGATTATCGGTAAAGTTATCAGGCATATTTTGATAAACTTTCCAGGTTACACCTGCTTGTTGCAAACGCTCAGGATATGTCGTCCAATCATAGCCCGTGGTTGATGGACCGATACTGTCCAAATCATTCACCACACTTGCCACACCTGCAGCTTTAGGACCATTCGAACCAGTCCACAAGAACATTCGGTTAGAGTTCGTACCTGTATGCATGGCACAATGATATGCATCACATAAGGTAAAGGCATTGGCAAGTGCAAACTGAAACTCAACTTCTTTCTGTTTGTAATATCCCATCGACTGAGGTTGTTTATATTGTACCCAGTTCCCCATTCTTCCGTGGTTCCAAGCAAACTGACCATCGGTCCATGAGTGGGGTGTACCACTGACACGTTGCGCATTGCCACGAGTACTGTCTAAATGGTAAGGGAAAATTTTATTTTTATCTTTGTCATATTGTTCCCACACTTTGCGGTTGTCTGATAGTGGAATCGTAAAACGATCGCCAAAGCCTCGAACACCTTTGAAGGTTCCAAAATAATTATCAAATGAACGGTTTTCTTGAGTCAAAATAATGACATGCTTTACATCTTTAATTGTGCCTGTTTCAACTTTGGCATCAATCGCTAAGGCTTTTTGAATGCTGGCTGGAAAGCTGGCTAATGCAGCTGTACCAAATATTGTTTTTGTTGAGTTGATTAAAAAATCGCGACGTTTCATGTGAGTATCCTTATATTTTTATTATGGTGCGCAATGTACTTTACAGGTGGGTGCTGGCGGATTCGTCGTTGATGTTTCGTTGTTATCATCATTACAAGCACTGAGCACTACACTCAGACTCATAATTGCAATCAAGAGTAAATTTCGCATTGTCCTGTCCATGAAATAAAGGTAGCCATAGTCAATACGATCCCAATGACAATAGGGTGAAGCTTTAATGGCAATTTCATGACGAGCAGAATACACAACAAAATTTTTCATATAAAAAAAACGCATCAGAAGATGCGTTAGATTTATAGTAATTTTGAATGATGGTGCAATTACCAACCCAAGGCTTCTTGCTGTTTTTTAACCAACGCTTGAATCCCCTTTTCAGCCATTTCTAACATCGCATTGGATTGAGCGCGGGTAAAGGGCTTGTCTTCTGCCGTACCTTGAATTTCGATAAATTCACCTGCCTGTGTCATCACCACATTCAAGTCAGTTTGGCAGTTCGAATCTTCTTCATAGCAAAGATCAAGCAGTACTTCATCTTGGTAGATTCCGACTGAAATTGCTGCAACCAGACCTTTTAAGGGATCTTGTTTGATTTTTTTCTTCTCTAACAACACATTCATGGCATCAATCAGTGCAACTGCAGCACCAGTAATTGAAGCAGTACGTGTCCCACCATCCGCTTGAATCACATCACAGTCGATCGTAATCGTATTCTCACCCAACTTTTTCAAGTCAACCATTGCACGTAAGCTACGACCAATCAAACGTTGAATTTCTTGCGTACGCCCTGATTGCTTGCCACGAGCAGCTTCACGGTCACTGCGGGTATGGGTAGATCGTGGCAACATGCCGTACTCCGCAGTGACCCAACCTTGTCCTTGTCCTTTTAAGAAACGAGGTACTGAATTGTCAATACTTGCAGTACACAGCACTTTTGTATGACCAAATTCAACCAATACAGAACCTTCCGCATAACGTGTGTAGTTACGAGTAATTTTAACTTCACGTAATTGATCTAATGCACGTTGGTCGATACGCATAGTGTGTCCTTATTGGATTCAAAAATATTGCGGCTAAGTATAACAGATACTCTAGTGTTGGTTTTGTTACAAGATGGTGGTTTTTGGAATTGCTGAATATATGACGCTTATTGACGGATTGATCCAAGCCTGTTGGATACTCAGGGTATCATCTTAAAAATAATGTGATGAACGTGAAAGCTTTCATACTTCACGATGCCAAAATAAATTAATACATAAAGCAGCCACACTACAAATTAACAATACTGCTGACAAATTTTGCACCCAACCAGTCAAAATTAATCCTCCACCCAATAATAAATAATACATCAAGCCCAACAGTGCGCCTGCTGTCCCTAAACATTCGGGATAGTGTTTAAGTGCAGTCGCGAGAAGATTGGGAATAGCAAGTCCATATGCAACCATGATCAACAGTGCTGGAAAAATAAATAACCAACTCTTTATGGCTAAAGAAATGCAAATCAAAACACTTCCCAAAATTGCAATCAACGCAGCAATTGAAACAAAAATACGCGGATTTATATCTTTATTCAGCAGAGATTTATTCAGCAATGCACCTAAAACTGAGCCAAATGTTAGACAAAGACCACTCAACCCAAACAACAATGATGAGGCTTGTAATCTTTGAAAATAGAAAGGAGAGAGTTGGTAGTAAGCAAAAAGATTTATATTAAAAAGTGCGACCAAGAATGCGGTTTTCCAAATATCACCATCTTTCAGCATGACGATAAAATTATGACAAATAGGAACTTTTTTGCGCTTTTTAACAAGGGTTTCAGGTAAATCAACTACACACCAACACATCAGTATGATCGAAAATAGTGCTAAACCCAGAAATACACCTTGATATCCCCACCCTGTTGTTATGAATGCCCCTAGCACCATACCCAGCACTGGACTGAGCGCGAGCAAGATGCCAATGACAGAAAAAATCTTGACCAGTTCTTTAGCTTTGAAAATATCTCGGATTATGGTTTGTGTTCCGATTGAACCCACAGCAGCACCAAATGCAGAAAGAATTCTGGCGATGATTAAATCATCAAAAGTGCTACAGAAAATTGCAGCGATTGAGCCTATTGCATAAATCAACAAACCTCCCAATATCGAATTTCGTCTTCCCAGAATGTCACACATCTGTCCCCAAAAAACGATGCCCAAAGCAAAAGCAATAAAATATAAAGAGATCGTTTGACTCGCCTTTTCAGCACTTATATGAAATCCATATGCAATATGAGGCAATGCGGGGCTGTAAATCGTTTCAACGACTTGAGGAAACATCATCAAAACAGCCAGTAGACAAAATATAGATTTCTTTAACATTTTCTTTTCAATGCGCTTAATTAAACCATCAAGAAAAATAACAAAATCAAATTTTGAGAGATATAATCATAAAAGACATATTATTTATAAAATCGGACAAACAATGGCATGGTTAGCGGCAGATGCTGATTTTAATCCCGATCAACTCGGATTAAATGTTATTGGTATTGCTTCTGAAATTGCTCGACATGATTCAGGAGAACATTCCCACAAAATGGGACAACTGCTCTTTACCAACAGTGGCAGTATAAGAATTACTTTGTCTGGTCGGTTATGCATCCTGCCTCCAGCACATATCGCCTGGATTCCGCCGGATACAGTGCATCGCGCTGAAATGAGTCAAGTGACTGGCTATCGCTCGGTATATATCAATACCGATCAATACACAGCGCTTCCTAAAGAAGTCAAAGTATTGCAAGTCAGTTGCTTATTAAAAGAAGTTTTGGAAAGAATTGCTTTTGCTGATTTTGATTCAGATTGGTCCAAGCGACCTTATTTAGATTTATTCAATGTAGGACTGAATGAAATTGAAGCTGCAGCATCGGTATCGGTCATTTTACAATTCCCCACAGATCATCGATTAAGAAAATTTTTAGGTACTGAATTGCTTCCCAATTTAAACATATTCGCCGATTTGGTTGGACTCAGTGAAAAGACCATTGGCAGAATTTTTTTAAGAGAAACGGGGTTGAATTATCAGCAATGGCGGCAACAATGGCGTTTTCTGAAAGCGATAGATTTATTATCTAAAAATGAAAAAATAGCCGTGATCAGCCATCACCTGGGTTTTTCCTGTGAGAGTGCCTTTATTTCCTTTTTTAAAAGAATGTCGGGGAAATCACCAAGGATGTTGATTAAAAAAGGTCAATAATAATTTAAGTTTAGCTTTTATACAGATTACCTAGTACTTATCGTGTCTTAATTATAGAAAATATTTTAAATAACCCTCATGTGTATTCTCAAATTTAAAATACTTCAGATATTTTGTGAAAATTAAACAAAGAACATATATTACAAAAAGTAAATTTCAGTAATTTTCAATAGCTCACCACCTTACTAAACATCAGAATTAAATAAATTTAAAACAAATTATTGAAATACAAGTTCATGATTTTAATCATTATTAAAATTAAGACAGCATTGAAAAATAAAAAGCAATTAACATTTTTTCTTGAATTAATTACAATTAAAAAAGTTTAATTAGAATTGAATTATTTTAATTTATTATTCTAACAAAATACTTAAATTGCAAATAGAGGAAAATATAAAATATTTAGCAATATTTATAATTATTATACTTATTCTCACACTTCTATTGGTTATTCAATGGATGTTTCATGGTTTCCCTATGGGTAATTTATAGTTACAAATTAAGAAATACCAAATCAATTGACAAAAATATTATTAATACTTACATTCACGATTCATTATTTTAAAAAATAGGAATATTATGAGTAAATCATTATTTAAAATAATTTATTGTTGTTTGATATTTTCAGGAACTCACTCCTTTGTTTATGCTGATGATGGAATTCCAATTATGGCGAGCAGAGCAAATTGTAAGGCTATTACTCCAGAAGGGGTTGGATATCATAATGAATCATTTAGTTGGACTTTAGGTTTTCCAAAAGCCATGATTGTAGAAACTCTGCAAACAGCTGCAAATGGAGCAACAAGATCAAAAGCATCCTCAACTGTTACTGATTTTCCAAACCCAGATATGGAATATGGTTACAGAGCCTATGCTGGATATGTTGATAGTTTTTTTAAACCAAATAGAAACTGGTCTGTTAAAGGAAAACATACTTATGAATTCTCTCTTGGTGGAAATATTGGATATCGAGAAACTTTAGCAACTGACTGCAATGCTACTCAAGGGTGGCCTTGGTAATGAGAAATATAAAACTACTTCTTGGTATACTCATCATTGGGATGGTCTCTTTTTTGATAGGAATAAAGTATATCTTTTTTATAGGGGAAAACTCATCTAACCAAGATAAACATATAAAGGAAAAAAATAATTTAACTTTACCAGAGTCTAACATTGGACAAAAAGAAACTGAAATAACGAATAAAGAAATGATATCTAAAATAAATCAAGATCAAAATATTTTTACAAATTCAAATTTTTTAACAATTGTAAGCTTAAAAAATGCACCAATAACAGAAGATAAAAAAATAGATTTATTAAATAAAATAAATAACTTATATAAATTTGGAAGCTTAAGTGGAGGAAAAATAACTCATGAATTCTCAAATATAGAAAAATATAGAAATTTTCAAAAGAAATATGGGTACAATAATATTAAAGAAAAGGTTAGTTTTTCACCAAAGGATTTACCATTAAATGATCTCTCTTTAGAATTAACAGGTTCTTATTATTCTGGAGGATATACTAAAAATGAAGGGTTTGATTCTCTATATCGTTTATATGAAGCACCTAATGGAGAGAGAATTGAAATCAACCAAACTAAATTATCTAAAGATGGAATGAAACTACTAATTATAGAAGAAACTTTAAATTATAATTTAATAAAATACCAGCAACTTTGGAAACGTTTGATCATGCGAAAATATACAGCATAAGGTTTATTAAAAATGAATACAGATATGCTATATCGACTCAAAATTTAGACAAAAATTATATTATTAATCTAGCTAATTATCTTACTGAAATCTAGTTTTACTTTTTACATTGAAAAATTAATAATCTCTTTATTATTTTTCAATTTTATTATTTTATTTCTATTTTTGAAGTTTAAAGCGATTTAAAAACAAAAGAACCTTGCCAATCTCAACAAGGTTCTTTCGAGCTTATAACTTTTTAAATAAAACTACCTGTAAAATATCATTTAAGCAAAAATACCTTTTACTCTTTGCACGGACTGTGTAATCGCTGTCGTCCAATTATTGGGTAAAGAGCACTTGGCTAGACGCATCCACACACTACCAAACTGCTTAAAGAAATTGGCTTCATTATAATTGATGCCATATTCTTCACATAAGGCTTTGATCTTAGGTGCTACTTCTGCATAACGGTTGGCAGGCATATCTGGAAATAAGTGATGTTCAATCTGATGACTTAGATTACCACTTAAAATATGCAACCAATCCGTTCCGGTAAAATTGCTCGAACCACGAATTTGGCGCAAGTACCATTCCGCCCGTGTTTCATTTTCAACATTATCTGCTTCAAAAGTTTCAGCATCCTCAGTGAAATGACCATTAAAAATCACGGCTGAAGACCATAGACTACGAATCACATTGGCTATTGCATTCCCTGCCAAAACTGGCAGTGCATTTGGTCCTGCGATCAATGGAAAAAATACATAATCCTTTAAAATCTGACGGCGCGCTTTCTTACGAAATTTTGTAGCATCAGCCCAAACTTGTTTCCAAGTTTTGGTTTTGTAGACCAAAGCATCTTCTAAATGCAGATTCTGAACACCGACATACCATTCAAAAAACACCATCAATTGAATCGCCAATGGGATATTGAATAAAAAGCGCGGTTCCCACTTTTGTGACTCACTGACTCGAAGCAATCCGTAGCCAACATCATGGTCTTTCCCGACAATATTGGTATAGGTATGATGCACATAATTATGGGTATATTTCCAATCATCTCCTGTTGCCATGGTATCCCAGTCATAGTTTGCTCCATTCAAACTTGGATCATTTAACCAGTCGAATTGTCCGTGCATGACATTATGTCCAAGCTCCATATTCTCAACAATTTTGGAAATACCCAACAAGCCAGTGCCAATGACCCAAACTGGTGGTATCCAACCGCCAAACATCAACATTCCACGGGATGCAATTTCACTATAACGCACAAAATTTCGGATTTTATAAATGTACTTGGCATCTTGTTCACCCAGGCTGTCCATCACTTCACGGCGGATTTCATCCACCCGACGACCAAACTCTGCTGTTTGTTCAGGGTTTAAATGTTTCGATTTACTGTTTGGAAAATTGACTGACATATTCATTGTTTTACTCCTCAGCGCTTCATTTTTAGAAGCCTTGGCTGAATTTTGGGTACAACTTCCTACGTCTAGCTTCAACAGAGCAAGAAGTTGCTTAAATTTATTGAAATGATTACTTTAATTTACAGGTTAATCACCACAGGACTGATTGCCTGGCTGATACACAATTTAATTTGAGTATTGCTATCGTGGTCAATTTCACCCGTGAGTATATTCTTGGTTGAACCACTCACTTTAGTACACGTACAGGTATTGCAAATCCCCATACGGCAACCATGTGTTGGTTTCAATCCGGCATGTTCAGCACTCTCAAGAAGGTTAGAACGCGCTTCAAACTCTTGTTGTGAGCGTAAAAAAACGATTGGTTGTGCTTCTAGGCTTTCGTCTACTGCAATCTGGAAATATTCCTGTTTTAAGCGCGCTGTAATATTCAAATCCTGATAAATTTGATTGATGCTTTGCATCATGGCATTCGCACCGCAGGCATAAGTTTGTCGTTGTTGAAAATCCGGAACTAAACTTTCCAGTAAAACAGTTGTTAAATGCTGTTTCTGCTGAACGGTGTTGATGTAATGATAGTTAAACTTTGGATATTGCTGAAAAAGTTTTTCCAAATCTGCATGAAAGGCTTCATCACGGCTAAAATAAATCAAATCTACACGACGGTTTGCATCCATCGCCAATGCCGCAAGCAACAGCGAGTAAATTGCTGTGATTCCACTGCCAGAAGCAATCAATAGCAATGGGGTATGATCTTGGTCTAAAACAAAATCACCTTGAGTTTGAGAAAGTTCAACCACACTCCCAAAAGCCAACTGACTTAATACAGTGGAAACTTTACCTTGTTGTTTAACAGCAATAATAATGTCGCCATTATTCAAAAATTTCACTACAGAATAACTGCGTTGTTGACGTACACCTGCAATTTCAATGGTAACCAGAATACTTTGCCCTGCTTTAAATTGCTGATGTTTAAAATTACGATTTGGTCTTAATTGAATTTGGTAGAAGTCAGCGCTCAATGCACGTGTTTTAACAACAGTGGCTTTGACCTTTTTCCAAGCCCAAACAGGATTGATTTTTTCTGCGATAAAATCGACAAAATCCTCACGAACCCATTCTGGCTGATACTGCATATAGCTACTCATGTGACGTTCCTCTTTGTGCTTGCTATTTATTGAGTGAACAAACGTTCTTTTAGTGAACATATGTACACTATAATCATTTTTTTAATTCAGTCAACACCTGTACACTGACATTCGTCGTTTAATTTATTATTTTTTTTGATAGACTCATCACAACCAAAAACTATGGATGTCCAAATGTCGATACGCGATGAACGTAAACAACAAAGCCGTCAGGCTTTACTTGATGCTGCTTTAACCTTAAGCACATCAGGTCGTTCATTTTCGAGTATCAGCTTAAGAGAAGTTGCACGTGAGGTTGGTTTAGTGCCCACTGCGTTTTACCGCCATTTTCAAGATATGGATGAGTTGGGTAAAGAGCTGGTCGATCAAGTGTCGCTATATCTCAAAAATGTGTTACATCAATTGGGCAAAGGTCTCGCTCATCCTGAAGCCAAGACCAAAACCAGTATGGAATTATTCTTTGAAGCTGTAGACAGTAGTCCTCAACAGTGGATTTTTATGATTGCAGAACGTTGGGGCGGTTCAGAAATTGTTCGTCGCGCCATTTCAAGAGAAATCGACTTTTTAAATGATGATCTCGCCAGTGATTTAAAAAAATTTGAAGTCATTGAGAATTTTCGAGATGAGAGTGACTTAAAAGTGATCACCAATATTCTGATTAATCTATCTTTTACTTGGGCAATGTCTTGGATTAACCTCTCCCGTCAATATTCAGGTCTCGAACTTGAATTACAGAAAATGGTCTTAAAAAAGCAAGCTGTGACTCAAATTCATCTCATTTTCAAAGGGATTGAAAATTGGGAAGTCAAAGCATCTTAAACCTCCCCTACTTAAATTTCTAAAGGATTGTTGACAGTGATTCAAGTTAATGTAAAATTTAATGGAACACTCATTCCAATACAAACAATCTATGCGTAACAAAGAATTTGAACCTGATGAAATTGCAGATGCAGCCATGCAGGTCTTTTGGCAAAAAGGATACGCCGCAACTTCTGTACAAGATCTGGTAGATGGCACTGGGCTGTCACGTAGCAGCTTGTATAATACCTTTGAAAATAAACACACACTCTATCAGGAAGCGCTAAAACGCTATCAGGCCATCACGACTGCAAACATTCAAAGATTGACTGGTGATGATTCTGTTCAAGAACGCATACGTCAATTATTGCTTTCAATTCTTGATGATGAATTAAAAGATCCACAGCAGAAAGGCTGTATGGTTGCCAATGCTGCCTTGGAACTTGCGGCACATGACCAACATGTTGCTCAGCATGTAAGACATAATTTTCAACGTCTACAGCAAGCTTTAATGCAGTTAATTGTTTATGGACAACTTAGCGGTGAAATTTCATCTGATAAAAATCCTGAAGCCTTGGCTTATTTTTTGGTCAACACTATTCAAGGAATGAGAATACTGGGTAAAGGCAGTGATTTAGCTGAAAGGCAAAAAATTTTACAGTATGTCATTGATATAACAATGCTGTCTCTCTAATTTTAAAGGTCAAAATGCTTTCAAGGTTTTGGCTTTTTATTTTGTTTATTTTGGAACAATCATTCCAAAATACACGACAACATGCTTATCTTGAAGCAGCGAGAATTGAATATGATGAAAATATTTATATCCAAATATATGAATAGATTAAATTTATTGACTTCAACCGGTCATGCGGGACCAGTCACAGCAAGTCCATTCGAAGCTCAATTGTGTGGACAGATCTCCCCCCTTTTTACAGCTCAGGAAATCCTGCATGTCTGATCATCAAAAATATCAAAAGCAATCAACACCCCACAATACTGTTGAAAAATTACCGGTATTTCAACTGCTTGCTTTTACACTGGCAGGCTTTCTTGCCGTCATGACGGAGACCCTACCCGCAGGATTACTTCCTCAAATCAGCCAAGGGCTAAATATTACAGAAGCTCAAGCCGGTCAATTCATTACACTTTATGCCTTAGGTTCTGTTATGGCAGCAATCCCCATCATCACCATGACACGTGACTGGAACAGGCGCCCTTTATTTTTATATGCAATTATCGGCTTACTGATCTTTAACAGTCTCACTGCAATTTCAACACATTATTATTTTATCTTGATGGCACGCTTTTTTGCAGGTATGTCAGCAGGCGTCATTTGGGGGCTATTGGCGGGTTATGCACGGCGTTTGGTTCCTTTTCATTTACAAGGCAAAGCTTTGGCGATAGCCAGTGTCGGTCAACCTTTAGCACTTTCTCTGGGTGTGCCCTTAGCCACATGGTTTGGTCATTTGTTTGGCTGGAATCAAATCTTTTGGGCGATGTCTGTACTCGCACTGGTCCTCATCATCTGGATACGCGTCATGATTCCAGACTTTCAAAGTCAGCCTCAACAATACAGCAAGTCTATTATGCAGGTCGCTTCGAGCGCAGGGATTTTACCTATCCTGACTGTCTTACTGTTTTGGATCTTGTCCCATAATATTCTCTATACCTATATTGCACCTTATTTAACTCAGGCGGAATTAAACCAACCTCTTGATCTTGTGCTGATGTTGTTTGGTCTGTCATCCATTCTTGGCATTTGGTTGGTGGGTTTGTGGGTAGATCGCCATTTAAGAATACTCACCCTAATCAGTCTGATTTTTTTTGCTTTGAGTTGCATCTTACTCACTGTTATCCATAACGATCTGATCATTCTGGCCTGTATCGCAATTTGGGGAGTGACTTTTGGTGGAGCACCTACCCTCTTACAGACAGCACTTGCCGATGCAGCCCGGGAAGATGCAGATGTTGCACAATCCATGTTGGTCACTGTTTTTAATTTAGCAGTTGCAGCCGGTGGATGGATGGGTGGAATGATCCTGAATCACTCAGGAGCATCCACGTTTCCACATTACATGCTGGCTATGATTATTGTCGCGCTGCTGATCGTGGGCTTGAGTCATCAACATGCTTTCAAAAGCGGTCAACGAAAGCTGACTTAAATATCCTGTACCCTCTTTTCATGTAAAAAAACCCGCAAATATTTGCGGGTTCCTGAATGAAGCAGGCTTATTTTGCTGTACGTTCTTTATTTACAAGATAGTCAACAACCTGTGTGACTTTGGCATCTTCACCTTGAACTACGTATTTACCATTCACGACAACTGCGGGTACGCCAGAAAGTTGATATTGCTGTGCCAATTGATTTGATTCAGCAATTTTTGCCGTGATCGCAAATGAACTATACATGCTATTGAATTTTGCTTCAGGTACACCGTATTGCGTAAAAAATTTAGCAAATGCATCTTTTTGAAGTACTTGTTGGTTGCCTGAAAAGTTAGTATGGAACAAAGGTAAATGCGTACGTTTGCGAACACCCAATGCTTCACTCACATAGTACGCACGCGCACCCTGTTCCCATAATGGATTCATGGCTGCTGGTGTACGAATAAAGTTAACATCCTTAGGAATCTTCTTTAACCATGTTTGCATATGTGGTTCTAATTTGAAGCAATGTGGACATCCGTACCAAAAAAACTCACGTACTTCAATTTTACCTGGTACTGCAACTTTTCCAGGATTTTGAACAACGGTATAATCTTTACCTGCAACAAAATCAGCAGCCATGGTGTTTGCAGAAAATGCCATCACCATTGCGGTCATGCCACCTAAAATAAATTTTTTCATTGACTTTATTGTCCTCTAAGTCGTCTTGCATAGCATATGCATTCACTATAAAACAAATATGAGAAAATCGTTTTCCTTCTGTGAAGTTTTTTACACGATTCATCGCTTTTTTTGGATTTATGGTTACACTAGCATAACTGAAATTAATTTTTGATTAAAACAATTTACTTAGAGGTGACGAACATGTCGCAACTTAATGTTGATCCACAGGAAATTGCTAAATTTGAAGCGTTAGCTGCTTTATGGTGGGATCAACACTCTGAGTTCAGACCCTTACATCAAATCAATCCATTACGTTTAAATTGGATTGATGAACATGCCAATGGTCTTACGGGTAAGAAGATCCTCGATGTGGGTTGTGGTGGTGGCATTCTGGCTGAAAGTATGGCTCGCCGTGGTGCAGATGTTTTGGGTATTGACATGGGTGCTGCCCCTTTGAATGTAGCGCGCTTGCATGCCGAACAAGAAAATGTACAGAATATTGAATATCGACAAATCCCTGTAGAGCAATTGGCTGAAGAGCAAGCAGGACAATACGATATTGTCACCTGTATGGAAATGCTGGAGCATGTGCCTGATCCTGCTTCGATTATTCAAGCATGTCAAAAATTGGTAAAACCTAACGGTCATGTCTTTTTCTCCACCATCAACCGTAATCCCAAATCCTATCTATTTGCGATTATTGGCGCAGAATATGTCTTACGTCTGTTGAAAAAAGGCACCCATGACTATCATAAATTCATTAAACCCTCAGAGTTAGCACATGACATTCGTCAATCTGGTTTAATACTCAAAGATATGACAGGTTTACATTACAACCCTCTCACCAAACATTATTGGCTCGCACCAAATGTTGATGTGAACTACATGGTATATACCGTGAATGAAGGTGTCTGATGCAAGCTGTTCTTTTTGATTTAGATGGCACCTTGATCGATACTGCCGCAGATTTTATACGTATCATCCAAGACATGTGCAGAAATGAAGGACGTGCTGTCGTCGATGCAGATTTAATCCGGACCCAGGTCTCTGAAGGTGCACGTGCGATGGTCAAACTGGTTTATCCGGAACTTGAAGTTGATGATCCGGTTTTTCTCGCTCATCGCCAACATTTTTTAGACTTATACGGTGCAGACATTGCTGTAGATACTGATCTCTTTGCAGGCATGTATCCACTTTTAGCAGAGTTGGAAAATCATGGGATTCCTTGGGGTATTGTAACCAATAAGCCTCGCTGGCTAAGTGAATCGCTACTTCAAGCACTTAACCTAACAGATCGTTGCGCCGTGCTGGTTTGCCCCGAAGATGTGACTCAGACCAAACCGGACCCTGAACCGATGTATTTAGCTGCAAAACAGATTGATATTGTTCCAGAACAATGCATTTATGTAGGCGATCATCCTCGGGATATTGATGCTGGACGAAATGCGCAGATGTATACCATCCTTGCTGCTTATGGTTATTTACCATTACAGTACAAAGATGATCTCAATGCTTGGCAAGCAGATTGTATTGTGGATAATGTTGATGAATTACATCAGGTTATCAAGAAGTTGGTCAAAATTTAGAAGCATAGAAGATTATTTAACTGGTCTAATAAGTTAATAAAAAGACACTGAAACATCTTGAATATGGTGTTTCAATGTTTTTATATTGAAATTCAAATCACATCATAAAAACTACAGGAGGTCTCCCATGAAATATTCAGAATATCAACCTCGTCCAGATTTATTGAAGGATAAAATTATCCTGATTACGGGCGCGGGAGACGGTATTGGGCGTGCAGCAGCACTCAGCTATGCCCTACACGGCGCAACCGTCGTTTTGCATGGTCGTACGCTCAATAAACTTGAAGTCATTTATGATGAAATTGAATCATTAGGTGCACCGCAGCCCGCGATTTTACCTTTACAACTTTCTACTGCTTCTGCTCGAGATTACGAACTTTTGGTGGATACCCTTGAACAGCAATTTGGACGTTTAGACGGCATTTTACATAATGCGGGTATCTTAGGTGAACGCGTGGAACTGGCAAACTATCCCGAAGAAGTCTGGGATGATGTGATGGCAGTGAATTTACGGGCTCCTTTTGTTCTGACCCAAGAGCTTCTGCCGTTATTACAAAAATCTGAACATGCTTCAGTGGTCTTTGCAAGCTCAGGTGTTGGGCGGGAAGCACGTGCGCACTGGGGTGCATACTCGGTCTCAAAAATAGCGATTGAAGCGGTAAGTAAAATTTTTGCCAAAGAAAATACTTATCCAAATATTCGCTATAACTGCATCAATCCTGGTGGTACGCGTACGGCAATGCGTGCCAAAGCCTATCCTGATGAAGATCCAAAAGTGTTACCATCACCGGAATCCATTATGCCAGCATATCTTTACTTGATGGGTGATGACAGTCTTTCATTAAATGGTGAAAGTATCGACGCACAGGATTAATTGATTTTCCCCTTACTTTGATCATGGTCGGTGGGGGGAAATTTTTTCAGCGAATTTTTATACATATCATCAAAATCTGAGATTTCAAAATTCTTTTAAATCGTTTTATCCAATAAAAAATATAATTTTATCCAGTTTTTCAAATCCAATAAGATCTTTTATAGTTCTCTTCAAGGAAACAAGACCTTTTGAGGAATGAGCCATGACTGATTTAAAATATAAAGTAGAGATCATCCGTTCAATCGAACAATTACAACTGCCCCATCATTTTATTCAAGCACTTGATGATGCCCATCAAGCAGAAAATATCATCAAGGTGGTCAATTGTCTCAAGGATATAAATGAGCAATGGTACTAAAGCGGCTTAATCAAAGCTGGAATATTGCTACTCTGGTGCTCAGCTTAAAACAATATTTATAAATATTTACATTTTTTTAATCATAAAATGTGCACTAAAGAAAAGCACATCAGGGTTTGTGATTCAAAGCATTGCGATAACCCTTTTCACTTTTTCAGAAATATGTTTTGATTATGTCTGTATTTTTTAATGAAAAACTGAATTTTCTTCACAGTTTCTCTGCAATTTAGCAGTACAGTAGTGAGGTCAAAATAAACACACTGGATAAGCGAGGATGATTATGAAAAAGATTTTAGCGATCATCGCAATCTCTCTATCAACACTGCTGACGACTCAAATTACCATTGCAGGTCCTCATTTTGACAATGATCATGGGTATGATCAAGGTAAACGTGATCGCGGTGAGCGTGGACGTAATTTTCGTGGGAATGACGATGATAATATTCAAGAGCAACGTCGGGAGCGAGAAGAACGTGGTGTAAAGCGTTTACAGCAACATAAATGGCAAATGGGTTATGTAATGCCACAACATTACAGAGGAAACAGCTATAAAGTTGATTATAGGGATGAGAACCTACCAAAACCTTCACGTAATCAACAATGGTACAAAATTAATAATGACTATATCTTAGTTGATTCTGACAATAACAATATTGTGAGTATTCGTGGCATGTAGCCAGGTATTCGTGATCAATGTTTCAATTTCATAAGCTCAAACACCTTTTTCGTTTGAGCTTTTTTTTTGCTCCATCTCAGCTTTTACAAGCGATGAGAATAATGTATAGAACTGGTATGTAAATTCACAATTCAATGATATTTCTTCATTTTTTATCTTAAATTCAGGAGTAATTTTCAATCATCGGATAGATCATCCGTTTTATAAGGTCAATTCAAATGAAAAAAGTTATCAGCGCAATCACGCTCTCTCTCAGTGCTTTAGTCGCAACCTCAGCAATGGCAGATTGGGATCATGGCCGTGATCATCGCCCTATGGCTAGTCATGAAAAATTTGAATGGCGAGAAGGTGTGGTTTTACCTGAACGCTACCATGACAATCATTACTATGTGAATGATTATCGTGTTTATAAAAACCTCCACAAACCAGCCAAATTTGAGCGTTGGTATAAAGTTGATGGACGTTATGTGCTTGTTAACGAACGTACCCACCATATTATTCGAGTCGTCCGTTAATATTAAAATGATCAAAAGCACAGTCCCTATTCTGTTTGCTTTACCCATCCATTAAAACTCAACGCCTTCCTCACCCTCCTTTTCCCAAGGAGGGTTTTTTTATTAAAATTAACTTCAGATTGTTCGGTTTATTTTCAAGCTCGTTGAGCAATCGATCATTTTGCCTATCAAGCTTCTCATTTAGTTGATTTCCGCAGCAGGGATACGCCTTTGAGATTTCTAAGCACTGAGAAAATGAGTATGTTGTCCGTCTTCATCAAATCTTCATACATTTCACAATTCAACTAAATCATCCTCACCATTTATCTCTAATTTTTACGTAATTTGAAAGCATCAAAGGACAAAATTTAAATTCAGGTGAATCAAATGAAAAGCACTTTAACCACAATCACACTTTCGATGGCGGCAATGATAACGACATCGACTATGGCGGCACCTCATGTAGATCACCGAGATCAACATCACCGTTATGAACAGCAGCGTTGGGAGCATCGAAATGAACACCACTGGAACGATAACAAACATTATGGCAATACAGTCATACCAAGCCGTCATTGGCGTTCAGGTCAGTATTTACCTTCTCAGTTTGGCGCTTCGCGTTATCACGTCAACTATAAAAACTACCGCCATTTGTCCAAACCAGGAAAGTATCAACAGTGGTATAGAATCAATGGAGACTATGTACTGGTCAATCAGAAAAATCATCGCATCATCCGTGTCATCGGTTGATGATTTTGAAACAAAGCAAAACCCAACTGTGTTTGGGTTTTTTAATATTCTGAGCAGCGTATGACAGTTCTATTGATTTGATCATGCTTTCAACTACATATTTTCATGGATATCTTCATTATTTCTCTATATTTCAGGATTAAGTTTATTCACAGATCGAAAGGAAATGTGTTGATATTGAAGCTTCAAATGCAATGATCATCACTCCTTTTTAATCCATGAACTTTCATCTTATATTCAAGATTCAATCGTGAAATGTATAACCCTTTTGCACTCGTCCTCCCACGTTCGGGTGCTTTTTTTATTTTGACTATTATTTATCAGTTATTTTTGTTTAGAATCATCACATAGCAATCAACAATACTGAGATAGGTATGCAAACTGACAGCCCAGAAACAACACAAAGCACAGCGCAAGAATATGTGCATTGGTTTCGTCATTCTGCACCCTATATCAATGCCCATCGTGGTAAGACCTTTGTATTGATGTTTGGCGGTGAAGCTGTTGAGCACGCCAATTTTCAACATATTATTCATGATATTGCGCTATTACATTCATTAGGTATACGACTCATTCTGGTCCACGGCGCACGCCCTCAAATCAATGCGAATTTACGTCAAAATAAAATCCAGAGCCCCATCCATATCAATCGTCGCATTACAACGCGTGCGTCTTTGCCTTGCGTCATGAACGCTGTGGGATCAATTCGACTACAAATTGAAGCCTTATTGTCAATGGGACTCGCCAACTCGCCGATGTTTGGTGCTCGCATTGATGTTGTATCGGGTAACTTCGTGACTGCGAAACCGTACGGCATTCGAGATGGCATCGATTTTCAGCTCACAGGTGAAGTTCGAACCATTGATACCGAGGCGATTCAACGTCACTTAGACAATCAGAATATTGTGCTATTAGGTCCAACAGGCTATTCAACCACTGGGGAAGTCTTTAATTTACTGGCAGAAGAAGTGGCAACAAAAACTGCCATCCACCTGCAAGCGGATAAATTGATTTTCTTGGGCAGTCAGCAGGGCTTAATGGATGAATACGGACAATTAAAACGTGAAATTACCCCACATCAGCTTGATAAGCACATTGAAAAATATCAAGATTCAAATTTTGAAATTGCCTTGCATTTACACAATGCCAAACAGGCATCATTAAAAGGAGTCAATCGTGTACATCTGCTTTCATATGCGCATGACGGTGCTTTAATAGAAGAACTCTTTACCCGTGATGGGCATGGCACCATGATTACTGATGCGCATTATGAAGAAGTGCGTATGGCAAATATCGGTGATGTAGGCGGTTTAATCAACTTATTACGTCCCTTGGAAGAAGAAGGAATTCTGGTCTATCGCTCACGTGAACGACTTGAAACTGAAATTGATAAATTTGCTGTCATCGAGCGAGACGGTACGATTTTAGCCTGTGCCGCACTCTACCCAATTCCTGCTTCAAACGATGAAGTAAGTTCCGCTGAAATCGCCTGCGTTGCTGTCCATCCTGGCTATCGTAAATCGAACCGGGGCAGTCAGATTCTACATTTTCTAGAAGAACATGCACGCCAGCAAGGTATTCAACAACTGTTTGTTCTCACTACACGAACGGCACACTGGTTCTTAGAGCATGGTTTTGAATTGGCAAATGTTGACGACTTACCCGAAGCACGCCAAGCTCTATATAACTATCAACGTAATTCAATGGTATTTAAAAAAAGCATGACCTGATCTTCAACACACACTGGGTTCCATGAATTATCACATTTACATCTAAACTTATCTAAATAGATTCCATGACTGAGAGATTTTGCTTATGCATGATCATGGAATCTATATTCCTGATCTAAATAACAGCAATAAATTTATACTTTTCATATTCTTATAACTTTTTATTTTTATAGAATATTTATTTTATATTTCTGATTTAACGATAACTTTAGCATTTAATAATTTATCTTTTTTTTTCATTAGCAATCATAAAAAACTTATTTTTTTGAAAATACAAAGCCTTTTAAGCTGATGCTCATCCTTTTTACATTACACAGGCATCGTGACTCATGGCGCACTTATTTCAACCTTCATGGAAAAAAATCTCCTTTCTAAGTGCAAGTCTTGCCACCATCATGATGCTGACTGGATGTTCTAAACCGCAAGAGACCACGACTTTAAATATCGGTTTTCAAAAATATGGCGTATTGCCAATTATCAAGGCCCGGGGCGACTTGGATAAAGCGCTTAAACAAAAAGGGGTCAATGTCAAATGGGTTGAGTTTCCTGCTGGTCCACAATTGTTAGAAGGCTTAAATGTGGGAAGCGTGTCCTTTGGTGAATCAGGTGAAGCACCTCCTATTTTTGCTCAGGCAGCGAACTCCAATCTGGTCTATGTTGCCAATCAGCCTGCTGCACCTTTGGCTGAGGCACTGATCGTCCCTAAAGACTCGCCGATTCAATCGGTGCAAGACCTCAAGGGCAAACGTGTCGTCCTGAATAAAGGCTCTAACGTACATTACCTTTTACTTAAAGTCTTGGAAGCAAACCATTTAAAGCTAGATGACATTCAAGTGGTCTACTTACCGCCTGCTGATGCACGTGCTGCTTTTGAAAAAGGTGCTGTCGATGCGTGGGTGATTTGGGATCCGTTCTTTGCTGCTGCGGAAAAACAACTCAATGCAAAAGTCATTGCTACAGGTCAAAACCTAGTGAATAACCATCAATTCTACTTGGCTGATCGAAAATTTGCAGAACAGCACCCCGACGTTTTAAAAATCGTAGTGAATGAATTAAATACCACCACACAATGGGTATCTCAACATCAAACTGATGCTGCCAAACTTTTAGAAAAACCGACAGGCTTACCGCTTGATGTACTCAATACATCCATTTCACGGATGGGCTTTGGCGTAAGTTCAATTTCTAACGATGTGGTGAAAAAGCAACAGGATGTCGCTGATGCTTTTTATCAACAAAAACTTATTCCAAACAAGATCAATATTCAAGCGGCTGTACTCGCTCAATAATTTCGCATAATGCGATGCAATGAGGACATCACAATGACCCAACACTTTGTACAACACAAAACATCATCATGGTTCAATGCGCCTACACATGCCATGACAACAATGTTGATCTGTAGTGCAATGCTTGGGTCAACTTCAGTGTGGGCAATTGATCCCACCGTAAAAGAGTTACGTATTGGTTTTCAAAAAAGTTCGATTAACTTTGCGATTGCCAAACAACAGAAACTCTATGAAAAAGAATTTCCCAATGCCAAGATTTCCTGGAATGAATTCCCGGCAGGACCACAGATTCTTGAAGCACTTGCCGTTGGTTCACTGGATGTAGGTGTCACGGGAGATACGCCACCCGTCTACGCGCAAGCAGCCAATAAGCCTTTGTATTATATTGCCTACGAAGCTGCCAAACCGCTCGCCTCCGCCATTCTAGTACCGAAAAGTTCCAAGATAACCAAACTCAGCGAATTAAAAGGTAAGCGTATTGCGCTACAAAAAGGTTCAAGTGCTCACTATTTATTGGTCCAAGCTGTCCGTAAAGCTGGCTTGCAATGGTCGGACATCCAACCCATTTGGCTCACTCCTGCTGATGCACGTGCCGCTTTTCAAAAAGGAGCTGTCGATGCCTGGGCGATTTGGGACCCATTCTTTGCTTCCGCCCAAATTGAAGATCAAGCCCGTGTACTCGCTTCAGGGCAGGGTTTAAGTCCAAATTATACTTTTTACTTGGCATCACCTGAATTTGTTAAAAAATACCCTCAGGCAGTCAAAGGCATTATTCAACAAATCAATGTTGCAGATAAATGGGTACAGGCCAACCGTGTTGCCACCGCACAATCAATTGGTCAAAGCACGGGGTTAAAACTACAGGTCAGTCAGACCTTTATCGATCGACGTCCTCGCCCTTCAGGTGCTGCCCCACTTTCAGCCAAAGTGATTTCAGACCAACAACAGCTCGCAAATCGCTTTAGCGAACTCAAAATTATTCCAAACAGCATTGACATCAAACAGGCTGTTTGGACGGCTAAATAGTATTTGAATTTTTTTAAGGATGCATGATATGAAAATCTTCTGGTTTATTCCCACTCACGGTGACAGTCGTTATTTAGGAACCAGCAAAGGCGCGCGACAAGTCGATCATGCCTACATGAAACAAATTGCTGTTGCAGTCGATAATCTGGGTTATGAAGGTGTACTCATCCCGACTGGTCGTTCATGCGAAGATCCATGGATCACGGCGGCAAGCCTCATTGACGCCACTAAAAATCTAAAATTTTTGGTTGCTTTGCGTCCGGGTGTAACCACACCTGCCCTTGCAGCACGGATGGCAGCTACGTTTGACCGTTTATCCAATGGCCGTGTTCTACTCAACCTCGTTACGGGTGGAGACGAACAAGAATTAAAAGGTGATGGTTTATATGAAGACCATGCCACGCGTTATAAAACAGCAGCTGAATACACCACGATTTGGCGTGAAATTTTAAAGCGCTCACACACAGGGGAATCTTTTACATTTCATGGCGAACGCCTGAGTGTTGATGATGCCAAACTGCTTTATCCACCTATTCAAGCACCCTATCCGCCCCTATGGTTTGGTGGCTCTTCCGAAGATGCCATCGAATTGGCAGCTGAGCAAGTCGATACCTATTTAACTTGGGGTGAACCACCTGCTGCGGTGAAAGAAAAAATTGCTGTCGTTAAAGCACGGGCAGAAGCCAAAGGACGTCAGTTAAATTATGGTATTCGCTTACATGTGATTGTTCGTGAAACTACAGAACAAGCATGGCAAGCAGCCAATGAATTGATTCAATATGTGGATGATGCAACCATCGCTGCTGCTCAAAAGAAATTTAAACAAATGGATTCTGTCGGTCAGCGCCGCATGGCAGAACTACATAATGGTGATCGTAGCAAGCTTGAGGTTTCTCCAAACCTTTGGGCGGGCGTTGGCTTAGTTCGTGGTGGTGCGGGTACAGCATTGGTGGGTGACCCACAAACGGTTGCAGATCGTATCCAAGAATATGCTGACTTGGGGATCAATACTTTTATCTTTTCTGGCTACCCACATTTGGAAGAATCGATTCGTTTTGCCGAGTTGGTATTCCCCTTGCTTCCATTGGAAACACGTAAAAAACTCACCCAACCAAATTTAACTGGACCATTTGGAGAAATTGTAGCCAACAACTACACACCCGAGGAAAATAAAAAGCCCTTAAAGGAGTTCGCATGAGTGTCATAGTCAGGCGAAGTCCTACCAAGGAAAGTCATGTCGTTTCACGTGGAACAAATCAATTGGGGCAGCGTTTGCTGCCTTGGATTGTTCCGATTTTATTGATTGTCATTTGGCAAATCGCTTCGAAAACGGGCTGGCTTGAAAGTCGTGTCCTTCCTGCACCATCAGCAGTGGTATCGGCTTTTTGGACATTATTGATCAGCGGTGAACTCTGGCAGCATGTCAAAGTGAGTGCAGGTCGTGCCTTGCTCGGGCTATTGGTAGGGGGCGGTTTAGGTTTGATTTTAGGCTTGCTCAACGGCTCTTCAAAAGTTGCGTCAAACCTGCTGGATACGACCTTGCAAATGATTCGAAATATTCCTGCTTTAGCACTCATTCCACTTGTGATTTTATGGTTCGGTATTGATGAATCAGCAAAGTTGTTTTTGGTGGCAGTTGGGGTATTTTTTCCTATTTATATCAATACTTATCATGGCATTCGCTCAGTTGATCCTCAATTGATTGAGATGGGGAAAAGCTATGGTTTAAACCAATGGCAATTATATAAAGAAATTATTTTACCTGGTGCAATGCCATCTATTCTGGTTGGTTTACGTTTTTCATTGGGCTTAGTTTGGGTATTACTTATTGTTGCAGAAACCATTTCTGCTCAATCTGGAATTGGTTATATGACCATGAATGCCCGTGAGTTTTTACAGACAGACATCGTCCTCGTCGGTATTTTACTGTATGCCCTTTTGGGTAAGCTTGCCGATGTCTTCGCACAATTCTTAGAAAAATATCTATTGCGTTGGCACGCAGGTTATCAAAAATAGGAGCTTGAAATGACCGATTTAAGCATAAGCCAATACGCCAATGATCTTCTTCCAAGCCCAGAGGCAATTGAACAAGACCAGGCAAAAATTGGTGCAGAAATTTCGATTGAACAGCTGCATAAATACTATGGTGAAGTTAAAGTTCTCGAAGATCTAGACTTGCACATTGAAGCGGGTGAGTTCGTTGCAATCGTCGGACGCAGTGGTTGCGGTAAAAGTACTCTATTGCGTTTAATCGCCGATTTAGAACAACCCAGTTACGGTGAAATCAAATTTAAGTCTTTGCTGAATTTCCGTGAAGGTATTATCGCAGATGATATTCGGGTGATGTTTCAGGACCCACGCCTTTTACCATGGAAAAACATTTTAAAAAATGTGCAATTGGGTCTCGCCAAAGATCAATTTCCCAAAGCTGAGCAACTACTTGAAAAAGTCGGGTTAAAGGAAAAGTCAGGATTATGGCCTTCACAGCTTTCAGGTGGACAACGTCAAAGAACGGCACTTGCACGTGCGCTGTCGCATACACCACGCGTATTGCTGCTGGATGAACCTTTGGGAGCTCTGGATGCATTAACACGTCTAGAAATGCAAAACCTGATCGAAAAACTGTGGCTGGAACAAGGATTTACCACCATTTTAGTCACCCATGATGTTAGCGAGGCTGTGCAATTGGCGGACCGTATTATTCTTTTGGATAAAGGTCATATCGCACAACAGTTTCAAGTTGATTTAGCCCGCCCACGTCAAAAAGGAGTTGTGTTTGCTGAACTTGAACAGCAAGTGCTGGCTGCTGTGTTGGCGACTTAAAAACATAGCACGCTGAGGATTTATCTATAAAATATAAGGGCATAAAATTTCTTGCCCTTATTCCAGCTTGAATCCTGTACTTTTATCAATATGTCGAAGTTTCATCCATTTTTATCGACTAAAACTTCATTATTAAATAAATAAAATCATCCATAGAGATTCTTCATTCAAATATAATCGGATGCTTTTAAATCAAAATGACTTTCTTAAATTAAAATTAAATAACAGCATTCTTGGTTCATTTATTTTGTAAGTTACTCAAAAAATAGTCTTATACTAAAAAATGTCACAAAATTTAAATAATAAGCCATAACTGACATAATTTTTATATTGGTTTTGCTCTAGTTTAGTGCAAATTTAGATAATAGTGAATTGCGATTGATTTAATAATAAAACTTCATAATTATTTATCAGAAATATACCAAAATAATCTTGCTTTCTGTGCACAAATCAAACATTTTACCGTACAATTTAATAATCATTTATTTGATTTAAAGATGCGATGGAACAAAAAAAGAGTGCTCAAAAACGGCAGCAGTTACTTAGTGCTGCACTTGATGTATTTTCTGTCTATGGTTTCAACGGTGCAAGCCTAGACGAAATTGCGCAGTTAGCAGATATGCATAAGTCGAATATTTTCTATTATTATGAAAATAAAGAAGCCTTATACGTTGAAGTACTGACAACGGTCATGCAGAAATGGTTAGCACCATTACAATCGCTTGAATCAGAATTGGAACCAGCTGAAGCTTTGTCACATTACATTATGACAAAGATTGAAATCTCAAGAACTCAGCCCAAAGCGTCTAAGCTTTTTGCCTTAGAGGTGATTCAAGGTGCGCCACATATTTTATCCATTCTCAAAGGTCCGCTTAAAAAGTTATTTAAACGCAAAGCAAAGGTCATTTTGAATTGGCAAACTCAAGGTAAAATCTCAGATCAAATTGATGCTGAATTACTGATTATCAATATTTGGGCATTGACTCAAAACTATGCTGATTTCAGTACTCAAATCGAAATGGTTACAGGTAAAACTTTACGTAATAAAAGTATGTGTCAACGTGCAATCGAACATACAATCCATATGACTTTATATGGTGTATTACCGCGTAATTAATCATCCAATATAACAATATTGGTTATTTTGGCAAACGACCATAGCCCCCTATGGTCGCCTAAACTTAAATTGAAATCCTGATGATATTCAATTTGCTGTTTTTCTAATCTAGAGACTGATAAAGTTTTAATAATTTCTGCGCGCCTAATAATAAATTTTCTTCCCAATCTAAATGCGCAGTATCGTTGGCACCATCGCTAATATACTTTACGGAAATCAATCGCACACCGAGCTTTTTACATACTTTCGCCAATGCATAACCTTCCATATCAACTAAATCACAATTGACCTTCGGCTGCCCTGTTTCAAAACTATCCCCTGTACCACAGATGCCTTGTAACAAATCAGGAAAATAACTGTCTAAATGAATTTCTTGAGGAAAATGCTGATCCATCGGCGTTACACCCACTTCAAAGCCAAGAGGAGAAACATCCATATCTCGCTGTACAAAGGTTTTTACTTCAATCAATTCATGGGCATTAAAAGTTGAGCTTCCCGCACTACCAAGATTCAATACAGTTTTACAGCCTGTCTTTTGAATGACGTCATAAGCCGTGAATGCTGCATTGATCTTTCCAATTCCACTATAATGGATGGCAATCCCTGCTTGTTCAAACAAACCTTTAGATTCATTGGGTAAAGCCATGATTAATGCTAAATTATCTTTCATTACTGTTCAAAATTAAAATTTTACTTATTAAAATTGAATTTTTATTCCAGATCAATTTAATTCTTTTTAAACCTTCTTCCCCCTCACATTCAATTTAAAATCATATACAAATCACTACGATACTCTACAGTTTGATTGTTCATAATGATCAAATACATAAATAGAGACGACAATAAATGAATATTCAAATCATTGTGGGCAGTATCCGAGAAGGTCGTGTTGCAATCAAAGTTGCAGAATGGCTACTCAAAACAATTAATCAACTTGAATTTAGTACCTTAAATGTTGAAATCGTAGATTTAAAAGAGTGGGATCTGCCTTTCTTTGCAGGAAAAAACTCACCTGCTTCGGGTATTTATGACCAAACCAAACAGCAGGAATGGGCAAAAAAAGTCGCTTCAGGTGATGCCTTTATTTTTATTACCCCAGAATATAATCATGGATACAGTCCTGTACTGAAAAATGCAATTGACTATGTATACAAGGAATGGCAAAGCAAACCCGCTGCATTTGTCAGTTATGGTGGAACGAACGGCTCACGTTCGATTGATCAAATTAAACAGGTGTGTGCCTTTATTGGCATGATTGACTCCAATGCAGTCATCGAAATTCGCGATATTGGTCAACGTGGTAAGACCGAAGTATTTGAAGGCAATGAATTTGATAATAAAGCCGTAAAATCCGTAGTCAATAAATTGATTCAATATGCCAATGTCTAAGTGATTGTTGTACGTTTTGGCCTACATCGCTTGTTTGATTTTACGACTTGGTCGATCCAAAGAATTTATCTATTCTATCGTCATAGGGAACAGGAAGTTTCCCAGACACAAAACAACAATAATCGGTCTGAGCATCAGGAAGTGAGGTAGAACAGGAGTTTACCTAACGAACCAATACGAAAAAGCCCCGTCAGGATGATGGGGCTTTTTTTATCATCTAATTCAATTGTCATCAAAAGTGATCGAACGGATAAAAACAATCCAAAAATAGATATAGCTTTAATTTAATCCAAACCAAGATAAAATGATTTGCCACCAACTTCTACCTGAATAATCATATTCCTTCGAGCCACAATTAAAGACATCCTCCACTTTTGTCAGAATAATTTTATTATTTTGCTGATCTACACAGATGCGTTGAGAATAAGATTTGTCAGATTCTAAATATAAATAATAGGGCACTTTATGTTTAAATTTTGCTGAGTCCATGAGAATGCAATGACTTTCGGAAGTTGGCATATCATGGATATTTGTATATGTTTGGGCAAATGAGCTTTTAAACTCTTGATCTTGAATAATTTCTCCCATGTAAAACACTATTTGATTATCCGTAATTTTTTTATAGTTACCCTTAGTAAATAGGCAAATACTATTACCCTTTACTGAAGCAAACAAAGTTGACTCTGGGGTAGCGTAACAGTTCATTGTAAAAAATAACAACAATAGCCCTATGTATATTCTCATTTTCACATCCTTGGCAACTGGGATTTATCCTTTGGATCTTTCAAGAAAAATTCTAAAGCAAACATTACATGTCGCTCTAATTTAATACTTAATTTATGATGCTTTCTTTCAGGATTATTAAATTTTAAAAATTTACCATCAAAATATAATTCTATAATTCTGCCTTGTTGCTCCATATTAAACTCACTAAATCTTTTATAAATATTTCGTCCAGAGAGATCAGTTTTATAAGCTAATAGGTCTTCTCCATTAGGTGAATCAGGTGAGTCAACAGTCTTCGAGTATCCAAAATTACAAGCTAGCTTTTTTCCTGCCTTAAGGTTTGAAAAGCCCATTTGATGCTGCCAGATATGTGTAACTTCATGCATAAACCAATGCTTTACATTTGGTGGTGCTTTTGAAAAATCCTTATAATTAATATAGTCACTTCTTGGTAAGGTAATGTGACCAAATGGTGTAATTGCATTACCAGTTATGCTTTGTAACAGACCACCCATAATTATCCAAACATCCGTATAATCAATCGAATCTTTAAAAACACTTCGACACATTATAATTTCTCTTTCTGTTAATCTACGTCTAAACTCAACTTTAATTTGAGAAAAAGGAGATGGCTTATCTTTAGGTATAAGGCTTAATGTAGCATTAGCTAACAATATTTTATTCGTCTGGCTTAAATCATATTCATCAGAAAAAATTGTATTTTTTCTATCAAATTCATTTCTACCCATGAGTATGCTCCTCAAATAAAAGATGAATTTCAATCTTTTCAGCAGAATTTCCAGTTATTAACTCAGTAAAACCATTTTCATCTGTAGTCCCATGAATGGCTTCACCATTTTTAGTAATTTCATAACAAACATTAGCCAGTGGCTCACCTGTTAACTCATCCTTTAATTGGAACTGATGACCATATTGTTTTGAATTAGTTGGAGCAAATCCATTCGTCATTGCTGTTGAACTTTCTATTTTTGAAGATATCCCTAAACCCCCACCATTATCACCAACGGTTAAGTTTTGATCGCCAATACACTTACAGCCACACGATAATGGAGAATTGTGCTGTGCAGCTGCCTTGCCCATCACCAGCATATGATTATCACCAGCAACAATCGTGGCAACACACTTATGCTTAGGACAACTTGCTTTATCACCAACACATGCAATCGCTTTCCCTTCAATCAGGAAAGAGGACTGACCCGAAATGATTTTCCCACCACCTGTCGTGGGAGAGCCTAATCTAATATATGGATTTGCCATAATTTTTACCTTTTATTGTTCTGTTATTCAGTTGAATCATTATAAAAACATCAAAATCAATACATCGTTTTTTTTCTATGACCTTATTCTGTTGCATTTTTTGCAACAGATTTAATCGAACATAGAGACGTAGCGACCATAAAAAAGTTCTATCATTCGCTTTACGACAAAAAGAAATCTCTAAACCTGAAAAATAGTTTTAGAGTAAATAAATTTACAAATACTATAATTGCATTATCAAAGTAAGTTCTGTAAAAATTCCCTCCACATCATTACCTAACCATCTAAACCATTCATTAAATTATCAATTCTGCCCAACAGTTAATGATTGATCACCAATGCATTTACAGCCACATGATAAAGGTGAATTGTGCTGTGCCGCAGCCTTGCCCATCACCAGCATATGATTATCACCGGCAACAATCGTGGCAACACACTTATGCTTAGGACAAGTTGCTTTATCACCAACGCAGGCTATTGCCTTTCCATCGATCAGGAAAGAAGTTTGGGCAGAAATGATTTTTCCACCGCCTGTGGTTGGAGATCCTAATGTAATATATGGAAGTGCCATAATTCCTACCTCTTATTGTATTGTTATTCAGAAAGCATTTTATAAAACATCAAACTCAATACGGCGGTTCTTTCTACGACCCTCATCCGTTGCATTGTCTGCTACAGGTTTAGTCGAACCTAATCCCGCCGTACTCAAGCGAGTGGGTGCAATACCTTTGGTGGTTAAATATTGTTTTACAGCTTCAGCACGTTGCAAGCTTAATGCTTGGTTCTTTTGTGGATCACCCTGGCTATCTGTATGCCCAACAATTTTAACATTCTTACCCTGAACCTTATTTAATGCAACCACCATCTCGTCTAAGATTTGTGTGCCTGCTGGGGTTAAAACTGCTTTACCAGATTCAAATTCAATGATTCGATTTTTTAAGGCATTATCAATTACGGATTGCTCCGCTGCATTTACACTAATCTGAGCATTAAATCGGTACGGCGGTTGAACCAATGACTGAAATAATGTGGTCGTGGGTTGAATATCTGTTTGAACACCCATCTTACCCGTCAGTTCAACTTGTGTACCCCGCACGGACAATTTACCCTGACTAATTTTTTTCAAATCTGGGGTGATGACTCGAGTCACTGAGTCACTCCAACCATTCGGTGCAGATACAGGACGAATTTGAATTTTATCAACCACCTGATCATTGCCATACACCGCTTTTAACTTGGCTAGAATTGCTTGTTTGGCCATATCATTGGGTACTGCTCCTTCAACCACGATAGGAGCGGCAAATACCTGAAATGAATAAAATAAGCTTGAAATAATCGCAAATTTTTTCAATATTTTTACTTTTTGATTCTTCATATCATTATTCATCTATAAAGGTTTGCCGAAAAATTTTCATCCCTTGTGTCAAACTCAATTGACGCTGACAGAGAGATTGTTCAAGGGCCGCAAGACCTGCGTTCTGTTCAAGATAGGCATCAATCCATAAAGGTTGAACCAAAGAAACCCAATGATCATTTTGCATATTCTGAGTAAAAATATTACTTAATGCGGTAATATCAGCACCTTGGAAACCAAACAGTAAAATCGGTGATTCTTGGTGCAAAATACCGATCAAAATCTCTGTATTGTTTTTTTCCAAGAAACGTCCAATTAAATTGACCCAAAACGCAGCAATTTCATAGCAATAACTTTGGTTATTGATGGGTAAAATTAATACCTTGGATAATTTACTGGTGCCATGTTTCAGTACGGGCTGTAGCAATAAACCTAGACCCAACATACTTTGCGCCAATTCATAAGGCGTGATCTTCATCATTTGTGCAAATGAATGCATTGTATGGTGTTCAAAGAAATCCTGTGTTTTCAGTTCAGGCAGCACCTGAACCTCACGATCAATCAAACCCAGTTTATTCACCAATAACTCAGGATCAGTTATGGTTCTAAACATGCGGTTCTTTTGAAAAAGATCAATCAGTACAGGTTTATATTTAAACGGTGCATACAATAAGTTTTGAAAAGGATTTTCAATTTCCAACAATTGGCTCAAAACCATTGGAAACTGGCGCCCTGAACTGTCTTCACTGGTCACCATATTGGCGGCAAGAAACATCTTTTCTTTCGGATTGGCAATAAAGAAATCCAATGGCGCTAAAGATTGATAGGCTTCATTGAAATTTTCTTCTCGCATCGCCAGTTCTAGCGCTTCGGTAATCCATTGATCAATCACTTGGATCAACGCATATTGTCCTTTGGTTTTTAAAAAGTCACCGCGCGCAGGGCATTTTCCATAATACAATGGTGTAGACTTTAATGTTTGCATACTTTCATCCCTCGCACTAAATCGTTCCCAATGATCATTGAGCTCCCCCACTTGTTGCAGCTTGAGCTGCTGCATTTGGCGTTGCTGGTGTCTGCGGTTTAGGCGCTGTTTGTGCCGCCGACGGCGTTGCTGCTCCAAATGGTGATGCCGCTTGTGGATTTGATCCTGTTGCAGGTGCCTGCTGTGCTGCAACTACCAATGCCGCTTTAGGGCTAGTCACTCGATCCACCAGCTTTAACCCCACATAACCACGATTTGAACCGATTGGGTTAGAAGCATTTCCACTAATCAAACGGAACTGAAGTTTTACAAACAAATCACTGTTTTGTTTGCTGGTCCATGTCATTTCAAAACTACCATTGAGTGGCTTACGTTGCGCACTATCAATTAATTTGTTGATACCGTACTCGCCTGGTTCCTCAAAGATCGTATGAGTTTGACCATCTAAGTCAATTGCTGTGATTCGGGCTCCCGGAATTGCGCCAGGATTTGGCCACATAAAGTTCACCCATTGTTGAATACCGTTTTCATAGACTAAACGCTGTCCATCAATATCAATGGTATACGACAGCAATTTGTTATTTGGAATTGGATAGAATTGGAAGTTAGACTGATTCGCAGCTGGGGCGCCGCCACCTGCAGCACCCGCTGATGCACCGTTGATCGGTGTGGTATATTGCTCAAAATTCATCACAAATTCTGGGTTCAAGCCTACACCCATATTCTTCCAAGTTTTTGAAGATAAGGTATAACCACGACGAATCACGAATGGATCTAGTGTCTCTTTAACAAACTTCGAAATGCTTCCGTTATCACCAAAAATCTGACTAATTTCATTACTGGTTGCTTGAATTGTGCCAGATGAATTAAACGGAACTTTTTGAGAAAGTGTTTGATTAAATGGTTGATACGCTTGTAATGTCCAGAGTTTGTTAATCTCATCTTGAGCCGGAGTCAACAAGCTATCGAATGATTGTGTCAATGGGCTGACCAAAAGCTTTTGAACCATTTGCTGATCCAGCTCACCTAAACCTACTGTAAGTTTTTCATCAACAACCTTTTGGGTTGCATTAAAAACTGAACTTTGATCATTAATGGTTTGTTTTGCTAAAGCCAAAGCACTTGGACCAAAATCACCTGCGCTACGAAGGTCATTCAGCTTGCTTCTCACTTGAGCCATATTCTGTAAATAGTCATCGAGCAATGATTTATTTTGTAGATCATCACGTTTACGAACCAGTTGATAGAACACTTGGAACTGTTGAGAGATTTGCCCTTGAGTCTGATTAGAGGCACGTTGGATTTCATCCGATTTACCCTGACCGAGTACTTTACGCTTAAACCAAGCAATAAAACCTGTTTGCGGGGCAGCAAGTTCTGCTTGAACCACAGGATTATCCCAACTGGTTTCTTTCGCTACACGATCAATATAGGTACGAATTGGAGAGTTTTGTGGTTCACCCAACACGTCCATGATCTTCGCTTGCTGAACAAAATCGGGACCTTTTGCATAATGGGTTGCGTTAATAAACTTTTTCCATTCAGCAATATATTCTTGCTTATACAATTGCGTCAGCTGTTTACGGATTTGATCTGGACTACCACTGAATGTTAAATCATCAGACTGTGTGCTATTTAATACCCAATCTTTGGTATCTGTTGGTTTGTTTGCAGCTTCTTCAATGGCTTTATCAACATATTCATCCCATGCTTTCTGAGTAAATATTCCCGGTAAAGCATAACCACCCAGCATCACATTACGATTGGTTTCACCCACAATTTGCGCCACAGTCACGGCAGGATAACGAACAGCTGCACGCATTTTAATTTCATTATATACACGATCACGTGCCGGCATACCGCGAACAACCGAGAGCAATACCTGGCGAGTTTGATCAACCAACTGAGCATCCGACTCTAAAACTGGGAATTTTTTATCGTTGGCTAAAGTCATTGAATAGCTCAAGATTTTTTCAGCTTTTTGAATCATTTCTCCACGCGGCATTTGTCCACGATTGGCATCTAACCATGAACGCCAGAAACGGGTAACTTGATCGCTTAAATGACTTGCATCCATATATTGTGGATTGCTCATCATGAGATAAGCTTTCAAGGCATTATAAGCATCTTGCGGATTTGTATCCGAAGGCTCTGATGCGATCTGTGTAGAAGAGGTTTGTTTGATTTCTACATTGACATGATTTTGTTTGAGTGTTTGCTCATTACCTTTAACACGTTGCAAATACTGCGCAATGTTTTGCTGACTTGGTGCTAAGACAATCTGTCTCACCCCTTTTAAATACTCAGCTTTTAATTTTTCCTTTAATTCATTGCCTTGATATAAACCAAATGAAAACTTCAACGGACGATGCTGGTCAAAGTCATCCAACTGTTCCAAACGTTGTTGCAAAATCAATAAAGCATCAATTTGGGTTGAAAGTTCTTGACCTGTGGTTTGTTCCATTTGAACCACTTTATTCAGATCGGCTTGTACATCCGCAATCAATTGCTGGTTATTGCGATAAGACCAAACCCACAAGCCTAAAATAATCGAAACACCTAATAGTGATGCAATAAATGCCAAGTAGCGCTTACGTTTTGTATTGGGATTAATATGCTGTTTAACTAAATTCTTATCTTTCAGAATAACTTCTGAGAATAAACCCTTTAAGAAATAACCATGATTCTGAGAAATTGAATTCTGTGGAATACCATGCTCGCTATTGGGAATCTTGGTCAGTTGAAAATCATCGACGATCTGTTCTGTCATCGGACTTTCAATTACACCCTCCTGTAAAGCACTGGTGAAATAGAAGCCACGGAATACCGGTTTAAACTGGTATGGATTTTCTTCAAACAACGTCCCGATAAAAGTTTTTAATACCGGTTTTAAAGTTTTAAATTCAAGCGGGAAAGTCATCACACTTGGAGAAATATTCTGTGCATGACGGCGACTTAAATGAGTTGTACTTACCCCTTTTAAGCCATCATATAAAATGTTGTAATGTTTTTCGAAATGTTCAGCTGCATTTTGTGATGATTCAGGGTCATAGGGTAAAGTCGCACCCCAGACTTGATCAAATTCTGCTGCCTCATAGCATTCAAAGAATTCCGTAAACCCTGCAATCAAATCCATTTTAGAAAAAACCAGATATACGGGTGCAAAGATCTCTAAACGTTCGGTCAAGTCCTGGATACGAGCTCTTAAACTTTTCGCTAATTTAATTGATTTTTCAGGGCTTTGACTGACCAGCTCAGCCACACTGACAATCACAATCAATCCATTGATCGGTGCTTTAGAACGATTCTTTTTTAGAATACTTAAAAAGCCTAACCATTCTGAATGGTCTTCTGAATATACAGAATAGCGCCCTGCTGTATCGAGCAGAACCCCTTCTGTAGAAAAAAACCAGTCACAGTTTCGAGTACCGCTCAGTCCTGAAGACACCACTTTTTGGTGGGTTTCTTCAAATGGGAATTTTAGGCCCGAATGATAAATTGCAGAACTTTTTCCCGCAGCAGGATTACCAATCACCATATACCAAGGTAACTCGTAAAGCGCAGCATTTCCGCTTTTGTCACCCAATTTAGATTTACGAATCAGTTGGATTGATTCTTTCATCTGCTGGTTGATCAGGTTTAATTCTTCTTTGTCTTTTTGTTTTCCGTATTCAGCGGTGTTGTCTTGCTCAATTGCTTCAGCCAGAGCTTCACCTTGCTCTGCATGCTTACGGCGTTGAATCAACCAGTAAATTCCGTAAATCACCAGACCCAGAATATACGCAGCGAGCATCATAAAGAAGTACTGACGCGGTACCACACTGTACGAAGAAATTATCGCAACCAGGATTGAAAGCGCGATCACAAGCTTTGGATTTGTGATGTATTGCCATGCATAGCTTAAAATTGTTTGTATCATTTTCTCGATTTCTTTCTAAATTTGTCTGTAATCTCTATGCAAACTCAGTCCCAACAACTACTTGGGTTTGCTGATGTTCAGCACTATAAACATAGCCATACAACTCATCTTTAAGGTGCAGACTCAACATAAAACCAAAAACTTTGGCTAAAGACTGGGTATGACCTAAACTACTTTTACAATAAAGATAGTGATGTGCTTCAATCGGTGTTTCTGCAAAATTCTGTTCTAATCTTTTTAAAAGCTTGACCTCTTTAGGATCATCTAAAACCAAAACAAAAGGTTGCTCTTGTTCAAATTGTTCTGCTTGAGCCAGATTCAACTCTTTTAAGGGTTGAGATGCCTGATCAGAATTTAGTGCAATTCGAATATACTTGGTTGGCTGTAAATTTTGCAATTCAACCTTTGCATTGGTCATACAGCAGGTACTGATATATTCAGAAGGAATATATTTTTCCGTCATCCATGTTCGATCATCAATGGTTTCTTGATCAATTTCAGAATCAACCACAATAAATAACGAAACTTCTGCATCCAATGACTGTGTTCTTTTCAACAACTTCATCCAATCATGATATGCCGTTGTTTCACCCCAGTAATGATATTCAGTATGAAACTGCTGATCAATGATGCCAAGCTGTGTAAAATATTGATCCATCAATTCTACGCCTGAGTTTTCATCCCATGTGTGAAATAAGTTTTCAGGTAAAATAAGATGAATATTGAGGCGATTTAATTGGGGGACAGCTTCTGCAATCTGTTGTTCTACAGATTCATCTTCATATTCTTGATGCGGGTTAATCCACGCAGGATGCATACGATATTCATGTGCAAGTTTAGCATCATAGAACAGTGCTGAATTCTTTAAGTGCTCCGCGATTTGGTGAAGCATGTCGATATTTTGTTCAAGCTGCTGCTGAATTAAGGCGGTGATCCGTCTCTGACGACTCGATAAACTTGATGAATCTTGTTCTGGTTCTTCAAGTGATTGAATACGCAATGACAAGATGGGCAAACCATAGCTATTGATGAGTCCTTGGTCTAGTTCTGGGCTGATAGGATCTTGAAGTTGCTCAATATGAACTTCGTTTTCCCCCATTGCACTTAAACTGGTTGTCGAATAGACCTTTAAATTTACCCACTCAATTTCTGCATCATGCGTTTCAACACTATTTTGCTGTTCAGTACGTTGTTCTTCTTCAAGTTTTTGTTGCTCTTTCTTGTCTTGGCGACTTTGATAGAATTTTTTCAGCAACATCGGGGTTAGAAGCAACAATGTGATCGCAGCAGGAATCAATCCAAAGAAAATAACAAAATCCTGTCCGCTTGGATCATATTTAATGTCGCGCCAATAAAATACCACGATCGCTGAGACCAGTAGAATGACACTGATCAATGTTGCTAAAATTATTTTGATCATTTATGAAGCTCCAATCAGCGCATAACAGGTTTCATCATTGTCACTTTGCGTCTTCGGCATCACAAAAGCACCTTGTGCCAAACCGACTTGTGCTGTTGAACTCAACTGTAAGGGCTGAACTTCTTCTTTGGCAAGCACCAACCGCAAATCAACCAGTAAGGTTGGACTACACCAACTCTGAAGTATTTTTTTTAATTTTTGACTTAACTTTTTCTTCGGTAAAAACTCTAAATATTGGGCATGCGTTAATGGACCAATTTGTATTTCTATTTTTCCATCAATTTGTCGAATGGTTTCCCCACAAAAAGTATTTACTCCCAAAAGAAAGGGTTGCTTTCCTCCTAACTTGGTTTTCTGCTCGTCCCCTAGTTTAAACTTCTCAGTAATATATTCTTTGACTTCAACAGGATGATGAAAAACACAGGTCAACATCGTTTTCAATGCATGTGCGGTATTGTTTTGTCCCTGCATCAATCCCGAAAACTCAGCAAAATAATCATCTAAATCACTTTGCTGATGCTGGGTTCGAATATAGCCATTTAATGCATGTAATATTTCTAAGTAATTATTTTCTTTTTCAATTTCATAACGTACCGGCAGATTATAACTCAGACTTGCATCCACAAATTGGGCTGTCAGTTTGTGATTAAATAATCCTAAGAACTTCTGTACTTCAACACGCTGTTTACGAGGTGCCTGCTTGACTTTATTGGTATAGGTATAAGGCATCGCACCCTGCATACCGGTTAAACCGACCACCAAATTGGTCATGTGAATCCTGTCTTCAACTTGTTCTAAAGACTCGATCTCATGCTTGGGGAAATTTAGATTCAGTGAACTTTCAAAAAGAAAATCATCTGACCAGCTTTTTAAAGTTGTGATGCTGGGTGCATGTCTAAATAATCGGGTTGACTGAACAAATTCAAAAGCTGTAGGAGTTTTGAAAAGCTCATCAACTACAGAAGCTTCTTGCCACCAACGTTCTGTACGCATTGGTATAACTCCTGTTTTGTATTTAAATCTCTCACAAAAACATCAACAAAGCTGTTCATCTGTACTTTTAAATTAAAAATGTGACTAATCAACTCACTGAAAATATAGAGACTATGTCCACGGAAAACTTGAACATCCACATCCATCAGCACCTTCACCCCTCGCACAAACATCGGGAAAGGTTTTGCTTCAACAAGTTTATGGGTAATCTCAAATTCAATTTGTTTGATCGCATCAATAATCAAATGATTTTCTTTCGATTTTGGTAAATTATAAAGTTCAAGTAACTCTTTGATATGACTGACTGTATCCCCTTTCATTAACGCAAGCGTATTCAAAGAAAGATGTGAAATAATCCGCCATTGTTCGTTTTTATTCATTTCAAATTGATAAGGCTCTGTAGGTCTTTTTAATATCAAGGCACGACGAGCAACCGTACTGTCATTCAAATTCAAAACATTATTCGATTGACCTAAAGCTTCATACGGCAATTCACGGTTTGAACAAAGTAATCTGCAACTGACAAAATCAGACTTGATACTCTGTGGCTCGAGCTGTTTCGAAATAATTGAATATCCTGTTTCAACATATTGATTCTGTAAAACAGTCGGATTCAAAGCATAAAAAAACTGAATATCTTCACCGTGATAATGACTCATTGCGAAGAAAGGTAAAATTGGGTAAACCACTTGATCTTGATTACTTTTTTCACGAATCAAATTCATTTCAAGTATTGAATACACTTGATAAAATTCAGGGTGATGAGCATCTGTGATCAGTGGATACTCTAAGTTTTTGTGATTGATTTTCTGGGGTTCAGCCTGTTTTTCAAATAAATTTACCACTGGACTGGTAAATAATTTAAAGTTCGCTACATTTAATTCTGAATAATTTCGAATAATGGCTTGATCATTTAAATTCAGCTTCAAATGAATCTGAATTTCAAAAGTTAAATTTTCATCTTTTAATAATTTTAAAAAATCTAAATTTAAATTCAGATAACTAAATTTTTCTGGAAAACAAAAGTATTCTATCAACAAACGATAGGCATGATGGGTATGCTGATCTATCGGCAATAAACTTTCATCTTCATGAAATCCCATCACTTCAAAAGGATTTTTAATCGCTGTCACTTTATGATTGATGCGCAGACTAAAGCTGGTATCCTGGTGAAAAATATGGTCCAAGACTTGGAGCGGAAAATTGGAGATAGCATCTAAATAAATGGGCAGTTTTTCATTTTTCAACCAATTTTTACACGGGTTGAATAAATCAAATTTTAAACTCAACGTTGCATTCTGGTTTAAATGAATATGCGCACTTGGTGTCGTTTGAAAACTTAAACTTTCCAGTTGAATTGGCAGTAACTTTACTGCTGTACTGGTATTAAATTCACATTGGACCCCCTTAAAACTTCTTGATTTTAAAGTTGTTCCTTTGGGAATAACATGAACATCCGTTAATTGTTTTTGTTTATTTAAATCTTCAAAGCTCACTACGGAGCAGGCAGGAAAATGTCGCAGATACTGCGGAAACATGACTTCAAATAATGAGCGGGTAAATATGTCATAGCTATCAGCTAATTTTTTATCAATACGTGCCGCAATTAAAGAAAAAGCCTGGATCAGGCGCTCAATATGTGGATCATCAATTTGTTCTTGGTTTAAAGATAATCTTTGCGCAATTTTAGGATATTTATCTGCAAATGCACGTGACTGCTGACCAAATTCTTGTAGTTGCTTTTCATAATACGGTAAAAGTTCTTCTATCACGACATACCTACATTTTTAAGATCTGGCAGAGATTACATATTGCTGTGTTGTTGGCTTGAGTAAGGCATCAAAAATTACAGGTTCATAAAGCGGATGAATATTTAAATAGGCTTGAATGCTTAAGCATAAAGAACCAACATTCTGATCATCTAGCTGCATTTCTACTTTAATCTGTTTTAATCGTGGCTCATGCGCAGCGATCGACTGCTCAATGGACTGGCAAATAACATCTCGATCTGTGGGGTTGGCAGTTGAAAGTCCAACAAAATCAATAATCCCAAACTGTACAATCGATTTTTTGGCTAAAGCATAATCATCAATATCCAAATCTAGTTTAGCGATTCGGGTATTTAACAAATCTTCTAAATCATGAGCAACAGACTCTCTTAGCTCATGTATGGAAAGCCCTTTTACATAATCATCTTCAACAATCAAGCGATCAAATAGTGTAGATCGAAATCCATAGGGATAAAGTTGATCTAAGTTCATAACTGATATTCTAATGATATGAAACAGGTAGGGACTTTTCAGCCCCTACCCGTCTCAAACAACAATTAAGCAGCGTAAGATGCTGTATTGTTAGAAAGAGACCATTTCTTAGTAACGGCACCTTTAGCAGAACCGTTAATATCTTGTTGATTATAAGTCCACTCAACTGCAGCATATTTCAAACCAAATGCTTCAGTTGGAACACCTTCTTCATTTACAGTCGGTGTTACGCTTGAAACAAGAACATGCTTAAGTTTGATTTGGAGGTACTTGATACGTTTGTCACCGTTTGCGCGGTAAAAATCAATTTGAACTTCGTCAAAAGTATAACCAGCAGAACAAGCTTCCCAAAGTTTCGGACTAGTCGCATCCAAATCTTTAACGAAAAGCATGTCTGAATGTTCTACACGTTCAGCAGTGTGACCACCAACGCTTGAAGAAGTAGCAGATTTCGGTTGACGGATGTTGTGAGACCAAGAATTAACTTCTAGCCAGTTCTTGTGCTCAGAATCACGTGACTCACCATCAACTTTGTACTTGCCTTGAAATTGAACGTATATGTCTTTCATTGGATTTACCCTTATTTTTTAAAGTTATTATTTAGCCACGCTCTATTTTAATTCGAGGACTGAGGTAACTCAGTGACAAGTCGCAGAGAAACTGACAACTCATCTAGCTGGAAATGCGGTCTTAAAAAGACCACAGACTTGTAGTGCCCTGGCTCTGCAGGATTCTCTACAACTTTTACAGAAGCTTCACGCAGTGGATACTGTGCTTTTGCTTCTTGAGACGCGCCATCATCAAGCAATACATATTGTGATAGCCATTCATTTAAAAATGCTTCTACATTTCCAGCCGATGCAAAACTTCCGACTTTATCCCGCATCATTGCTTTTAAATAATGTGCAATTCGAGAAACTGCCATGATGTACTGGATCTGGCTAGAAAGTGATGAGTTTGCATTCGCAGTATCGCTGTCATATTTTTTCGGCTTCTGCGTAGACTGTGCGCCAAAGAATGCGGCATAGTCTGTATTCTTGCAATGCACCAGTGGGATAAAGCCCAAATCACTCAATTCTTTTTCACGACGATCAGTGATGGCAATTTCTGTTGGGCACTTAAACACCACTTCACCGTCATTGGTTTTAAAGGTATGTACAGGTAAACCTTCTACCATACCACCACCTTCTACACCACGGATAGCGGCACACCAACCATGCAGGTCAAAGGCATTGGTCAAACGCGTACCAAAAGCATAAGCAGCATTCATCCATAAATATTCGTCGTGATTTTGACCTGAAACTTCTTCAACAAAGTTAAAGCCTTCAGTTGCCCATCCCTCTTTAGGATCATAAGGTAAGCGTCCTAAAACACGTGGCATGGTCAATGCAACATAACGCGCATCATCACTTTCACGGAATGAACGCCACTGTACATATTCAGCTGTTTCAAACACTTTTGAAACGTCGCGCGGACGATCAATATCAGTAAATGACTCAAGCCCAAGCATGTTACTACTCGCAGCCGAAATAAATGGTGCATGCGCTGCCGCTGCAACATGAGAAATCTGTTCTAACAGGTACATATCTGATGGTGTACGATCGAATTCGAAATCACCAATCAAGGTGGCATAAGGCGCACCACCAAATGAACCATATTCTTCTTCATACACTTTTTTGAACAATGTACTTTGATCGAAATCAGTTGCACCTTGGAAGTCTTTGATCAACTCTTTTTTCGTTGTGTTTAACATACGAATTTTGATCAATGGATTAGATGGTGACTCTTGGCAAAAATAGTACAAACCACGCCAAGTCGATTCAATTTTTTGAAACTGCTCGTTGTGCATGATTTTGCTGAGTTGAGTCGAAATAAGTGCATCAATTTCCGCAATACGCTTATCTATAGACAGGGACATGTTTTCAGAAACAGTAATTGTTCCTGCCATGACTTCTTTTGCCAACTCACTAATTAAGCTTTTCGCACGATCATGCTCTTCTTCATTACGTGCAATTCGGCTACGCTCCACAATAGAATCAAGTAAACTTACTTCTTCTACAGCTGTATCCTGTACAGTATTGCTTTGTAAATTACTCATTTTCTGGACCCGCCTCAGCACTTAATTTACGGATCTGATCCGTATTCTGTAAAACCTCATCAAGCAAGTCTTCCAAACGCTCACTATTAGAAATTTTATTTCTCAAGTCTGTTAAACGCTCACGCGCTTCAACCAACTTCTTCAGTGGTTCAACTTGCTGCACAACCTGTTCAGGGCGGAAATCTTCCATCGACTTAAATGTTAAATCAACCGACATACGCCCACCTTCTTCAGTCAAAGTATTTTCAACTTGGTAAGCTGCACGTGGAGACAATGATTCCATCACTTCATCAATGTTTTCTAAATCAACATTGATAAATTTCTTGTCCTTTAACTTGGTTCTTTCTAATTCAGAAGCTGCAGAGAAATCGCCGAGCACGCCAACAACAAATGGTAATTCTTTAATTTCCTTACCATCGCCCACTTCAACATCATAAGTCAGCTGAACACGTGGTGGTCTGATTCGCTGTAATTTTTTCTGTACACTTTCACGTTTTGACATTTTTTTTATCCATTAATTTGAGCAAATAAATTATGTTGGGAAATTCGGTCTAGCTGCTGGTGTCGGCTTCGGTTTTGCTGGAGTAGCAGCAGGTTTAGATGCTGCAGGTTTAGATGAAGACGGGGCAGAACGTGTCGGCGAAGTACGGTTCACTTTCTGAGGACGGCTCACTTTCTGAGGACGTGCACGCTCTACAACTGGAGCACTTTCCTGATTTTTTTCAACCAGAACAGCAGCTGGCATTGCTTGTCGGACAGCATCAGTAAAGTTTTTCGCAACTGGATAAGTTTTGGCTTCTGTTAAGTAGCGCATTTCACTGGTACGCATCTTGTTTAGCGCATCTGAAGCTAAACCAAGACTTGCGAGGAACTTAACATCAGTCAACTCATTGCTTTGAATATTCAATGTGTCTAAATAACTGACGATCTGAAGTGCTTTTTCATTTTTGCCAAGCTGTTGGAATTTTTCCGCAGCCGAGACCAACAGTTTGTTTTTATAGTCTTTATTCTTCTTATCACACAATTGCGCATAAATCCCAAGCAGCTCAGGATTTGTCTCGCCTTCAACCATTGGATAGTCTTTGATACATGATCTTTTTAGTTTGATCTCATCGTTTGCGCTAACAAAGGTGCTCGCAAATGATGCTCCAAGAACTAAAATGTACGGGATATAATTCTTCAAAATCTAACCTCAATTCACTTGATTCAGTTATTCAATAGATTTACTTTTGATGTTTTATAAATATATATAATTAAAGCAACTTCGTTTAAAATCTTAGAAATAAAACTAAAAAAAACGCTTTTAGTCAAGTGAAATTTCGTATCGACATTTCAAACGATTGATAAAAAAAGTTTTTTAAAGTGTTTGGATAATATCAATAATATCTTATCTTCACAAAAGTTTTTTTTTCTGTAAAATATTTCTTGAGATTTTTAAAAAAATATTAAACATTTGATTTTAATATACTAATTTAAATGCCAACTTGATTGGCTAGAAAATTAAAAACTGACTTTGAGCCAAAGTAAAGTTTTTGAGAGAGACAAAAATGACCGATTTAAAAGTTTTGATTAAAAAGTTATCTGCTTCTTCACGTACAGCTTTAGAACAATCCGCCAATCTATGTGTAAATCATCAAAATTTTGAAATTGAAATTGAACACTTTTTTGTCAAACTACTTGAACAGCATGGCAATGATCTTGAAATATTACTCAACAAATGCAAAATTTCAAAAGATGCATTGTTAAGTGATTTATTAGAATGCATTTCTCAACTTCCGAAAGGCAATACCCGAACCCCAATCTTTTCAAAATCAATTGTTCGACTTTTAGAACAAGCATGGTTGCTCGCTTCAGCTGAACAGGATTCAGTGATCCGCAGCGGACACTTACTCATTGCGTTACTTACTGCATCAGACCTGTATCAAATTGCAGTTCGAGCTTCTAGCTTATTTGATCTTTTTCCGATTGATACGATGAAGCATAAATTCTTGGAAATTTGCGTGAACAGTAACGAAAATGTTCCTGTAAATACCACGGAAAAAGAAGCCAAATCAGAAGCTGTTTCAGGTGATCATTCAGCCTCTCTTAAAAAAACCCCTGCTCTTGATCAGTTCACTATCAACCTTACTGAAAAAGCTCAAAAAGGTGGAATTGACCCTGTCATTGGACGTGAGTACGAAATTCGTTTGATGCTGGATATTCTGATGCGTCGTCGTCAAAATAATCCGATTTTAACGGGTGAGCCTGGTGTAGGTAAAACTGCTGTAGTCGAAGGCTTGGCACTTAAGATTTCACAAAACCAAGTTCCGGACGCACTCAAAAATGTTCAAGTGCATTCTTTAGATATGGGCTTGTTACAAGCAGGTGCAAGCGTCAAAGGTGAGTTTGAAAATCGTCTAAAACAAGTGATTCAAGAAGTACAGCAATCTGCACACCCTATTATTTTGTTTATAGATGAAGCCCACACCATGATTGGTGCAGGTGGTCAAGCGGGGCAAAATGATGCAGCAAACTTATTAAAACCAGCTTTGGCACGTGGTGAATTAAGAACCATTGCTGCCACAACCTGGGCAGAATACAAACAATATTTCGAAAAAGATGCAGCTTTAAGCCGTCGTTTCCAAGTGGTGAAAGTTGAAGAGCCGACAGAAGAAGTCGCCATTGATATGCTACGCGCCATGATTCCAGTAATGGCAAATCACTTTAACTTGCGTATTGATGATGAAGCGATCGTGACTGCCGTACATTCATCGCATCGCTATATCAGTGGACGCCAACTTCCAGATAAAGCCATTAGCGTATTGGATACGGCCGCAGCCCGTGTTGCACTCACGCAAAATGCCCAACCTGTAAAATTGGATCAACTTAAAGCTCAACAACATAATTTAAGCTTAGAATTCAATATCATTGAAAATGAGCATAAACATCAGTCAATCCATGAAGAACGCTTAACGCAACTTAAACACGCTTTAGACACACTTGATCAAGAAATTCAAAAAACTGAACAGCAATGGCAAGCGGAATTGGCATTGATTCATCAAATCAAGGCATTAGAAAGTAATACAGATGCGGATCTGGCGAGCCATAAAGATGAAATCCTAAAACTTCGCAATCAGTTAGCTGAACTACAAGGTCAAGAACCTCTGGTTTTTGAGCGTGTCAATGCACAAATCATCAATGAAATTATTTCAGATTGGACAGGTATTCCTGTTGGGAAAATGGTCAATGATGAAATTAAACAAATTCTCAGCCTGGAAGAAAAACTTGAACAACGTGTAATGGGACAAGATTATGCATTACATCAACTGGTTCAAGGGATTAAAACATCCAAAGCACGTTTAGAAGACCCGAATAAACCACAAGGTGTCTTCATGCTGGTCGGACCAAGTGGTGTAGGTAAAACTGAAACAGCTTTAGCTCTTGCCAATGAACTTTATGGTGGGGAATCGCACTTAATCACCATCAATATGTCTGAATACCAAGAAGCACATACTGTTTCCTCACTCAAAGGTGCTCCTCCAGGTTATGTGGGCTATGGTCAGGGTGGTGTATTAACCGAAGCGGTTAGACGTAATCCTTACAGCGTTGTTTTACTGGACGAGATTGAAAAAGCCCATAGCGATGTTCAAGAATTGTTCTATCAAGTTTTCGACAAAGGAACACTTGAGGATGGTGAAGGTCGGGTCATCGATTTTAAAAATACGACGATCTTGTTGACCTCGAATACAGGTTCAAATGCAATTATGCAGGCTTGTTTAAATCAACCTGTTGAAGAATGGCCAAGCGCAGAAGAACTGACAGAACAGCTTAAGCCAAGTTTATATAAGCAATTTAAACCGGCATTCTTGGGTCGTATGCGAATCGTGCCTTATTTCCCATTGCATGATGATCTCCTAGTCCGAATCATTGAACATAAAATCGGTAAAATCACAGCAAGACTTGAAAAACAATATGAAACCAAAGTGACCTATAGCGATGATTTGATCGAGTTAATTCTCAGTCGCTGCACAGAGGTGGATAGTGGTGCGCGTAATGTTGACAATATTTTAAATGCTTCCGTCTTACCTGCATTAGCGACTGAAATGCTGGTTGCGCTAGCAGAACAAAAAATTCCTAAATTGATTCATATCGACACCAAAGATGATGAAATTATTTACCTTTTAGATCCACAAGCCAAATCTGCAAAGAAGAAATCGAGTAAGAAGCCAAAGGTTGTGGAAGCTTAAACTCACGAGTATAGAGAATGGATATTAATTTAGATACCTTACTAAAACCTATTTCAGAGGATCATCCATGTGGAGAAGATCTATCTTTTTCCAATGAGTTTCATGAAATAAAAAAAGCACGAATACATGATGATCCGCTCTTAGATCAAGGGGATTGGATCTCTGAACCTAAGCAAGCGGATTGGTCATTCGTTGCTGAAAAATCTGTTCAATTATTAACAGATAAAACTAAGGATATCCGTTTACTGACTTGGCTGACCGAGGCTTGGACAAATCTATATGGTTTTGAGGGCTTAATTAAAGGCTTAGAATTAAGCCATCGAATCTTAGAACAATTCTGGTTAAAGCTTCATCCTGAAATTGAAGATGATGATCTAGACCAACGTCTAGGATTACTCCAAGGCTTTACCACACAGTTGCCTGGCTTGATCAAAAATGTGCCTCTAATCAACATTCAACCCTTTTACTCCCTTGCCCAATACGAAAAATTCTTGCATTTACAAAATGTGCGTCGTAAGCAAGCCGAAGATTCTGACAGTGTTGAAGCATCATTAGAGTTAGACCAATTCAATCAGGCTTTATTCAATACTTCCCGTACCTTCCAATATCAAAATTATCAGCAATTTCAGGAAATTTTGCAGCATTGGAATGTCATTAAACAAGTGCTTGATTCACTAATGGAGTTGGAAGCACCAAGTTTTGCTCATGTAGATTCACAACTTGAAAATATTCAAATGAATCTAAAAAAAATCTATAAAGCAGAATCATTTGGTACTAGCACCAATACAGCGCCTATGGAAAATACAGATCACCAAGCTCAGACAGCTGCAGCAAGCGTTACAGAATCCTACGTAGCGCCCGTGGCTCAAGCACAAACCTTCCAGCCACAGCCTCAGAGCCATTTACAAAATCGTGAACAGGCAATGCGTGTTTTACAAGATATTGCTGATTATTTTCAAACCAATGAGCCTCATAGCCCAGTCAGTTATATGCTGCAAAAAACCATTAAATGGAGTCAAATGCCTTTACATGAATGGTTAACTCAAGTCATTAAAAATGACAATCCCCTTGATTCTATTCAAGAATTATTGGGCGTCAACCAAAATAATGAATCTTCTGAGTGGTAATCAAATATGTTTAAAGCCGAAAAAGTTCTTTGGGGTGAAGGTTTATTTTTAAGACCACAGCATTTCCAACTCCAAGATACATATCAAGAACAACGTTTAAATCATACAATTCGTTCTACAGTTCCCTATCCTTATGGCATCAAAAATCTTCGCTTTGATGAAACTCAATTGGGTACTCATGTTCTGGCTCTAGAGCATATTGATATGATTTGGCAAGATGGTGAAATCTATCAAGCACCAGCCAAAGATCTTTTACCACAACCGATTTTATTAGATGAATTGAACTTGCGTGGTGAAATGCTGATTTATTTAGCATTGCCGATTCTACAACCGAATAAGAAAAACATTTCCGATGATCAGGACAAACAACCTGCACGATACCATTCTTATTTGAATGAAACACATGATCTTTTTACAGATGCAACGCCTGCTGAAATTACTTTCTTAAGACGTCGTACTGAATTCAAACTTTTTGATATTCAAGCAGATCCAAATCAGGATTTAGATGGCTTCTTATATTTGGCAATTGGCAAGATCAAACGTCATAGTTCAGGCAATTTTGAAATTGATTCCAAATATATTCCGCCAATTCTGCACATCCAGTCAAATGAAACTTTATTGGCGAATTTAAAACGAACCTTAAATGTCGTTCGTGCAAAAATCAAAATGATTCAAACCAATAATCGGGAAAATGAACAAAAACTGATCGAATTTAGATCGGGTGATATTGTGTCTTTTTGGTTAGTGAATGCGCTCAATACAGCTCATGCAACATTAAACCATCTTCTACAAAATCCTCAAATTCATCCTGAGAAATTATTCTTTGAACTGCTCCGTTTAACTGGTTCATTACTCACGTTCTCTACAGCATATGAAGTTGAGCATTTGCCACAATATCAACACCATAACTTGCAAGATAGCTTTAGCCAGCTGGATAAAATCTTACGCGAATTATTAGATACGATTATTTCAAGCCGTTATATCAGTATTGCGTTGAAAGAAATTCGTCCATCGTATTGGGTAGGCAGCTTAGAAACAGATAAAATCACTAAAGAATCAAGGCTTTATATTGCAGTTTCAAGCAGCATGATGCAAACTCATGAATTGATTCAAATCGTACCTTTACGTTTCAAAGTTGGTAATACAGTGGATGTAGAGCAACGTGTCGTTGCAGCACTTCCAGCAATTCCAATCCATCATTTGGTACAAATCCCAACAGCGATTCCAGTACGTTCAGGCGTGAGCTATTTTGAAATTGAGCCGCACCATGAAATGTACCAGCGCATGCTTGATTCAGAAACCATCTGTATTTATGTACCAGCAGGTTTCCAAGATATCAGTATTGAACTCATCGCAGTGATGAACGGTTAAGAGGATGATCCAATGAGTCAGAATAATAATATCGCCCCTTCACTGTTCGATGATGGACAAATTGGTGCAGGTGCTGTACCTCAACCTTCAAAAAATACACAGGCAACCAATTTGGTTGATCTTCTGCATGATGGTTTTTATATTGTATTTTTAATCAGAAATCAGTATGTTCCTGAGAATGCAGATCGTTTTAAAGAGAAAATATTAGATCTGCTCAATCGTTTTGAACATCAAGCAAAAAAGCTCCAATTTTCTGGAGAAGATATTCAAGATGCAAAATATGCTTATTGTGCATTGCTTGATGAAACCATTGTCACGCAACAAGATCCCTCATTCTTTAATCTACAAAACCACTGGTTGATTAGTCCATTACAATTAACCCTTTTCGGTTCACAATTGGCAGGTTATCGCTTTTTTGAATTTTTAGAACAGATTCGTGCACGTGGTAAAGAAAGATTAGCATCACTCGAAGTTTATCATTATTGCTTACTGCTGGGTTTTCAAGGTAAATATCGCATTGAATCTATTGAAAGTTTAAATCATCTGGTTGCACGAGTAGGTGATGAAATTGATTATTTAAAAGGTAAAAAAGCTGCTTTTTCACCTTTTGCTGCTTTACCAGATCAAATTAAAAATATTATTCATCGAGAATTACCGTTTGTTTGGATTTTAATTTTCCTGTTGTTGTTTGCAGTACTTGCATTTGCAGGACTAAAAATTATGTTGAATAAAAATGAAAATGCGTCACTTGCCAAATTTAACAATGTAATTGCAGCGCCAACAGAACAAGCGCATATCACGATTCTATTGCCTTGACGGTAAAATTATGACACAAGAAAAGCAAACCTCTATTCGTATATTACAAAGTAAGCCGGTTAAAAAAACTTTGGGGAAATCATCAGTTTTTTTGCTTGGCTTATTAACAGGGATCATTGTTTCGGCGATCTTTTTCTTTATTTTTATCAATCTTAATCAGTCTGAAACTGTCACAGACACAACTGAAGCTGCTGCTACCGCTCAAGAAGCAGATATACAAACCCATACAGAAGAAGCAGCAACCAATCCACATGATGAAAGTGCGGGTGTTTATAAACAACATATTAATGACAAAGACTTTAACCAGATTTTTAAACATGAAAATAAACCAGCACCTCAACCTAGCCCTAAGGGCAGCTCCCCTTTTGAACAAATGCTGAAACCAGAAGCCAAGCCTGCCTCTGCAATCGCATCTAAACCACCCGCCGTACCTGCAAAACCTGTAGTACCTGCAGTCAAACCAAAAGTAGAGCCAAAAGCAGCTGAAAAAGAACATCCAGCGAAAAAGGAAGAAGCACCAGAGATTTCGCCTGAAGCAACGGTTAAAATGACCATTGAACGAAAAGAGACTGAAAACAAACCATGATTTTGTTTGTCGTTATTTGTTTTATCTTTTTGGTCCTTGGCCTCACTTTTTTAATGTCTTATGAGCTTAGAAATAAAACTTTAGACTATTTAAGAGCATTACTTCCCCAAGGAAAGAAAAAATTAGCTTCCGCAAAACATTTTGCAGAGCAAATGAATCAAGCAGCTTCTGCAAATCAAACTCAGACCCATTGGCATTTACAGCAATGGTGGATTTTGATTGCGGGTTTTTTTCTGCTGTCCAGTATTTTAGTGTTTGCATTCACTCGACCAATTGATCCTACAAAAGTAGAAGCAGAATACTTAAGACAAACAGATCCACAAATCTATGCATTGCTTAATGGAGAGGTTCTCAGCCCTCCCCCTGCCGTTGATGAAAGTTTAATTGATGCGGCAATTGTACAAGCTCAAATCCTAGAAAGAGAAAATCCACTTCCCAATCATCAATTTCCGAGTGTGAATCCATCAGCAATTGACAATGAAGGGGTCGGAGACCAAAGAAGTAGTTTTGATACGGCAATGGTCGACCGTAAATGGGACAAAATGCACCCAAGTTATAAGCAACGTCTACTGATGGTCTTTAAAATCATGAAAGAGCGTCATGGTTATGAAATGGTTCTTTTAGAAGGTTATCGGAGTCCTGAACGTCAAACGCGCCTATCTGGGAATACAGCAACCACTTTGGCCAAAGCTTATCAGAGTTACCATCAATTTGGTTTAGCTGCCGATGTTGCCTTTAAACGAGATGGTAAGGTTGTAATTTCAGAACGTGATCCGTGGGCTTGGAAAGGATATCAATTGTATGGTGTTGTCGCTGAATCTGTTGGGTTAACGTGGGGCGGTCGCTGGACAAGGATTCATGACTATGGGCATACTGAATTCCGTATGCCGGGGCTTCGTAAAAACCGTGAATCGGCTGAACGCTTAATTGCAGAAGCACAAGGTAAAGGGCTTATGGCCAATAATATTGAGGTGAATTAGTAGTAAAGCAATTTTTGTAGGAAAATGCTTACAACAATCACCGCTATTGTCATCTATACCATCAGCACTTTATTTTATATTCTATAGTCATAGGGAACAGGAAGTTTCCCAGACAAAACAACAATAATAAATTGTCTGAGCATCAGGAACGTGAGATTAGACAGGAGTCAGATCTAAGCAACCAATACGAAGAAAACCCCATCAGGATGATGGGGTTTTCTTTTTATCGCTATATCATTATTTTTAAATTTATAATTTCTTTAGATATTCGACTATTTCTTTATTATTTGCCATTTCCGCCAGTTCCAAGGCTGTATATTTTGACTTATAGTGGGCATCAGCCCCCTGATTGACTAACAATTTCACAATTTCTAAATGATCATTTTCAGCAGCAGCGTGTAATGCACTATAGCCTTCTTCATCTGTTTGATTGGGATCAATGCCCTGTGACAAAAGCTGCTCGACAAGCTCAATCTCTCCCAAAGAAGCAGCATAAATCAGTTCAGGAAGATGAAGTTCTTCATCATTGTTTGGAATCGGAGAAAATGAGTTAAGTTTCATTAAAAAGTCCTAGTTGAATGAGTTATCTAACTCAAAACTTTAAAAAACAATATTGAATTCAAAGAATGTTAGAGAATCACCAAAATTTCTACCCTTTATAGCTATTTAAATTAAAATTTATCCCCTCAGGATACCTAAAACAGCCTTTCCAGGCAGTTAATCTTTCAGTTTTAATACTTAAAACCGTATTTTCAGGAGTAATAAACTGAACATGCTCATTACGTTCCATGTCAGGATCATTCTCTATATATTCTAACCATTGATTTAATGTAATTTTGTTTTCAGACTCTGCCTGAATATGTTCAATACGATCTCTACTGATTTATCATATCTGGTGTCATTCTCAATCATTTTAAGAGAAAGCTGATAAATATGATAGATACATTTTATCAC
>NZ_JADAIN010000038.1:0-199215 GCF_015676285.1 Acinetobacter sp. Res13-Abat-PEC15-P4-01 | reverse complement strand
TGATCATTACCAGAGCCTCCTGAAAGGGTATCAACTCCATCACCACCATTTAGAGTGTCATCGCCTGCACCACCTAATAGGATTTCTGACTTAGATGTTCCATTTAGAACATCTATACCACTAGTGCCAGCAAGATATACAAATGCTGTTGAATATTTAGCAAGGAAACTATTGATTTCAACTAATGTACTATCATCAAATTTTTCATAATTCTCAAAAATAAGTGATTGAAGACCATCGAATCCCTTCTTAGGAATATCACTATACACATTCGAAATATGGTCAGTAAATTCAATTAATTCAATAAAAGTATTCTTAGTATCAAATGAGAACTTTGTCTCAAATAATGTCTCAACATTTTTAAAATTCTGAATATATCCAATGTCACTGTTATCTTTTAAAATCCATTCTTTTTCTATTTGATCAGCATAATTCTGATAAATTGCAGTTTGCCCATAAAGACCTTTATAAATAGAGAAAGTAATATCATCATAAATATTATTAATTGCTTTAGTTGTCTTGATAATATCGTCTTCACGAATATAAAAGAGTTTTTCTGTTTTAGTTCCCATAAAGGAATCAATAACACCAACTTTAGATTTAGCTGCATTAAAAGCAGATTGAATTGCTGGATCAACCTTATCAAAACTAATCGTTGGTCCTCTATTTCCACCAGCAATACCTACACCCTGTCCATTCGAACTTACCATTGACTCCCATAATCCTTCTGTATATTCATGATATGAAGGGTCAGTTTTAGCCCATGCTTTTAATAAGGCAGGTAATAATTCTCTTTGTGCTTCCGTTGTTTGTGCAGACTCATACTGTCTTACAAGTTGTTCGAGATTAGATGATTGAGCCATTGCTTCATGGAGATCACGAACTCGACCATATCCTTTTAAATCTGGCAGATCTTGTATTTCTTTATTTACTTCAATTCTATTCGTGAATTCACTATAAATTGAATCAAAACTAAAATTAACATCTCCCATTGTATGGGTAGTGCCATCCATTTTCTCATAAGAGCCAACTTGAGTAAGGATGTTGTTTCCTGCCAAAATTGTATTTGTATCCTTATAATTTACATTTAAAGACTTAATCCCTAAATCGGTTAGACTAAATAATTCATTTTCTTGGCTTTTACCATCTTGATTTAAATCTCTCCAAACTTTCAGTTTATTAAAATCTTCGTCATTAGCATCAACTTTTCCATTCTTATCTGTATCTAAATCAGCTAAAGCATCAAAACCATGTTTCGCTTTTTCACCATTTTTAAGACTTGTGTTATCACCAAAGACTTCTGTGCCATCATTAATGATACCATCTCCATTACGGTCTAAAACTAGTAATCCATCATGTGGACTTACCCAACCCGTAGCAGTCTTAAGCCCATCAGCATCATTATCAAACAATGCACCATTCAGCTTATTGTGTGCAACTGTTTCAATACCATCACCATCTAAATCCAAGATAAGAGGGTCATAGTAGTAATGATGCCCTTCACGGTTTAGACCAAACCAATCTTTGATAAAATCTGGAGTAACATCATCTACCCATTTTGAAATATTATTTGGATCGAATAGTTTATCTAGCCCAAAAGGTAAATCGATACCATTTTCAGCAATATGATTATAAAGTTTATATAAAAGCTCCCCTACAGCTTTACCTCCCTGATAAGCACCGTATAAGAGAATACCCGCTAAAACTACCTCACCCAATACTGGTACACCAAGCAATCCAGCTATAACAGGCACTAATTCTGCGCCAGCAGCAAATATGACTGTTCCTATGACGGCTTGAGGTCCATATTCTTGTGCTTGTTGTTGAAATGGTTTCCAATTACCAGTTTCTAGGCCAACAACCAATCCTTCAAAGGTATTATTCAGAAAATCGGCTGCCATAACACCTGCGCCAACCTTTCCACCAATCAAGCTGTCACTTAAATATTTTCCTAAATTGTTGGCCATTTCAGGATTAAGTTTAATTTGCCCATTTTCAACTTGGAGCATATTATTTTTAATGATTTGTTGAGTATCTTGCCTTACTGTTTCTAAACTCCCATTTACAAGTTTTAGTGATTTATTTAATGCATCTGCTACAACTTGAAGGTCTACATACCCACGTTGCGATCCAAGCTTTACATCTACAATTATAGATTCTTTAGTTCCCTGAATTTTTGTAATTTCTGCATCAATAATGACTTTTTCAGCTTGTAGCCTAGAAATTTCATTTTGAATATTTGATTTTTCAGCATCTGAAAGCGCGTTATTTTTTAAAAATTCTGTGAGTTGATTTGTTTTTTGTTGGTTTTTGATGAGATCAGCAGAGGAATTCACCAACTTTTCATAAACACCAGAAGGTGGCTTATCTGTAATACCATTTACATAAGCTTTAGCATGCGTATAGTTTTCTATAATTATTTTTTTATTAGTGTCACTAAGACTACGATCCCCATTAATTAATTTTTCCAAATCATTTCTCATCGCTTCCGTTAAAGGAATTGAATCGTAAGATTGGTTTTTTATAATCTCAATAGCTTCAGCTATAGCCGTTTTGGTAAACTCCACATTTCCAGCACTTGTCTTACCTTCGTTATTAACTGTTACAGTTTCATTTGCCACTTTCGCATATTTTATGTCATTTTCAGCAAATGTTTCTAATCGTGTTTCTGCCTGTTTAAAACGCTCTGAATCGGCATTTTTTAATTGCTCCACCGTTATGGCATGTTGATCTAAATAATTATTGATACTTTGTTTAGCAATGTCTTTATCGCCATTTAAGATAATTTCACCACTAACCAACCCTTCTCTAAGAGTTACCTGCAAATCAACAATTGCTAGTTTTTTTTGATCGACCGTTAAATTACCATCAATTATAATTTCCTTAACCCATTGTTTAACAGCCTTATTATATTCAGGATGTTGAGTATAATGCTGTGATGCACCAATCGGAATATCAGAAATAGGGTGTCCACTGTCTTGTAAAGCTTTCGCCATCTCTGCACGATCAGCATCAGAATATAAAGCAATTCGATTATTAAATGATTGTAAAGCTGTATTCTTATAGGTTTTATCTGTAACTTGTGATGTATCACTCCCTAAAAGATCATTTAATTCTTTCTTAAATTCACTATTAAAGAGTTCAACAGGTAAAATATGATGGACTTGGAAAGAAGGTGAAGAAGCCATATGTATTGTTCCTAATTTTTTATTTTCTAATTGTTTTTATTTAAGATCACATAAAAATAATTGCCATGCATCACTCAATTGAGCTTCATCTAAAGCTTTCTTAAGTTCATCAGACATAAAAATTGAATTATCAAGCTCAGGATCTCTCCATAAATCAATATCGCATTCAACAGCCTCTTTTTTTATGGCAATAGCATGATCTGCATAGTCCGCATGGTATAACTCAAAAAGTTGATAACCGTTATGTCGAGTATTTCTATATTTTGTTAATTCTTCTGTGCAATACTCAGGACGTAAATAACTTCTTAATTCGGTAATATTGAAAAAATAATAGGTTTGATCATTTACCAACTCATTGAGCTGAATATCAAAAAAAGATAAAGGGTAGAGTGCATTTCCTCCTAAACGAAACTTTTTCAGTACATTGGCACACTCTTCAGTGAGAATCACAAAGCCATCTTGGGTACGAAAAAAGCTAGGTAGTTTAACCGTTTTTCCAAAACCATGTGCATACAAAATAGTCGGTACATTAGCAGGGTCTAGCCTTTCACCTTTATGATATCGTTTAATTATTTCTATACTCTTTTGAGTCATTTCTTTTTTTTTCTCTTTTTCCTCTGCTGTTGCTTCTGCCCTGTTTAGTTTATTAAACTCTGGATAATCAAATAACCCTGGAAAAGTTAACTCAAATACCCGATAGTTTTCATCAAACATAATCGTTGTTGTCCATACATTATTAGACATATTTTCCTCTTTTAAGTTTTAGTAAAGTTAGTACTGAAATATTAACATTAAGCACATTTTTATAAGTTAAAAATGCTATCCCTACGACAAAATTTGTCGTGTTAAAAATAAGCTATCAATTTCATTCACTCTTTATATTAATTACATACAGATATATTGTTAACAAAAAATTAAAATTATTTTACATAAGTTTCATAATTTATGCTTTTCATGAATTTATGTACCTTTATCAAAATGACAGCAGATACATCACGTCTTCATGATATTCACATAGGTTATGTCGTTATATTTTGTTATCATGTGTCGCAAGAATCGCTAAGCTTTTGAATTTCTAAAATAGAAAATGACAACTTATGTGTCATCTGACGACGCGCGTCACGTGACACAAAATATCATTGATAAAACCACACATACTTGTGGTTTTATCAAGTTATATAAATAAAATCAATTCGTATTGAAATTACCAGAATCTTTAAAAATATTAAAAAATGATAAAACCTTCTTAAAAATAATTGATAATTCCCATCTATTTCTACATTAAAGGCAATGATGATGTTTATTCACATGCGCATATTTTTTTTATGCAAACAATAACATCAACAACCTATAAAAAAAACCGAGTTGGTTATACAACTCGGTTTTAAATAAAGAACCATCAATCTTTTTGAAGGCAAAAGAATATGCCTATTAAAGACCTGTCAGCAGCGCAATTGCGGCATATTCCATGACTTTTTCAGCAATGATCAATGCCAAGATTGCCAAGATAGGAGAAAGATCAATCATTCCCATATTCGGCATAATTCGACGGAACGGCGCCAATAATGGCTCTGCCAACTCTTGAATCACTTCAATATAAGGCGATCTTGATTGAGTAAACATCACCACCCAACTTAAAATAATTGTCGCAAAAATTAAATAACGACAAAAACGAATCAAGTCCTGAATCATGGTCACAAAAGTAAGAATAATGAGGTGTACAGGACTGTTTGGCATCGCACCTTGCAAATACATCATGCCGAAAATTTTTAGTAGGTATAACACCACAACCAAAACCAAGGCAGCAGTATTGACCCGCCCTTTCGCCATCGTTGGAAAAATTCGGCTAAATAGATCTACAATTTTGGTTGCCTTGACTGTCGACATCACCACAGGATTGTATGGACTGACCATCGCCAATTGCATTAAAAAACGAAAGAATACGAGCAAAATCGCTACGTTAATAATAATGCCAAAAATTTGCGCAGAATTTGCACCCATACTTGAACGTTCCTAAAATCAAAAATTATTTAATACTGTCGCTTAATTCTTGAGCCAATTCCTGACTACGCTTCTGCGCAGCAGCCAAAGCTGTTTGAATATTTTGAGAGATTTGAGCGCGATCAAATACTTCTAAAGCCGCTTGAGTTGTACCATTCGGAGAAGTTACGTTTTTACGTAAATCAGATGGAGCGCTAGAACTGGTAATTGCCATTTGTGCTGCGCCCAATGCGGTTTGCAACGTCAATGCTGTTGCTACTTTTTCATCCAACCCCATATTTTTACCCGCACGGATCATACTTTCCATCATATAGAAGAAATATGCAGGACCTGAACCCGAAACTGCGGTTACAGCATCAATCTGTGCCTCTGAATTTACCCAAATGGTTAAACCTGTTGCCGCAAGAACCTGTGTGGCTAATTCACGGTCTTTTGCAGTCACGTCTTCATTGGCATAGATACCATGCGCACCAGTCTGAACCAATGCAGGCGTATTCGGCATTACACGAACAATTCGCTCACTGCCTGTCAAATCTGCAATTGTTTTAATTTCAGCACCTGCAACAATCGAAATCAGCAGTTTGTCATCCAGCAGCCCCTTCAACGGCTTCAGCACACTTCCTAAAACTTGAGGTTTTACAGCAAATACAACAATATCTGCATGTTTGATCGCTTCGATATTGTCCTCAGTGACATGGACATCTTTTTCTTGCAACAACAGTCGAATTTTTTCAAAGGGATCAGAAACTGTAATACGCGTAGCAGGTAATCCACGACTCAATAAGCCACCGATTAGGGCTTGAGCCATATTCCCACCACCAATGAAAGTAATATTACAATTTAAAGCTGCACTCATGAATCACACTCGACCTTAGTTTTTATCTTAGAGATTAAATTTGGTTGCCAACCACCGACTTCACAGTATTCCGACTGTGCCAACCAAAAACCATTTGGTGTAAACACCCCAAGCATAACATTATCTACACTTAATATTTGAATTGTATGACGCATCCACGGAAAAATATGTGCTTCTTGAATCGCCTTTTTTAACGGCCAAGTACCTATTCTGCCATAAAGATGAATTTTTTCACCACCTAAACGTGGTTTCAATGTCAGCTTCTGGTCAAATAATGCAAAAGATAGACCTATTTTAGAGCGTTCAATCTGAAATACACCAGATGTGAATTGTAGTTGCTGATGAAGATGAAACTGAAATGTCTGTTCGGGAACTTGCTGTTTCGATTGAGCCGCTAAATACTGTTGTTGTTCTACCCGATATAAATGATTTTGGTAGCGTAAATAGTAGAAATGATTCCAGTGTAATGCTGCTTGCGAGTCTGTTTTAGAGTTTATCACTTCATCCTGTAAGCGTTGCACCATTTCAAAAGCTGGTCGATAGGTGTCCTGCCCTTTCATCCAGGAAGATAAAAGCTGTCGCTGTCTAGCCAATGACAATTGCTTGAGTTTTACTAAATCAAGCTTTTCTTCATCTCCACAAAAAAGGAGATCTTGTTGCAGCACATCATTGAGAATTTCATTGGCGTCCTGCATCAAATAACTGGTGCGTGCCAATGCCTGTTGCATTTTGGGATAACGACTTTGCAAAATATGCCAAAGTTCATGCCTACACCACGCACGATCATACTGTGTATCGAGATTAGTCGGATCATTGACATAGGCAATCTGTAACTGTTGCACCCATTGGCAAATCTGCTCACGTGAAATATCCAATAATGGTCGCCAAATGGTCAACTGTTCACGCTGATCTTTTGATTTCATCGCAGATAATCCTGCAACACCTGCACCTGACAATAGCCGTAAAATCAGAGTTTCAGCTTGATCTTGTTGATGATGGGCGAGTACCAATACTTCATCAGTTTTGATATGTTGTAGATAAGCATCATAGCGGGCTTGGCGCGCTTGATTTTCAAGATTGCCTGCTGCAACCTGTACATTTTGAATAATGCAGGGAATTTTTAAGAGGATACATTGCTGAGCAACAAACTCAGCCCATTCATCACTGGCGGTTTGTAGCTGATGGTTGACGTATATTGCACGAACGTGGTGAGGGAAAAACTGTGCCATCAAATGCAGTAATAGCATGGAATCCATGCCACCACTGCATCCGACAAGAAAATGGGTATTTTCAGCAAATTGGGAGTGCTGTTTTAAGAAGCAAGACCTAAATTGTCGCTGCCAAACTTCATTAAACGTTGATAACGTGCTTCGCATCGCTCTTCCGCAGTCATAGGCTGTAATTCATCAAGCGCTTGTTTTAACACATCTTTGAGTTTTTCCATAACCTCAAATGGTTGCAAATGTGCTCCCTCGCCTTCATCGACCACATATTCAACCACACCCAATGCTTTGAGTTTGTCTGCTGTAAGTGCAAGTGCCTCACTGGCTTGTTCCGCTTTGTCCGCTGTTTTCCATAAAATAGAAGCACAGCCTTCTGGTGAAATCACTGAATAAATACTATGAGACAGCATAACCACACGATCTGCCACACCAATTCCCAATGCTCCTCCAGAGCCACCTTCACCTAAAACTGTTGCAATAACAGGAACTTTAAGACTTGAAAGTTGCGCAAGACTGGTTGCTATCGCTTCTGCTTGTCCGCGTTCTTCAGCACCAATACCCGGGTAAGCCCCCATCGTATCAATAAATGTAAATACTGGAAGATTAAAACGTTCTGCCATGTCCAACAGACGCTGTGACTTACGATAACCTTCTGGATTACACATCCCAAAGTTATGTTGTAATTTTTCACGGGTACTACGACCTCGATGCTGACCAACAACCATGACAGGCTGACCATTAAAACGCGCCAAACCACCGACCATTGCACCATCATCACCATATAGGCGATCACCATGCAAGGTATCGAATTCAGTGAAAATTTCGCCTACATAATCCAAAAATTGCGGGCGTTCAGGGTGACGTGCAATTTGAACCGTTTTCCAAGCTTTAGATTGAGCAGCTTTATTTTTCATAAGTCGAGTATTATCCCTAATTCACCGATGCCTCACACATCGGAAGTTCAGGATCAAGTGCTATTGAATGGTTTATACAATTCATTCAATCAGCACATGACCTTTAGTTAATCGATAAACTGTTCCGACTGAATATTCAATTCAATGTCCCAATGCTTAAATTGCACTTGCTCATCATGCAAATCTGCAACCAGTAAAGGCCATTGCTTGGCATCGCCAGAAACGCTGAGTTGCCATTGTTGCGCATTATCCACTGTCAATTCAATGGCAGGAAGCATCTCATCACTGCGACTGTGATTGAGTAAAACAGCGAGACGGAGGAGCAAACACAGATGTATTAGCTTGTTTCCGCCTACTTTTAGCACATCAAGTTTGGCATCTGTACGTAATTTACGACGATGGTGAGCGACCAAATGTGACAAATGGTTCTGATCAATTTGTGAGAAACCAGGAATATCGGAATGCTGTAAGAGATAAGCACTGTGTTTTTGATAACCACTATGGCTAATCGCCAGACCAATTTCATGTAAATAAGCTGCGCGACGCAACAGATCGCTGTCATCACTATTTAAATGTAAGGTATGTGCGACACCATTAAACAGATGTTGTGCTGTTTCAACCACGCGTTCGGCTTGTTTGGCATCTGCACCATAACGTCCCACCATCGCTTGCACACTGCGGTCTCGGATATCTTCATGTTGAAAACGCCCAAGCAAGTCATACATGACACCTTCTCTTAGCGCACCATCCGAATAGACCAGCTTATCAATATTCAGAACTTCGAAAACAGCATAAAGAATTGCAATACCTGCGGGTAAAACAGCACGGCGATCTTCTTTTAATCCATCAAACTCCATATCGGAGATATGTTTAAATTTTAGAAGTTTATCTTTTAATTTTTCTAAACCTTCTCGGGTTAAATTTTCTTGTTCATCACTCCAGCCCATATTGACAGCAATTTGGCGACACGCTTTGATGGTTCCACTCGAGCCAACCACAGTATCCCAACCTGCTGCCTTATAGGTATTGGCGATCGACGAGAGTTCTTTACGTGCAGCGACGACTGCTTTTTCAAAAGCTTTGCTGTTGATATCGCCTTCTGGGAAATAGGCTTTGGTAAATGCAACACAGCCCATTTGTAAAGATTCAGTATGAATTGGCTCAAATTCCTCACCAATAATCAATTCTGTAGAACCACCACCAATATCAATTACCAAACGGCGCCCACTGTTCACCATGGTATGAGAAACGCCTAAATAAATTAATCGTGCTTCCTCGCGTCCTGCAATGATTTCTATCGGCTTAGGTAGAATTTCAGCAGCTTTTTGAATAAATTCATGCCCATTTTTCGCTTGACGCAACGCGTTGGTTGCAACAATTCGTAAACGATTCGGCTGCACTGAGCTTAATCTTCCCACAAAACGTGCCAGACAAGCTAAACCTCGTTGTTGTGCTGCTTCAGTTAAGTTTTTATTCTCGTCCAATCCAGCCGCAAGCTGAACTTTTTCTGACATCGAAGCAACTTTTTTAACTTCACCATGATCCACGCGAGCAATTGCTAAATGGAAGCTATTCGACCCCATATCGATGGCAGCAAGTAATTCTTCATCAATCAAAAAATCAGACATTATTTATACAAACTCATACTGAATTGTTGCTTAGATTAATTCACATGCACGTTTTTTAAAAGCCATTTATTTAGACAATTTGATGAGTCATTATTTTTTCAGCATATATGACAATTATGTGACAATGAGATTGAGTTTTCTAAGGAACCGATTGTAAATATCGTGAGCATCAATTGGACATTCTCATCAATAAGAATGAAAATTTAAATATTCCCCTACATTGTTAAAGATGTCTATGTAATACTTAGCCTCATAGATTGATTCATCTTTAAAATATTTTTGGAGCAAAATCCATGTCTGGCAATATCGTAAACACAACTGATGACAACTTCGCAGCAGACGTACTTGAATCAGATATTCCTGTAATTGTAGATTTCTGGGCAGGTTGGTGTGCACCATGTAAAGCCATCGCACCTGTTCTGGAAGTACTTTCTACAGAATTTGAAGGTAAAGTAAAGATTGTTAAAGTCGATGTGACTGCATGTGAAGCAACTGCGGTCAACTATAATATCCGTAACATTCCAGCATTATTGATGTTTAAAAATGGTGAAGTGGTTGCTCAGCAAATCGGTGCTGTACCAAAATCTAAACTTACGGCTTTCATCGAAGAAAATATTTAATCTGCTGAATTTATAGATTATTTATATAAATCTGCAAAAGCAAAAAATACGCTTGATTTTCTAGCGTATTTTTTTTCGACTATAATTTGACAAACTTGTTGATCTCACTTATATTTCATGCTCAAGGAACATAAGGATTCTCTGCCTGTTTCTTAAAGGACAACACATAAGATCGCCGTTCGGCAACAGAAATTGTTTTACATATTTCTCCTCGAAAGAACTACATAGACTCTGAGTTTGTTTTTGTGTCTATACAACATCAACTCACCTATTGCACTGTTGGCGACTTTTGCTTCTTTTCTCTTTATCTGTGTTCCACACATCCTTATTCAATCTGACCATTTATGAATTTAACTGAACTCAAGAAAAAACCGATTGGCGAACTCATTAAAATTGCTGAGTTTATGGGCCTTGAAGGAATGGCTCGTAACCGTAAGCAAGACATCATTTTTGCCATCCTGAAGCGCCATGCAATGAATGGTGAAGAAATCTTTGGTGATGGTGTTCTTGAAATTTTGTCTGATGGTTTCGGCTTTCTACGCTCGGCTGCAGGTTCTTATCTTGCAGGTCCTGATGACATCTATGTAAGCCCATCACAAATCCGTCGTTTCAACCTCCGCACGGGTGACACGATTACGGGTACGATTCGCCCACCCAAAGAAGGTGAACGTTACTTTGCATTATTAAAAGTTAATCAAATTAACTACGACACACCTGAAAATTCACGTAATAAAATCTTATTCGAAAACTTAACCCCACTGTTTCCCACTGAGCAATTGGTGATGGAACTAGGCAATGGTTCAACGGAAGATTTAACTGCGCGTGTAGTTGACTTAGTTGCTCCTATTGGTAAAGGTCAACGTTCTATTATTGTTGCACCGCCTAAGGCGGGTAAAACAATGTTATTACAGAACATTGCACAGTCTATTGTACGTAACAACCCTGAGTGCTTCTTGATCGTTCTCTTAATTGATGAACGTCCAGAGGAAGTGACTGAAATGGAACGTACTGTTCGTGGTGAGGTTGTTGCATCAACATTTGACGAATCTCCAGCACGTCATGTACAAGTTGCCGAAATGGTGATTGAAAAAGCCAAACGTCTCGTTGAGCATAAGAAAGATGTGGTGATTCTACTAGACTCAATCACTCGTTTAGCACGTGCTTACAACACTGTTGTGCCGTCATCAGGCAAGGTATTGACTGGTGGTGTAGACGCACATGCGCTTGAACGCCCGAAACGTTTCTTTGGTGCTGCACGTAACATTGAAGAAGGCGGTTCACTGACAATCATTTCTACTGCTTTGATTGAAACAGGCAGTAAGATGGACGAAGTGATCTACGAAGAATTCAAAGGTACCGGTAACCAAGAGATCACCCTTGATCGTCGTATTGCTGAAAAACGTGTCTTCCCTGCCATGAATATCAAGAAATCTGGTACTCGTCGTGAAGAACGCCTCATGAGTGAAGAAAACCTACGCAAAGTTTGGATCTTACGTAAACTTCTTCACCCAATGGATGAATTGGCTGCGATGGAATTCCTTCTAGATCGTATGAAAGAAACCAAAACCAACGATGATTTCTTTGATCAAATGAAGCGTAAAGCTGCAAACTAATCGCTATAAAAGTCAAAAAAGGTCACTGATACAGTGGCCTTTTTTGGGTTGACAGGATTTACATAAATATACAATTGCTGATTTTTGGCGTAACAGTATTTTGCAAATAATTGAATATAAAAATCACACTCCTATATTTTTTATATTTTTTAATAACTTAATTATCAATAATCCAATCTAAAAGTGCGAATTAATTGTAATTAACTGTTAAAAAATCATCATTTTTTCATCAATTTGGTCAGTTTTTTTCATCTAGACAGTAGCAATTCAAAATGCGCAGTGATAGCATATTCGCATACCAGTTAGACTGCTCATGCAAAAAGCAAAAAACAGGCTAACTTGGGTTTTTTGTCTCAATTAATTTTATGAGAGTGATGCCATGTTATTCAAAAAAATCGCTATTGCTGCTGCAGTTGCTACTACTTTAGCTTTCGTTGGTTGTGCTAAAAAAACTGAAGAAGCTGCTGCTGATGCAAACGCTGCTGCTTCTCAAGCTGTAGAAGCTGCTTCTGAAGCTACTGCTGCTGTTGACGCTGCTGCTGCTTCTGCAACTGACGCTGCTGCTACTGCTGCTGCAGACGCTACTGCTGCTGCTTCTGACGCTACTGCTGCTGCTGCTGACGCTTCAGCTGCTGCTTCAGCTGCTCAATAATAATCGCTTAGATTATTATCAAAAAAAGAGAACCTTTGGTTCTCTTTTTTTTGCTTTTAATTTTATGTGTTATTTTCAACTTAACTGACTAATATTTAAATAATAAACATTGATACAACCAATCAATATATCCCCGCCAGTTTAACCCCCTCTTCATTTAAAGTCTGCCAATCTCCCTTGTTGACATATACTCACTCGATCACTCTTCTCTCACATGAATCATTAAAAAAATGAGCTATTTGCTTTTTTCATCAAAACGCCTGATTGTTCATAGAGGGGGTTGGGTTTCAATCATTGTTATCCAATGAGTTGTATGCTTTCTATACAATTTTTTAGAAGATTTTGATGATTCATTTCTCTGTACTTCCAATCCTAGAGAATTTTCTCTGCTGCGGTGACATGAATGTCGCCATGTTAAACAGGAGTATGTGAACAAAACCAAGCACTGCTTTTTTACAGTACAGGTATACGATTAAGCCAATAATGGGTTAAGCAGATTAAGGCATTGCCTAGCAAATGCATTGATACTTTGAAAGTAAAGAGTTTTCCAACAGATGGATGAGATGAGATCACATCAGCGTGAAATTAAACACCACGCCTGTTGCTACAACGCGCTTGGATATTCAAGTCCATCACACCTCTATATCACGCTCCCGATGCATGATTCTCGAAAGCAAATATTGAGTAAGTCATAAAAAACCCCAAGCAAAGTGGCTTGGGGTTTTTTCAGAATCAAGGTGGAGGATTAGCCTTCTTGTTCTGTGCCTACACGCTGTCTAAACTTCTGTCCTGCGCGGAACGTAACAACTCGACGTGCCGAAATTGGAATTTCTTCACCAGTTTTAGGGTTTCGACCTGGACGTTGACGCTTGTCACGTAGTTCAAAATTACCAAAACCTGAAAGTTTAACTTGTTCGCCTGCAATTAATGCTTGGCTAATTTCGTCAAAGAACAACTCGACCATTTGTTTTGCTTCACGACGGTTTAAACTCGTAAGCTCACTTAAATGATCAGCCATTTCTGCTTTTGTTAATGCTGTCATGAGGCCCTCAATGTCGCTTGGTAAGTGCTTTCTAACACTTGAATGATATGATCCATACCGGATTTAATTTCAGCATCTTCAAGTGTACGTGATGGATGTTGCCATAACAATGCAAATGCCAAAGAGCGCTTACCTTGCTCAACACCTTGCCCTGTATACACATCGAATAACCATGTAGAGTCTAAAAGCGCTCCACCGGTTTTTTCAATAAGTTGCTGAATTTCACTGACATTAATCTTATCATTAATTACAAGCGCAATATCACGTCTAACCGACGGAAATCGTGATAATTCTGTAAAATTAGATACATAAGTTTGCAAAACAGCCGATTGATCAAGTTCGGCAACCCAGGTCGTGCTCAAATCCAGTGCATTTTCTAAAGATGGGTGTAAACGTCCCAAATATCCGATCGATCTTCCATCAATTAAAATTTCTGCTGACTGACCTGGATGCAACCACTCTCGTTCAGAACGTACGTATTCAACCTGAACCCGTCCAGCAGCTAAAACTTCTTCGACCTCTCCTTTAAAGTCAAAGAAATCCATAGGCTGTGCTTTGCCATGCCATGATTCCGATTGTTTTGAACCCACAGCAATCATTGCCAAAGTTGGAATCTGGTTCAAGTCATCAATAGTTTGAGCATTTTGATAATCAAAACGTAAACCTAGCTCAAAAAAACGCACACGGCTTTGTTGACGGTTAATATTGTATTGAACGCAAGGGATCAAACTAGACAGCAAAGTAGAACGCATCACTGCCAAATCACTTGAAATTGGATTTGCCAATGCTAATGGATTAACTTGAGAATTTAATTGCTTTTCAAGTTTTAAATCCGCAAAGCTAAAACTGATTGCTTCCTGATAGCCTAAAGTCACCAATGTTTGACGCAGTTGAGCCAATTCAAACTGATCTTGATGTTTGGCAAGTTTGACATCAATCACAGGTAAACTGATTTGGATATTGTCATAACCATGAATACGTGCAACTTCTTCAATTAAGTCCTGATAAATGGCCATATCATAGCGATGTGATGGAGGTACGACCGTCCACTCACCCTCAGCTTTGACTGTTACCACACAACCTAAACGCTCAAGTGCATCGGTAATAAATGCTGATTCAACAGGATAACCAAGCAATTGATCAACTTGTGCTTGAGTTAATTCAATGGCTTCACGTTGAGGTAAAAGCTCTGCACGTTCAGCCACAGTGATTGGACCAAATTCACCACCTGCCAAACTTTGAATCAATTGTGATGCGCGATGCATCGCGATCATTGGCAATTCAAAATCCACACCACGTTCATAACGTTGTGATGCATCCGTATGTAAGCCATAACGACGCGCACGACCTGCAATATGCAATGGTGCAAAGAAAGCAGATTCAAGGAAGATCTCTGTGGTTGAATCTGTCACAGAAGAAGATAATCCCCCCATGATCCCGGCAATAGCTAGAGCTTTTGTATCATCGGCAATGACCATGACGTCTTCTGTCAATTCGATTTCTTGCTCATTTAATAAAACAAGTTTTTCGTTTGCTGTCGCTTGACGTACATGGACTGAACCTTGAACTTGACCACCGTCAAAAGCATGTAATGGTTGTCCTAACTCCATCAGAACATAGTTGGTAATATCCACCAAAATACTGTGTTGACGAATACCTGAACGTGCCAAAGCCTGCTCCATCCATTCAGGCGTAGCAGCCTTGGTATTGACATTTCTGATGACTCGACCTAAATAACGTGGACATCCTTCAGTGCTGACATGGACTTGTTTTTGATCCGCAATGGTTGCAGTCACTTCTGTAATTTCAGGAGCTGTCACTGGAAGTTGGTTAATTACACCAATTTCACGGGCTACACCACGCATACTGAAACAGTCTCCACGATTTGGAGTAATGCTGATATCGATGACATGGTCATCCAGATTTAAATACTCACGAATATTTACACCAACCGGTGCATCATCGGGAAGCTCCAACAGCCCATCGATTTTATCTTCAAGATCAATTTCCGAAGCACCGCATAACATCCCTTGTGATTCAACACCACGTAGCTTACCTTTCTTGATTTTAAAATCACCAGGAAGTACAGCTCCAATTGTCGCTACGGGTGCTTTCATGCCAACACGCACATTCGGTGCACCACAGACGATTTGCAGAGGTTCTGCTGAACCAATATTTACGGTAGTCACACGTAAACGATCTGCATCAGGATGCTGAATGACCGTTAAAACTTCACCCACCACAACACCGGTAAATGGTTGAGCAGCGGGTACAAGTTCATCTACTTCAAGCCCCAACATAGTGAGTTGATCAGATAAAGTATCACTATCAATTGCCGGGTTAACCCATGTGCGAAGCCAATTTTCGCTAATTTTCATTTTTAAAACCTATATTCAATATCTATGAATTCCTCTCTGACTCCCTTTGAAAATCAGGAGCCCCTTCCTCTTTTTTGTCTATGACATCGCTCTCTGTTGAGTAGAGGTCAGGGAGAGGTATAAATGTGTTAAGCAAATTGGCGTAAAAAACGCACATCGTTTTGATAGAACATACGTAAATCGTTAATGCCGTAACGCAACATTGCAAAACGTTCTACACCTAAACCAAAGGCAAAACCTTTATATTTTTCAGGATCAATACCCGCTGCTTGCAATACATTTGGGTGCACCATACCGCAACCTAGAACCTCCAACCAACGACCACGCTCATCCATGATATCCACTTCAGCACTTGGCTCAGTGAACGGGAAATATGAAGGACGGAAACGGACTTTCAAGTCTTTTTCAAAAAACTCGTTTAACAAGTTAATCAGCAAGCCTTTTAATTCTGCAAAACTGGTATTTTCAGCAACGTACAATCCTTCGATTTGATGAAACATTGGTGAATGCGTTTGATCAGAGTCGCAACGATAGACACGACCAGGGCATACAATACGGATCGGTGGCTGATTGTTTTCCATGGTACGGACTTGCACGCCAGAGGTATGCGTACGCAATAAATGATTAGCATCAAAATAAAACGTATCGTGCATTGCACGTGCTGGATGATGACCTGGAATATTCAGTGCTTCAAAGTTGTGATAGTCATCCTCGACTTCTGGACCAGTTGCAACAGTAAAGCCTGCTTTGGTAAAAAATTGGCAAATTCGTTCCTGAACTTGAGTAACAGGATGAATACTCCCGACAGCCTGTCCACGACCCGGCAAGGTAATATCAATGGTTTCACTTGCAAGCTTTTGTTCTAGAGCCGCTTTTTGTAATTGCTCTTGGCGCTCAGTCAATGCTGTAGAGATGGCCTCACGTACTGCATGAATCGCTGCACCCTGAACTTTACGTTCTTCAGGATCCATTTTACCAAGTGCCTTAGATTGTTCCGCGAGCTGGCTTTTTTTCCCTGTAAATTGCACTCGTACTTGATCGAGTGTTGCAAGGTCTTGAGCTGCTGCAATCGCAGCGAGCGCTTCAGTGGTCAGGGCTTCCAGTGACATAGTAACTCTCAAAGCAATATTTTAGAAAAATAATATAACTGCATATTCTAACAGTTTTTATGCAGTTGAATGAAGTTTCCTCCTGACGAAAAATACGATTAGTCACAACTAATTCCCAATAATTTGTATATTTCCATGTTTGAATACTGTTGAAACGCTAGAACTCTGATTTATAAACGGTATAAAATAAATCCAATGTCACTGAGATCTATAAAAAATGGCACTTGATCAAATCTGGAAACGCCAACTTGCACTCGTCACTTATGGCAATCAATATCTTAGCCAAGAAATTAGTTTTTCTCGTTGGGTGAACCACGCCATTTTTAATCATCACGCTTTTGGCTTTCGAGATTTAATCACCCAACATCTTCTAGCCCAACATTTTCAAATCTGGCTTGAGGGTCTAAAAAAGCAAGGCGTATATCGCATCAGCTTACATAGTTCCAGTCTTTTGAATGATGAACAAAATCCCAATGCGAATGTCGAATTATTGGCGATTCCTCACTTTATTGTCAGTCACGAATCTCAAAAGAAAACCGCTTGGATTTTTGGTAAAGAGCTGCCGGAATGGTATAGCGCAGACAATGACTATGAAGCGCCAGAACTGCAACGTGCAAATATTCGAACAGAAATATTCTGGCGTTATGATCTTAATGCAAAACTCATTAAACGCATCGAGCAAGATCTCGTTACACCAAACTGGGATGATATTCAGGTATACACGGACAATGAATTGTTTGACAGTCAATATGCCAAAGGTTTTACGGAACCAGTAAACAAAGACTTACCTTATTATGGTTTAAATAGCAGTGAATATATCGCGGATGATAGCAGTCTCAAACTTGCCCTTTTCCCAAGTGATGATCAAGCTGATTATGCCAATGAAACCCTATACCGTTTCGATGCACTTGAAGAATTTATTCTGGCAAAAATAAAACATCCCTATGATGACAATGCGCAAAGCCTTAGTCCAGAACAACAAATGAATTTACGTCACTTCTTACAGAAGATTGAAGATTTAAAAGCAAAATTTATTGTTAAAGTTGCCAATCACTATCAATCGGCGCGTTTAACCCCTAAAGCCATTGCATCTCCATTTGACACCGTTGAGGACATTAAAACTGAAAAACGCCAATCTTTTAGTGCCCATCCCGCCCATACAAATCATGAACACAAACCCGCGAAAACTGGCGTTTTTGCTTTAATTGTCGTGACTATTCTTATCTGTCTGGCTGCTTATTATTTTGGATTGTAAACCTTAAACATCCGGATAAAACCAGTACTCAAGAGAAAGCAAGCCTAAAGTTGCTTTCTCACTTCCATCAATGCGAATCCCAATAAATTTAAACCTTGCCATTTCAGTGGATTCATTGCATCTGTATGATCAGCAGCCAAACCAATCCCCCAAATCCGATCCACAGGTGAAGCTTCAACAATGATTTGCTCAGAGGTACTCAACAAAAATTGTTGCAGACTCTTATTTTGGGAAAACTTTGCCAGATTTCCTTGAACCACAATCTCATAACGATGCGCAATCCAAATCTCATCTTGATAATTTTTGACCTGACGCCCTAATGCTTTGATTTCCTTCGGATCCTTTGTCAATAAAATTTTCTGAAAAACATTTTCATCCTTAAACAGTTTGGCTTTCTGCGCCATCATATATTGTTCGGTATTTTGATAATCAACACCATCAATGTTAAATTTTGCTGGAAACCATTGGCTTAAACAGCTCTTGTCTATCTTTTCTTGCGTCTTTTGACGATGCCCCCAAAAACACAAATAGCTATATTTTTCTCCACGCTTTATCTGTTCTTGTAAAGTTGTTAATAACTCGGAATCGTTCATTTTATTTTCCTGTCTGTCTTTCACTTCTCTTTTTAACCGATGCAAAACAAGCATCATAATTACTATAAATCACTGATTCAATAGCGGTTTCATCATATCACCTTAAAAATCAGGACTTATGGGATTTGATGTCGCTCAATAAAAATACAGTTCACTTCCAAATCAAAAATGATCACAAAATGATTAGAAAATCCTTCATCATCAAGCCTGTTCCAATGATTTGTAAAATTTAGCCAAGCATAAATGACTTAGCACGAACGTAAAAATTGATCGCAATCTTTTCGGGATTTCAAATGTATAAACTGAATATGTGAATATTGAGGATCATTCATCATTGCAATATATTGCCGGCGATTTTTTTGGTGAGTTTTAATCATCCACCAAATAATTGAATCCGTACTGAACATTTTACTAAAACTCTCACGATTATTCGAATGTTCCCAGAGCTTCTTGTTAAAAATTGCCCGTGATAGCGCACGTTTTATAGATTGGCAAAGATTGATATGAAAAGGAAGGTCTAACCAAATAACAGTATCAACAGCCTGCCATTTGATAGGTGTTGTTCGCGTATAATTTCCATCAATTACAAACCCATTGCCGGCCAAATCAATTGCCTTTTGAATTTTCAAGAAAAAAGCATTGTCTGGAGTTTCTTCCCAATCATCAAGCCAAAACAAATCATCCAACTCGATATAATTGAGTCGTAGTTTCTCAGCAAGCTTTTTTGCAAATGTTGATTTACCAACAGCAGAGGTCCCCACCACATTAATTTTATTCATTGCAATTCACTTCTTAATAAAAAAAAGCAGCCCCATCAGCTACTTTTTATCACAAGAATTTAAAAATATTTTATTCAACTGAAAGATCAACTTTCAGAAAAGTGGACGGATCGTCAAAATCACTTTATGTTCATTGGCATGCTGATTAATATAGTGTTCAACAGCAGTAACTTCGCCTTTCACTTCAGCATCTGCACCATACATCACTTTTAAAGTTTCACCGATTCTTGGCAATAATTGTAATTCAACTTCAATGGCACCTTGCTGCAAACCCGCGATTTCTACACGCATAAATACTCCAGAATATTTTTACTTTATCCTTCTACTGTATGCGAGCTATTTTAAAATCTATAATACTTTCACGTTGATATTATGTAATAACTTCACGTTTCTACTGCACCTATTCAAATTTTTATTCAGTATGTTTATCTCTAGGCTCTTTCATCAGTCAGGTCATCCCCATAATCTAAATCATCTTCATCCACATTGAGATAGTCAGGCGGTGGCGTAATATCGAATCGAACAGCATTAATGTTTTGGTGGTTGAGTAATTTTGCCTTGGCAACGCGATGCATCCCATCCATGACTCTTCCATCTGCAGACAGAAGAATGGGATAAGCAAAATCTGCTGCTTGGATCAGTTGAACATGCTCAAGTATTTGCTGTGTCGTTGGGTGTGTATCTGGAAACCAATACGCTTCATGAAGTTCCTGTATCTCGGATAATAAAACCTCATGAATTGGCAAGTCTCTGCTCAATGCAACCAAATGGTGTACATCCCAAATATAAGTATCGTTCCCCACACGGCGGAAATGATATTGCCTACGCATAAATGCTCTATAACCTCATGATTAAAAATTAATGCTATTCAAACGCCAACATTCAATCATAAAAAAGACCGCTAAAAAGCGGTCTCTTTTCAATCATCAAAGATGATTAAGCAGCTAATGCACCTTTAGCTTTTTCAGCTAAAGCAGCAAACGCAACTGAGTCATGCATAGCAATGTCAGCAAGTACGCGACGGTCGATGATCACTTGAGCTTTTTTCAAGCCATCGATCATACGGCTGTACGACAAACCATTTTGACGAGCACCAGCATTGATACGCGCAATCCATAAAGCACGGAATTGACGTTTCTTTTGACGACGGTCACGGTAAGCGTATTGACCTGCTTTAATTACTGCTTGGAACGCTACACGATAAACACGTGAACGCGCGCCATAGTAACCTTTAGCACGAGCAAGAATTTTTTTATGACGGCGATGAGCCTGTACACCACGTTTTACACGAGCCATTTATAATCTCCTTAGATGTATGGGCACATACGACGAACTGAATTCATGTCACTTACGTGAACCATGACACAACCGCGCAATTGACGAATACGTTTAGCAGATTTTTTGGTCAAAATGTGGCGTTTGAACGCTTGTTTACGCTTGAAACCGTTAGCAGTCGCTTTGAAACGCTTAGCTGCACCACGGCGAGTTTTTAACTTAGCCATAACAACCTCTTTAAACACCTGTTCGGTACGTTCGCACCATTGCGAATACGACCTGCAGGTAAGGGAGGCAATATTCTAAATCATCTCTGTATAAAACAAAAGCAAAACCTCGCACTATTTATTGGTTATTCAATGTAATTTCCGATGAAAATTCCATCATTTTTTATAAGGAGAATCCACATTTAATCTTTATAATCGTCACATCATGATAAAACTGGACAGTTATGACCCCTGCACAGGATGCTTTTGCTGCACTTCGCTATCGAGATTTCTCCATCGTCACCATCAATCAATTTTGTTTAACACTGGCAATTTTGATCCAAGAAATTATTGTCGCCTACTCCCTTTATCAAATTACCAAGGACCCGCTTACGCTGGGTTTGATTGGATTGGCTGAGGCAATTCCTTTTATCGCCTTGTCACTGTGGGGAGGTTACTTTGCCGATAAACTGAATAAACAAAGTATTATGAAAGTCTGTCTATTCTGTTCTTTTCCCTTACCTTTAGTACTTTGGTATTTATTTCACAGTTATGATCATGGACAGATTGGGGTCACCATCCTGTCTTGGGGCATTTATGCTGTAATTTTTGCCTTAGGTACTATTCGCGGTTTCTATAATCCATCTGCAACATCATTAAAACCCTTTTTGATTCCCCGTGAACTGTATGCCAATGGTGCAACTTGGACCACAATCGGGTGGCAAAGTGGTGTCATTATTGGTCCCATGCTTGGCGGTTTTATGCTTGCTGGAATTGGAAGGGAAAATAGTTTACTTTCTGTCTCCATACTTTTATTTATCTGCTTTTGCTTAATCACACTGTTGAAAAAGCGTACTTTTCCCACCATGGAACAAGACAATCTCTGGGACAGTTTAAGCGAAGGTTTTCGATTTATCTGGAAAACCAAAATTGTGCTTTGGGCAATTTCACTGGATTTAGCTTCAGTGTTGTTTGGTGGTGTTATCGCCTTACTACCTATTTTTGCTGAAGATATTCTGAAAGTAGGTCCTGAAGGTTTGGGATATCTACGTGCGGCACCGTCGATCGGTGCGCTGATCACCATGATTGCGCTCACTAAATTCCCACCAACGCACCACGCTTGGAGGAATATGCTGATTGCGGTTGCGGGTTTCGGAATCTTTACCATTATTTTCGCATGTTCAAACAATCTATGGCTTTCTTTATTTGCTTTAGGCATGACAGGTTCATGTGACAGTATTTCTGTGGTGGTACGCCAAACTATTTTACAAGTCTACCCTCCTGAGAATATGCGTGGTCGTGTTGCAGCTGTGAATGGTATGTTTGTTTCATCAAGTAATGAGCTTGGTGCTTTCGAATCTGGACTCGCAGCAAAATATTTGGGTACGATTACAGCAACTGTATTTGGCGGATGTATGACTATGGCAGTCGTTGCGATCAGTTGGATTAAAACCTCTGATCTATTTTCAGTCGATATCACCCAAGTAAAAAAATAACGATTATCGGCTTAAATAACCGTAAAAAATGCACCTTAAGGTGCATTTTCTATTGCGAGATAAGTAAATTCGATAAATACTTTGCACAATTAAATTAACCTCATGCACACTCAGCTGCATGGAAAGCTAAACTTATGAATAAAGCTCTTTTCATTCCTGGCCTGATATGCCTTTCAACCTATGGCTATAGCGCAGATAAACTCCCAACAATACAAGTTAAAGGAGAACAATCTGAACGCAATGCTCCTTTACACCTCACAACCCGGATACAGTGGATTAAGTTTCCACAAGTTCAATATCATACAGCAGAATTAAAAACACAGGATCGTTCTGCCATCATCCGCGTGAGTGCCAACAGCTCAGGGCAAGTCACAGATGCTGAAGTGCAAGAAAGCACAGGAATTACGGCACTCGATCAAAAGTTGATTGATGCAGTAGAAGCTGCCAAAGTAAAACCATATAGTAAAAATGGTAAAGCCGTTCCGATTGTCGGTTATCAAACTTTTACTTTAACTATGGAAAATGCCCAAGACAATACACAGGGTCAGGGACAACTGTCTGAATGTCACTTTACTTTTAATTCAAAACATTGGATAAAGCAGACACAAGATAAGTCTGTTGCCTTCCATTATATGCAACAGCCTCAACTCTCCCTTGATGCTGTTTTACTCAAAAACAAAGATCGAACCGTCAAATTTAAGTTTAAAGTCGATCAACAAGGTAAGGTAAAGCGCGTTAAATTAACTCAATTATCAGGCGTAAATGCAATCGATCAACAAGTCATCCAAGCCGTTGAGCAGACTCAGGTACAAGTAAAACGCTCTTATCGAACCTTATGGACATTCAAACCAAGTTCATTCAATGACGAAATACAATTTAAACTCAAAGACTGCAACTAAATCCATCCGCTAAAAATCAGGTAGATCACACAATATCTACCTGCTTTAGCAATGGTCACAATCAATAAAAAACGCCAAAAGTTTTCTTTCATTAATCCTGCGATAAGCGTAATTGGATCACCAATCACAGGGGTCCAACTGAATAGTAACGACCAAAAACCATATTTTTGATATATTTTTTCCGCTTTGAACATATTTTTCTCAGAAACAGGAAACCATTTTTTATCTTTGAATTGTTCTATTTTCAGTCCTAAATACCAATTCACACATGAGCCTAATACATTTCCAATGGTTGCAACAAGAACAAGCAAATATGCAGAATGATGTGCTTGTACCAGAAGTCCCACCAATACCGCTTCTGACTGCAATGGCAATAGCGTGGCTGCACCAAATGCGGAGAGAAATAATAAAAGATAAGCCATATTAGGTTGATGAATTTTGTTTGGATTTAAATGTGTAGATCACAAAGGACAAGATAAATGGAACAAAAAATGCAAGCCAGAAAGAAAGTTCTGATTTAAGCCATTGCTGCCATAAGCTAAGTTGTAATTTTCCTTCAGAAATCGCTTGCCAATCTATTTTCACATGGATAAAACCATAGAATAAAACAATCAAATAAATTGCTAACGCAGCCGCTAAAATAATCGTAAGCCGAAGATTTTGCTTTAATTTAAACTGATAAATGGCAAATACCACAGAGAAGACAAAACCTGAAACACTCAAGATGGCACATATTATGGGCCAGAAAAAATCGTATGCAGAATAAAATTGAAATAACGTACAAAGACTGGTCGCCAACACCATCCAAGCAAAAGACACAAGAAAATGCCGAAGTATTATAAATCGCATATATTTTTTCCCATGTCTATCACCCATTACATCATGATGATTTCTTTATTGACTTTTTGGTTTTACGATATTCAACATTTGACCAAACCAGAGCTAAAATAATCAACGCAATACGTGACCATTGATAACCTTGTGCGATTGGATCAATAACTGTTCGAATAACCGCTGTGTCTTGACCACTCATCTGAGCCAACACATTTTGAATATGCACAATTTCAGCAATATATAAAATCAAACAGCCAACAATGCCAACGATAATACTCCAATAAATTTTTGAATTGGTCTCTAATATTTTCGTAAAGTTTAAAAAGAAATCTTTCATGACCAATCCTATCAATTGTGCAAAAATTTACATCTAAAAAAACCACACACGGTGGTTTCTTATTTTAACACAAAATGAATTTTACACTTTGATCGAAAGTGCTTTCTGTATGGCGGGCCGAGCAGTTAAACGTTCAACATACTCTTGCACATATGGATAATCATTTAAGTCAATTTGCTGCCATTCATAACGCAAAACCCACGGTAAAATTGCCATATCCGCGATTGAATATTCGCCTGCAACATATTTTTGCCCAATGAGCTGTTTATTTAAGACACCATATAAACGTTTTGTTTCAGTGACATAACGCTCAATTGCATAAGGAATCTTTTCTTTGGCGAATTTCCCAAAATGATGATTTTGCCCTAACATCGGTCCGAAACCACCCATTTGCCACATGAGCCATTGTTCCACTTCGACGCGATCCTGCTCATGAGTTGGATAATACAAACCGGTTTTACGTCCCAAATATTGTAAAATCGCCCCAGACTCAAATACTGAAATCGGTTCGCCATTTGGACCATTTTGATCAACAATCGCTGGAATTTTATTGTTAGGAGAGATACGCAGAAAATCAGGTTGAAATTGATCGTTTTCTAGAATATTGATTGGAAAGATCTGATAATCCAATCCCATTTCTTCAAGTGCGATGGTAATTTTATGGCCATTGGGGGTACCCCAATAATAGAGATCAATCATATTTCATCCTTCTTCATTTTCACGTATTTTCTGAATTTTATTACGTTAATGGTTTTCTTTTATAACATGAATCCTTCGCCTTCTGTAGGCAATAGACATAGATTATTTTAATAATCTATTCTCAAATTCAGTTATTACATTTTTCTTAACAAGATGATTTCTCATTCTATGACATTTATATTCAAAACATTTTGACTATTGTGATGCTAAAAACTGTTTAGCTTTTTCTCCCACAAAACGACGCCCTGGATTATCCCCTGAAATCCATTCATCAGGACTAAATAAATCGAATAATCCAACTTTGACCAAGGTGGGAATGGCAAGTATGAGTTCTTGTTCAACCTCCCCTCTTGAACCTTGGTTATATAAATCAATATTGTGCAGCATGGTCGCAACAGTTCCTGTTTGCACTTTACTTCCATCTTTCAAGGTGACTGCCGGGAGAACTTCTCCCTCTTGAATAATTTTCTGGTTAATATTGGATAATTCGTTTAAATTTTGAATAGATGACATGTACAGTCCTCAACATTTAACTTATTTTCTTTTCAATAATAAAAAAAAGCACCGCTTTAAGCAGTGCTGTTTTTCACAAATGTAACATTACTTTTTCTTTTTAGGTCCAAGTAACATACCCATTTGACGACCTTCCATTTTTGGTGCTTGTTCAACTACACCTGATTCAGCCACATCTGCCTCAATTTTTTGTAATTGCGCAAGACCCAACTGTTGGTGAGCCATTTCACGACCACGGAAACGTAAAGTAATTTTGACTTTGTTGCCTTCTTCAAGAAACTTCAGAATAGCACGCAACTTAACATTGTAATCACCAACGTCTGTACCAGGGCGCAACTTGATTTCTTTCACCTGAACTTGATGCTGTTTCTTTTTCGCATCTTTTTGCTTTTGCTTCAAGTCAAATAAATGTTTGTTGAAATCCATGATTTTACAAACAGGTGGCTCTGCATTTGCCACGATCTCAACAAGATCAAGATCAGCTTCTTCAGCAGCACGCAAAGCTTCAGCAAGTGAAACGATGCCTTTTTGCTCTCCATCTGCAGCAACGAGACGTACTTCTTTAGCTTTGATCTCATCATTTAATGCAGGACGATTGCTTTTAGCACCTTGTTGTTGGTTACGGTCAGGCTGTTTAATCTTTCTTACTCCACAATATACCGGCCACGTTCGGCTACGGCTGCTTTCACTAGGTCAATAAATGCATCTATTGACATAGTACCTAAATTTTTTCCAGAGCGCGTGCGGACATTCACAGTACCTTCTTCGACCTCACGATCTCCAAGTACCAATAAGTACGGAATACGCTCCAGTGTACGCTCACGAATCTTAAAGCCGATTTTCTCATTTCTCAAGTCTGAAATTGCTCGAATTCCATTTTCTTTGAGTTTTGCGACGACTTGTTCACAAGCTTGCGCTTGAGAATCTGTAATATTCATGACACATGCTTGGATTGGAGCCAACCATGGTGGCATAAAGCCTGCGTAGTGTTCAATTAGTATACCAATAAAACGCTCGAAACTGCCAAGAATTGCACGATGCAACATCACTGGATGGTCACGATCGTTATCTTCTGTTACATATGAGGCATCTAAACGTAACGGCAAGTTGAAGTCACACTGAATTGTACCGCATTGCCAGATACGACCTAAACAGTCTTTCAGTGAAAATTCAATCTTCGGACCATAAAAAGCGCCCTCGCCAGGTTGTTCTTCCCAATCAAGATTTGCAGCATCCAAAGCATCTGCTAAAGATTTTTCTGCAACATCCCAAAGTTCATCAGCACCTACGCGTTTTTCAGGACGTGTAGACAATTTCATTTGAACGTCTTCAAAGCCAAAGTCTTTATAAACATCTAAAGTGAGTTTAATAAAGTCTGCAACTTCCTTACCGATCTGTTCAGTTGTACAGAAAATATGCGCATCATCTTGGGTAAAACCACGGACACGCATAATGCCGTGCAATGAACCTGATGGTTCGTTACGGTGACAAGAACCAAACTCTGCCAAACGAATTGGAAGATCACGATAAGACTTTAAACCTTGATTGAACACTTGCACATGACATGGGCAGTTCATTGGTTTTACAGCATAGTTACGACTTTCTGAATGTGTCGTAAACATATTCTCTGCATAGTTTGCAGCATGACCCGACTTTTCCCACAGTGTAAAGTCTACAATCTGCGGGGTTTTAATCTCTTGGTAGCCATTATCCTGCTGAACTTTGCGCATATATTGTTCAAGCACTTGGTAAATCGTCCAGCCATTGGCGTGCCAGAACACCATACCTGGCGCTTCTTCCTGCATATGGAACAAGTCTAATGCTTTACCAATTTTACGATGGTCACGTTTTTCAGCTTCTTCAATACGCTTGATATATGCAGCAAGTTCTTTTTTATCTGCCCAAGCCGTACCATAAATACGCTGTAATTGTTCGTTCTTCGCATCACCACGCCAGTATGCACCAGAGATTTTAGTGAGTTTAAATGATTTTAAGAATTTAGTATTTGGAACGTGGGGACCACGACACATATCTAAATAATCCTGATGATAGTACAAGCCCATTTGAGTTTCTTCAGGCATGTCTGCAATCAAGCGTAATTTATAATCTTCACCACGTGCAGTAAATTCAGCAATGACTTCATCACGAGGTGTCATCTTTTTAATGACATCGTAATCTTGATCGATAAGCTTTTTCATGCGCGCTTCGATCGCTGCCATATCATCTAATGTGAACGGGCGAGGCATCCAGATGTCATAGTAGAAACCTTCTTCAATGACAGGACCAATCACCATTTTGGCTTCTGGGAAGAGTTGTTTTACCGCATGACCCACCAAGTGTGCACAAGAGTGACGGATAATCTCCACGCCATCTTGATCTTTTGGGGTAATGATTTGTAATGTTGAATCTTCGGTAATTAAATCACTTGCATCGACTAAGCGACCATTTACTTTCCCTGCAACTGTATTTTTAGCCAGTCCAGGTCCAATACTTTGGGCAACTTCCATAACGGAAACAGCATGATCAAAACTTTTCTGATCGCCATTTGGCAATGTGATAATAGGCATATTTAAAAATCCTTAAGGAGTGATGCCCCGTACAATGGAGCATGTCACCGCGAGATTATGATCGAGGAAGATCCTCAAGATAAAATCGGTGGAACAAAATAAAAAGTGTGTGAAATTTTACACCTTTACTGAGTATTTATAAACCTTTGTCTTCAATTAATCTAAATTTTAGTTTTTGATTTTGTCGAAACAGTCATTTATCATCGCCGCGTGACATTTTATTGACTTTAAAAACATAAAACCAATGGATAACTAAATGAATTCGATAAACTTAACTAAACTTAGTTCTGTAATCCTTGTTGGCTTGGCATTAACTGCCTGTGGAGGCGGTTCTAACAATAACGAACACACATCAGATATAGCCAATACCCAAAGCCAATCTGAAAAAATTGAATGTAGTCATGGACTTCCCAAAAATCTTAAAACGACTGGACTGGGCTTTTTTAGTGATGAAATCTATTCTCTAGAGACACAACCCAATGACAGTGGCGATGAGGATGTTATCGTATTATATTCAAATAAGCTTACGAATGGTGTGATATACCAAAATCTCACCACCTTACTTAAAAATCAACCAAAGCAAATAAATATTGACTTTTTAGAATCATATCTTTTAACGAAATCTAAACTCGATACAAGCTTTAAACAAACCAATTTGACTGTTGGCTTTCCATTGGGCTATCTCATCAGCCAAGATGACAACTCAGCGATATTCAATAGTTTTACCGATAAGTGTACGATTCATATAGAAAATCAAATTAAATTAAATTTAAAACACATCGATATTTCGGGAATGACCATTGCTGATCTCTTTAAATATTACGACTATCCAAATGCTGGTAATGTAGAGCGTTATATAAATTCAGACCTAGCCCAGATTATAATCAACAACCATAAAGGTTCTTTAGAAAAATTATTAGCAAATCAAACAAAGTTTCCTTCTGGTTCTAAACTCAGCTATGTTGAGCAATCAATATTTAATACACCTACAATTACATTTAATGACAGTGATCTAACTGATTATAAATCCTTAGAAGAGTTTACTGATAACATTGAACTTCCATCTGGATACATTTGGCATAAAGATCAATTTGCAGGTTATAAAGTTGTCTATCCGATCAATCCAACTACAGGTATCTCCAAGAGCTTTGTTGATAACTATACAGGCGTAGAAATGAATGGAAAAATATATCAAGCATATCAAGTTATTTCTGGAGATTTAATAAAGGATCAAATGGCTCCATCAGAAGACAAACTTGATATGTCAGAAACTTACTTCAATAAAACAGCAGTACAAACTTTAGCGGATGCGCTAAATCAAGCGCTTTGATTTGATCTATCATCTGTTATTTTTAAAACCGCCATTTCTATGGCGGTTTTTATTATATATTCACTCTCTAAAGCTTTCCCATTTTTTAAAACTTCGATCTAGATAATAAGTCAGTTGGGCAAACTGAGGAATAACAGCTTCACTTTGAGTCGGTCGTAAAAATACAAAATCATCAACTTCGATTTGAGTTGTTTTTGGCACATTCACCATTTCTTGATTGGTACTACGCCCATACAGCACATGTGGATGAATTCCTTGGGGATAGACATAGTCAGCCATCCAATAGCCCCCATACACAAATAATGCTTTAGACCGGTGAGGAAGCTTGTTTAAAATCGGCAACCCTGGTAATTGCGAATACGGCAACACCTTTAATACAGGTGTTGCAATCCATAAACACGCCTTTAAAACACGTAGTCCTTCACTGTCAAAGTCGCTCGGTTTAAGCAGCATTGAACCAAAAGCAAGATCATTACACACACTCTGTTTCACATGGAGGTAAAAGGTCGGGCTGCCTCCCCCATTAAAACAGAGATCAGAATGCCAAAGCTGTGGAAAGAATTGTTGAATCACATCCTTGTAGCTTTGATAAGTTGCTTGTGATTCTTGATACGCCACCTCAACTTTCTTGATGACAGGTGGGAGTTTTGTCACATGGGCATCGTAGCCCATCAATCCTGAAAATTTTAAATTGTCAGGATGCTGCTCAATCAACCTGAGTAGGTCAATCATTTGCGCTTTTGAGTCTACACCGCCACGATGCAACCCCACATCTATCTCGATATTGACCTGAAGCTGAATTGCTAAAACTTTCGCCACCTCAAGATACTGTAATAAACGTGCTTTGGTATCAACCAACCACTGAATATTGTTGTGTTTCGATTGAGGATTATGGGTATAAAACTGTTGTACCAGCCTTACTGGCATCGGCTTTCCCAGTAAAATATCAGCTTCTGAAAAATTCTCTAAAATCGGCAGCAATTGAGGTAAGTGAAAAACCATAAAACGTTGTGTGGACAGCTTGGTACTTACCGTCTTAAGTAGTTCCATACATGCCAAAGATTTAACCACAAGACGGGGCTGTAAATGGGTTGCGTATTTAAACTGGGTTGTTGCATATTGCAAATTTTGCGCTAAAGCCTGACCATCAACAATCAATTGTGGTAGCACATCTGCGGATTGTTTTAAATCCCGGTTTAACTGCTCAAAAAAATGATTCATTGCATACCCCTATCTTTCACTGTTAATTTTTGAACATCCACCTTATTCAACCTTTTTCATGCACCATGACCTGAATTAGGTATTCAAGAACAGTTTTTCCAAATAAGGATTTAAAAACTTTTGCGTAGGGTCAAGCTGAGCCCTTAACTGCATAAAATCATTCCACTTTGGGTATAAGTCTTGAAGCTGCGAAGCACTCATGTTATGCATTTTCCCCCAATGAGGGCGACCATGATAATGCTGAAAAATCGGTTCAATTTCATCAAATAATTGGTTTGGAGCTTGTTTGTGATATTGATGGACTGAAATTGAAATCGAATCCTGCTGATAGAACGGACTCAGCCAAATATCATCACCTTTGACAAAACGAAATTCTACTGGAAAAAATGTTTGTGCTTTCGCATGTTTTAGTGCGGTTAATACTGCTTGTAAACATTCCATACCAGACTGTACAGGAATTTGATACTCCATCTCATTAAACTTTGTTTCGCGTGGAGTCGGAAAAATTTGACTGGACCAATCCACGCAAGTGGTGGGTTTGACAAAGACACCTAATAACTTTTGCAGCTTGGGATTCAATACCGGAAAAGACTTCGTCAAACCACAGCATATCGTAAGCAAGGCATCTTCTGATGGCCAGGATAATTTTCTCGGTTGAATATCTTCATCCGTGATGTCTAGAGTTTTTAATATCAATTGGTCTGCATGTGAAAATGCAAAACACTCGATATGACGATGTTGCGTTTTCCATAGATCGATATTTTCAAAAAAATCTTTAACCGAACAAAGCCGTACATCTTCTTTCAATTTATAACGCGGTTTGTTTTGCATGGTGATCTTGGTGAGTATCCCCAAACTTCCTAAAGACACTCGTCCTGCTTCAAAAATATCGGGATTGTCTTGGCGACTACACCTCAGTATTTCTCCTGATGCTGTTAAGAGTTCGAAAGCTTCCACATAAGCAGAAATACAATGCAAGTCCATACCTGTTCCATGTGTTCCAGTCGATACCGCCCCAGCCAAGCTTTGTTGGTCGATATCCCCCTGTTGCATTAAAGACTGCTGTATCGGTTCTAAATATTGATCCAAATTAAACAACCGGGTTCCTGACCAAATATTGGCCTGTGCTAATGCTGTATCGATGTTCTCTACACCAGAAAAATGGTCTAAGGACAATAGTGTTGCATCGGTACACACCAACGGGGTAAATGAATGACCTGCGCCCACAACACGGATCTTATGATGGTTTTGAACAATGCTTTTTAATTCATCTATACTGCTGGGTTTTAAAATATGTTCAGGTTGAGATTGTTGAAACCCAGACCAATTGTTCCATTTTTGCTGATTCATAATGCTGATCCTTTAGCGTACTGCGGTTTTTACACTGCCATGATTTGTTCTCAGGTCTATTTCGTGTTGTGAAATTTTTGTAGGGCGAGTGACTTGATCAAACTTGCGTTGCGACTCATCAATCATTAATTGGCTTGCAAGATATTGAAACTTGAATTGAATTGCAGCATGTGTCCACTGCCCATATAAGGTGTGCGCGCCTTCATAGGCTTGCTCTTGATACTCTTCTTGTGTGGTAATGTATCCCATATAATCATTGCAGTAAGACACTAGAGCCGTGGTTGAAATCATCTGATGAGTTGTCAGTTGCTTTGCCACTGTTTGAATCAAACGCTGCCCTGCTGTCGTGGTAATCTCTCCCGGACAACACACCAATGCCAATGCACCAATGTGAATGATCTGTAAAGGAATAACACTCGGAACAAGTGGACTGGTTTGAATTGCACCTGCTTTCACTTGACGATTCATTTCCGCAATAAGCGGATCAAAAACACTTGGAGAAAAATCCAAATGTTTGCCCAACAACCGGTTATCAGGACTTTCAAGCACAATATCTTTGGGAAATTGAGATTCATACAACGCCTTGTATTTGATATAATCTGGCGCATTGATATCTGCTAAACGTTTCTTACGCACTTGCCTTGACAACAGCGTTAAAATTTTAAGGATAGGCTTTGCTGCACCTTGACCATCAACGGGTGTCCCCCCCATAAATCCAACACCATGACAGGCAGCACTGGTTCTCACCCTGTAAGGCACCTGACTAAACTCGCTCGGAACCTCAACCTGACTTAAATCAACATAACTCAAGATAGCATCTATACCGCCGTTAAGTTTCATTGGTCCACCTCTCCATTGATTTTGGTGAACTTCCCTTTTTTCTAGACTTTCAGTCAATGCTTTAATCGCCAACTCACTTTGATAGCGACCATTCTGTTGCGCATATTGATATTGTTTTTCACCTTTGATTCTACTGCGAATTATATTTTGTTTCGGACCATGAAAATGTGGAGATACATCCCCAGCAGTGGCTTGTGCAAAAATTGCAACGGGATTTGGAACACCTTGCCGCAATAAATACGCTTCACTTTGTATCGCAGCATAACCTTTGTTATCACCATCATGCGCGTTGAGTTGATTACCCAAACATGTTGCATGAACACCAAATAATGAAATAAACCCGGAGAGTTGCCCTTCACGGTAAAAACCGATTAATTGCATTTCACGATTTAAGGCAAGATGTGTTTCAGCTTCAGTTCTATGAATCACGTCTGGATTACGATTATAGGCATTTAATGACCGATTCCATGCAACAGGTGTATGATGAGGAAATTGACGGGTTTGATAAAAAATCTCGGTTTGTTGTTCTGATTGAATTGCTTGAAGAATACTGGACAAAGCAGCATTGATCACAGCATTTAAATGCTCAGGAACAAAACCCGGGGTCGGCATATTATATAATGCTTCATAGGCACAGCCACCTGGTCCAGAATGGGTATGCGTCGCCATCAATACCAATCGTTGCGGATTAAATTGTCCATTCAACTTTTCAGTTAAAGCTTTAACTACACCTTCACGCATCGCATAGGTAATACAACCTAAATCCAAACAGCAAAATAAGAGAGGCTGTTCCGAATCTGAACGGCGAATACTGAAACTCCGTGCAAATAAGGCTGTACGTTTTTCATAGGCACGATGCGACCACATACCATAACCAAACATGGCATAACCCTGTGGTTGAATTTCAATCTCGTGTTTAGCCCAGCCTACCCAAAACATATACGATATTCCTTTATCATTTTTAAGTAGGGTCCGTTGACATTTCATAAATGGCTTGGTTGTAGGTTAAAATTGAGCAGGCAAGGCAGGAAACGAAGAGAATAGCGAGACTATTTTCAAGTTTCATAACGTAGCCTGAGATAATTTTAGCCACAACCCTGAGCAAGAACAAAGCACTGCTTTGTTTGCAGCGCAAGGCGTAGCGGGGACTAGCGTGTTTTTTGCCGCTTCTTCGTTTCGAACTACTTATTTAGAATGACTAAATTTCGTATTTCGCGTCTAAAATCGTCTAAAAAACACACCTAGTCGCAAACATAGGCGAATTGTCAACAGACCCTAATACAACACTAGAACTAGATTGAATATTAATCAAAAATATGCGATACCAACTAGGGTAAAAGCAACAACAATATGGGGGGCTAAACGGACTTTATGGGCTCACAACAAAAGGAATTTGCCAATACACAATTTTATATTCCACCTATGATCCTCACCAGTTTGATTCATTATGGGGAACAACAAGATTGGCAATATGAAGATTGGTTTAAACCACAAAATCTTGACTTGGAACAGATTCGCCAAGGGCAAGGTTTTGTTGCGTTTTCGGAACTTTGCAGGGTAATTCAGCAGGCCCTCAACTGTACTCAACAAAAGCATCTAGGTTTATTATTGGGTAGCCATGAAGGACAAATTTCCATTGGTATTTTGGGTTTCGCAATGCAAGCGTGCAAAACTGTTGCAGAAGCACTGGAAACAGCTTTGCAGTATCACCCTATTTCAGGCAGTGTTTTGGATTTAAGTGTTCATTTGAGTCAAAACTATTGTGAAATCGAGCTGATTGAACGCAGTGATTGTGGTTCACTCAAAGCATTTTTTTGTGATGAAGTTTTTGCCAGTATCATGACCTGTCTAAACATGATGTTAGATCGGGATTATGAACTCATCAACCTAGAACTCAGCTATGATCATTCCGCGTACATACAAGAATATCAGCGTATTTTTCAGTGCCCCATAATTTTTAAAAGCAACAGAAATTTGATTCGATTTCCAAATACCCTATTAGCCAAACCACTTAAAAACCACAGTCCAGTTAACTACCAAATTGCGATCCAAATGTGTCAGCAGGCATTAAAGCAATTTAATCAAATCAATCAGCACAGTATAGTTCATGTATTACAGCATTTAATTGAAAGTCATTTGCCAGAGCGTTTTGATATGCAGCAGGCTGCGCAGCATTTCCATTTAAGTGAACGCCACTTAAGACGTTTACTACTTAACGATGGTCTGAGTTTTCAGCACTTGAAGCAACAAGTTTTAGAACATAAAGCCAAGCAATGGCTTGAAGACAATCAATCAGCCAAATCAGTTTTAATTTAGGCTTTAGTGAGCTGAGAGAGTTTCGTCGCGCATTCAAGAAATGGACAGGATTTTCTCCGACTGAGTATAAGAAAACCAAACTCATAAGTTCAATTCCCTAATATTTAAATAGGTAAATATCCAGACAGCTCCCTAATTTTCGAATTGCCAAAAATTAATTAAAATATTCATTTAATTCAAACTCTTAAAAATCAGCTTTTAAACATCAACAGGACAAAACCATGTAAATACATTTACATTTTAACCCATACTCGACTAAAGCATAAATGAATTTTGTTCTTGTTGTGCCTATCTTTTAAGCATGGACATTAGAACAAATAGAGACGGAGCTCAACATGGTCAGTGCATATGATGAATTACCACGCACACCTGCAAATTTTGTAGCATTATCACCTTTACGTTACCTAGAACGCGCGGCTTATATTTATCCTGATCAGGATGCAATCGTTCATGGTCAGCGCCATATTTCTTGGCGACAAACTTATCAACGTTGTCGCCAATTTGCACATCAATTACGAAATCTAGGCATTGAGAAAAATGATACGGTTTCCGTTCTTTTACCGAATATTCCGGCTATGGTCGAAGCGCATTTTGCCGTCCCTATGGCGGGGGCTGTATTAAACACCTTGAATACCCGGTTAGATGCGAAAACCATCGCATTCATGTTAGAACATGCAGAAACCAAAGTACTTTTGGTTGACCCTGAATTTGCGGCATTGGCGCAAGAAGCTGTAGCCATGCTGTCTCAGAGTATCTATATCATTGATGTTGCTGACGTTGAATATGAGAAAAATGATACGTCTCCGCGTATTGGTCAAATCGAATATGAACAATGGCTTCAAGGTGGAGATCCCGATTTTGAATGGCACTTACCTCAAGATGAATGGGATGCCATCAGCCTGAATTATACCTCTGGAACAACAGGCAATCCCAAAGGTGTGGTCTATCACCATCGTGGTGCTTATATTAATGCCGCAAGCAATATCATCGCATGTGGTATGACACCACGTTGTAAATACCTATGGACACTCCCCCTATTTCACTGTAATGGCTGGTGTTTTGCCTGGACTGTAGCAGCCAATGGCGGCACCAATATCTGTTTACGTAAAATTGACCCTGAACTGGTTTACAAACTGATTGATCAATACAAAGTTGATTATTTCTGTGGTGCGCCGATTGTCTTATCAATGTTGATTAACACACCAAAAGATAAGCAGATTAAATTTAAACATCATGTTGAAGTCATGGTGGCTGGCGCGGCACCTCCGGCGGCAATTATTGAGGGTATGCATCATATTGGTGTTCAAGTAAATCATGTTTATGGACTTACAGAAACCTATGGTCCTTCAGCATTATGTGCATCACAAGCAGGATGGAGTGATTTGTCGATACAAGAGCAGGCTCAATTGCATTCGCGTCAAGGTGTTCCTTATCCTTTGCAAGATGGTATGCGTGTTCTAGATGCAGAAACAATGCAACCTGTTCCAAATGATGGCAAGACCATGGGGGAAATTATGTTCCGTGGCAACATTGTGATGAAAGGTTATTTAAAAAACACCCAAGCGACTGAAGAAGCATTTAAGGGAGGCTGGTTTCATACCGGTGATTTAGCCGTTTGCCAACCCGATGGTTATGCAAAAATCATGGATCGTTCTAAAGACATCATTATTTCCGGCGGTGAGAATATCTCCTCATTGGAGGTAGAAGAAGTACTCTATACCCATCCTGCCATTATGACAGCAGCGGTGGTCGCTCAACCTGATCCCCGTTGGCAAGAAGTGCCTTGCGCTTTTATTGAGCTGAAGCAAGGTGCAGAAACAACTTCTGAGGAAGTGATTGAGTTTTGCAAACAGCATTTGGCACGTTTTAAAGTACCCAAAAGCGTCGTGATTTGTGAGATTCCAAAAACATCAACAGGAAAGTTACAGAAATTTATCTTGCGTGACTGGGCAAAAGAGCGTTCAGTAGGTGAATTTCAGTCATGATTTAAGTTTCGTAATCTTCTCCTTGATAGAAATCACCTTTGGCTCGTCTAAGTAAAGCAGATGATCCAAAGGAGAGGACTCGATCCCCCCTGATGGCATCCAAAGCGACTTCGATAGGTTCATGATTTTTTAGTCTATGTTTTATACGATAAAATAGGCTGCTTGCGTTATCAATGATTACTTAATTTATTAGCCACTCTAAAGCCGCATAAAATGGTATTTTACAGGGTATTTTTGTGATAGAACTTTTAGAAATTAGCTATAGTCAAAAAAATCAGCATTCAATACTTCCAACTTGCATACTTTTAAAAATCGTCCCAAAGCTTATTTTCGCAAGAGCTCTGATACTTAACCATGAATAAACTTCGTACAGAAATAGAACCCGATTTCGAAACGGCACAACAACTTTATCCGACTGTGCTCGAATTGATTGCGAATTACACCCGCATATGTGATGAATTCGGTGATGAAGACTCCGTAGAATATCAAAAACTCAGTGAAAAACTTACACAAATCACTCGTAAAGATATCAGTCGATATGATCTTTGGGAGTGGTGGGAAGCCGAAGGCATCGAAAACTTAAGCTTTGATATTTGCCTACCCGAGCCTAAAATGCTCAAGGATATTTCAAGGCAAGAACTGACTGAGATTGTTCAACGAATTAAAAAGTCGGATTTTACTGCCCAACAAGAAAATGCTTTTATTTATTCTTTTTATATTCGTACCGTCTTTCCAGACGGTTATTTCTATCATTTTTTAGAACTTAATTTTAAATATTTTCATCATCGCTTATTTCAGCGCAATAAAGATCAAAACGGCAAATACTTTGAATATTCAACTGAACAAATTGTAGAACAGCTCTGGACTGAAAAATCTGAATAATAGACAGCAACACTGAAACTTACATGCGTAAATGGAATGGCTGATTCACTATAAAATCAGCATAAAACAGCTATTTTTATAAAGTTTATCATGACTTGAATGGTTCCATTATTTTTTAGCCAATTTTCCTCTGATAGCTCATCGTTTTTACCCTCATTTTATTGGACACAACTTTTTACGATTTTGACTATTTGTATCCTTATTTTTCAATGAAAACTGTTTACACTCAATGCACTTACAAGTTTCAAGCCATTTTTCTTTGACTTTACAGTCACAGAGAAATAACCATGAAATACTTGTACGTCACTATAAGATGTTGCACGATGTAGCAGAACAAATATGTGTCATAGAAGACACACATCGTATTTATGAAGATTATAAATCTGGTTTAACCAGTATTGAGGAAACCGATATGCCACAATACAAAGCACCCTTACGTGATATGCACTTCGTTCTGCATGAATTATTAAATGCAGAAGAACATTACGCTAAACTCCCTGCGTTCCAAGAAACCGTAAGCCGTGAATTGATTAATCAGTATTTAGAAGCTGGCGCGGATTTCTGTGAAAATGAACTTTCTCCTTTGAACCAAATCGGTGATCGTGAAGGCTGTAAGTGGGATGATGGTGTTGTGACTACGCCTACCGGCTTTAAAGCAGCGTATGACAAATATGTAGAACTCGGTTTCCCTTCTCTTTCAGTTCCTGAAGAACATGGCGGTCAAGGCTTACCTGGTTCATTGGCAACAGCTATTTCTGAAATGGTCGGTGCAGCAAACTGGGCTTGGGGCATGTATCCTGGTCTTTCTCATGGTGCAGTACGTACTATTGAACATCACGGTTCTGCTGAACAAAAAGCAACTTATCTGCCTAAACTGGTTTCAGGTGAGTGGACAGGTACAATGTGTCTAACAGAATCTCATGCAGGTTCTGACCTTGGTATTATCCGTTCTAAAGCTGAACCTCAGGCAGATGGCAGCTATGCAATCTCTGGTGAAAAAATCTTTATTTCAGCAGGTGAACACGACATGGCTGAGAACATTGTTCACATTGTTCTCGCACGTTTACCGGGCGCACCTAAAGGTACTAAAGGTATTTCATTATTCATCGTTCCAAAATTCAATGTAAATGCTGACGGTTCTATTGCAGACCGCAATGGCGTTCGTTGTGGTTCAATCGAACACAAAATGGGTATCCATGGTAATGCCACATGTGTGATCAACTTTGACAATGCGAAAGGTTTCTTGATTGGACCAGAAAACAAAGGTCTACACTGCATGTTCACCTTTATGAACACTGCACGTATTGGTACCGCTGTTCAAGGTTTAACTGCATCAGAGTCATCTTTCCAGGGCGCACTTGCATATGCCAAAGATCGTTTGGCAATGCGTTCACTGTCTGGTCCTAAAGCGCCGGAGAAAGAAGCTGATCCAATCATTGTTCACCCTGCTGTACGCAACATGTTGATGACGCAAAAAGCATTTGCTGAAGGCGGTCGTGCTCTTGTTTACTTCTTGTCTCAATATGCAGATATCGTAGAACAAGGTGTAACGGAAGAAGATCGTAAATTCGCTGACAACATCTTGTCTTTACTGACGCCAATTGCAAAAGCATTCTTAACTGAAACAGGTTCAGAGTCGGCAAAACATGGTGTACAAGTATTTGGTGGTCACGGCTTTATTTCTGAACATGGTATGGAGCAAATTGTACGTGATACACGTATCTCCTGCTTATACGAAGGTACGACTGAAATCCAAGCGCTTGATTTGTTAGGGCGTAAAGTATTGGGAACTCAAGGTGCAATGTTGAAAGACTTCACCAAGATTATCCATAAATTTGCAGAAGCCAACAAAGACAATGCTGAGCTCAAAGAATTTGTTGAACCATTGGCTGCTCTGAATAAAGAGTGGGGTGATTTAACCATGCAGATCGGTATGAAAGCAATGCAAAACCCTGATGAGGTGGGTGCTGCTGCGGTAGATTACTTATACTTCTCTGGCTATGTAACACTTGCATTCTTATGGGCGCGCATGGCGCTTGTTGCTCAACAGAAATTGGCTGAAGGTTCTACTGAAACTGGTTTCTACAATGCAAAAATCAAGACTGCTCGTTTCTACTTCAAAAAGATTCTCCCACGTGTTCGCTCACATGTAGATGTGATTGCTGGTGGCTTAGATCCTTTGATGTCATTAGATGCTGAAGATTTTGCATTCTAAGTAGAATGTCGAATTAGACATTTAAAAACTGTACTCAAGAGTGCAGAAATAGAGAAAGGACGGTCATAGCTTTGACAGTCCTTTTTCTTTATAAATAGACCGTAATTTCACTTAGATCATCTAACAACATTCATCATTGTTGATTACACTGGTCTGAGTCTAAGATTCAAACAATAAACAGGTGAACGAACATGCCAATTTATAATGCGCCACTTGCAGATATGAAATTCATTTTAAATGATGTTTTCAATGCAGAACAATTCTGGCAAGCCAATGAAAAGCTTGCTCATGTTGATGCAGCAACGGCTGAAGCGATTTTAGAAGAAATGGCTAAATTTGCTCAGAATGTTACGCTTCCGCTCAACCGTACTGGTGATGAAGAAGGCGCACGTTATGAAAATGGCAAAGTCACTACACCTGCTGGTTTTAAAGAAGCTTTCCAGCAGTATGCTGAGGGCGGTTGGATCGGTTTAGGGGCAGATGAGGAATGGGGCGGTCAGGCAATGCCGAAAATGCTGACTGTCCTTGCTGATGAAATGTTATTTGCAACCAATCCTTCTTTCATGCTCTACCCGCTTCTTTCTGTCGGTGCAGGTATGGCATTGAACAGCTATGCATCTCAAGAGCAAAAAGAAACCTATCTCCCTAAAATTTATTCAGGTGAATGGTCTGGAACCATGTGTCTGACTGAACCACATGCAGGTACGGATTTAGGTATCATCAAAACCAAAGCAGAACCAAATGAAGATGGTACGTACAACATTACTGGTACGAAAATCTTTATTACAGGGGGTGACCATGATCTCGCTGAAAATATCATTCACCTCGTTTTAGCAAAAACACCGAATGCACCTGCTGGTTCACGTGGTATTTCACTCTTTATCGTACCTAAATTTCTTGTCAATGCAGATGGTTCATTGGGTGAACGCAACACTGCTGGTCCTGGTTCAATTGAGCACAAAATGGGAATCAAAGCCTCTGCAACATGCGTCATGAATTTTGATGCAGCTAAGGGTTATCTGGTGGGTAAAGAAAACGAGGGGTTAGCTGCAATGTTCGTGATGATGAATTACGAACGTCTGTCTATGGGTATTCAAGGTCTTGGTGCTTCAGAATATGCTTACCAAAATGCTGCACAATATGCGACTGATCGTCTTCAAGGTCGTAGCGCAAATGGTGTCCAATCTCCAAACAAGCCTGCAGACAGCATCCTTGTCCATGGTGATGTACGTCGCATGTTATTGAATGCGCGTGCCAACAATGAAGCTTCTCGTGCCTTTGCTGTCTATGTTGGACAACAGCTCGACATTACTAAGTTTTCAACCGATGCTGAAGCGATCGCCAAAGCGAATAATCGTGTAGCACTGTTAACGCCAATTGCAAAAGCCTATTTAACCGATACTGCTTTTGATGCAGCCATTGATGCACAGATGGTTTTCGGTGGTCACGGGTTTATTCGTGAATGGGGCATGGAACAGTGTGTACGTGATTTACGTATTGCGCAAATCTATGAAGGTACAAACGGCGTTCAATCACAGGATTTGATTGGTCGTAAAACCATAAAGTGCAATGGTGAATTTATTGCTGAATATATTGCTGAAATCCGTGATTTCGCTAATGGTTTAGACACTGATCTGAACTTCATCAAAGATGCAACATTAGATGTAGCGACTGAAGTGGACATGATCACGCAACACATTTTAGAACGTGCAAAAGAAAATGCTGACTTCTCGAATGCTGCTGCTGTAGACTATTTACACGCTGTAGGTTTGTTGAGCTTTACCTATATGTTTGCACGGATTGCCAACGCTGCAAAAAATAAACAAGGTCAGTTCTATCAAGACAAATTGGCGCTTACACACTACTTCATCCAGCGTATCTTGCCTGATCTACACGCACGCATTGCAAAAATCAAAGCCGGTGCGGAAGTATTGATGAACTTCAGCGAAGATTATTTTACCACTCAAGCTTAATCTCAGAATAAACTGAAATAAGTGAGAAAACGTCCGATCATTCGGACGTTTTTTATTGTCCGATCGTTAATGTAGTTTAGGGTCTGGAAATGGTAATTTGTCTTGAGACTCACTCGGCATCGCAACCCATTTATCTTTATCTTGATAAAAATCAGATTGTGTTTCATTGGTTGCAGCACCTAATTTGACTGAAACAGTGCATGCTATTTGCCCTGAATGGGTAGCATTTACGGCAGGAATACATGTTCCCAATTTAACCTCTGAAATCATTGCGCCGATTTCGGTTCCCAGCAACTCAGCAGTCGCTTGTTTGGCTTCTGGAACTGTTGGAATTTTAACTGCTTCAGCATTGGCGAATTGAGTCAATAATAGAGCACTGATACATACAGTTCTGACACTTATTTTCATTATTTCTGTCCACTTACGATAACGTTGAATTTAAAAAATTATTCTAATCTCAATCTGATCTTATTTAAAATAAAACAGTATTTGAGCTATAGCCTATTTCATGTGCATGAAATTTGCATGATGTTTAATTTACAATACTGCATAGAAATGGAGGATGTCATGAATAAAGATCCGCGTATAGAAAAAATAGAGAACCTCCTCGATAAATTAGGCAATATTGCCGTAGAAGCTTTTCACTATATTGCACTGTTTATTATTGGTTGCATGATTGCATGGTCCGCCGTACATACTATCCTCGAAATTTTGACCGTAAAACGGTACGCCAGTATCGATGATATTTTACTCCTGTTTATTTACTTAGAATTAGGGGCAATGGTGGGTATTTACTTTAAAACCAATCATATGCCTGTTCGCTTTTTAATTTATATCGCGATTACAGCACTGACTCGGCTATTGATTTCAGATATCCAGCACGATCATAAAGCGGATATGGATTTGCTGATCATTACAGGTTCAGTTTTAATTTTGGCGATTGCAATCTTAATTGTACGTTATGCGTCTTGGACCTACCCCTCTGTTATTCGGGACAAACATGCTGAAAAACCACTAGCCCATGGAAAAACACCACGACCTGAGGATGATGAGCTAGCCTAACAGCTAATTTCTTTATCTCGATCAGAAATAAAACCTCTCAGTGCTGTACAATCTATGTCAAATTTAATTCACATCGCCAATACAGCACAGAAGGTTTAATTGTTTTTAGATTAAAGCTTTCACCCTTTATGTCTGAACATAATCAACGCAAAGTAGAATTAACGATCATTCGGTACTTGTAAATAACGTCCACTTTCAAAGATCCAGTGCATTCCAACCTGTGGATCAGGTAAACCATAACGACGCCAATCACTAATTAACGTATAGTGCGAGCTTTCAATCTGACCACCCTCTCCATTTACATAGCCATAACTGTTGCCTGAATACTCAGTGCGTGTCGGGAACTGATGGTTATAAATAATCATCACCCCATTTTGCGGTGGATAATTTGGGTATGGATGATTTGGATGTGGATAAGGTCGATTGGGGTAACTTGGATAAGACGGATATGGTCGTGGATATTGTGGTCGGACAGGAATTTCCTGCGTCATTTGTCGACCGTATTGATCTGTATATTTATACGTTGTGGTTGGATATTTCTTTTGAGGGCGTTCAACGCTGCGATAGTTTCCCCAATCTTTACCATCTGCCCATGTCGTTGCCGAAACGCCTGAAAGCATCAACATCAAGACACTTGAACTGAGTATCTGTTTCATTTCAACCTCCAAACTTCCTCAGATCTATCATTTTAATACATCATTCCAGAGAAATTGTGGATAAATAACATTCATTATTTATCTTGTTTAACTGTTTATACATCAACTTGGGCAAATTCTGATATCAATCTGATAAAATATAGTTTTAATCTGATGAGTGCTGTATTGTGGCTGAACTGAGCTTTGACCGTTTACATCAATTTTTTTGCAAAGTCCCTAGTGTGCAAGAAGCATTTATTGATAGCTATGGTTCAGATGGCAAACATGCTTGGTGGTTCAAGTTTCAAATCAATATTGAGCATCCACTCGCATGGCAAACCGTACAAGAACTGGGTCATGTTTTAAATTACATTTCTAAAAATGAACGACTTCCTACCCAGTTTCTACCTGTTTCGCCACCACCTTATATGAATGGGGAGGCAAAGCAGTTTTTAGCATGGGTCATTCAATGCAATCATCCAGACTTTTCCCCTGACGTGGTCTGTGATTGGCTTGAAGCACGTTTGCCCAAGCCTGTTGAGGATCCCGAGAAATGGAAAATAAAAACTGATTTACATGAGTTAGATCAAGTCCCTGATAAGGATTTGGACCAGATTATTCCACCCCATCCATAATCTCCATAAAACGCAAAGAACCGAATCTATCTTTTTCGGTTCTTCGCTTCAGTTTCAGCTTGCTCACTATCATTATTCAAACTTTCAATCAAACCACCGAGGTTTTTATTGAATTGTGCGCGCATCTGAATATAGGTTTTAAGCTTTCTCGCTTTAACGGGGTCTTTCGTTGTCCCCTTACCCGTTTGGTACGCCTCTAAAGCTTTACTTTGTGTATCTTCCTCAGATGATCCATTTTCATAAGCTAAAACCGCCCAACGATAATCCTCAGGCTCATCCGCAATACGTGCGAGATTATCCATTGCATTGACAGATCCCAACTCCGCAGCCTGTTTAAAATATTTTTGAGCAAGCACTTCATCATGATCTTGATTTTCTTCATTGAAATACCAGACACCAAGATAATTTAGCGCCTCAGGATCATTTTGAGCCGCTGCTTTCTTTAAATAATCCAATCCCTTATGAACATCTTTTTGATCTTCATCATTCATCAGTAAATAATCAGATCCCAGCTCCGTTAACGCAACATGATTATTGAGTGAAGCAGCCTTACCATACAAATATTGCTTCTCTTTATCTGTGTCTTTTTTTAATGCGAGCATCAAATAAGCATCACTCGCACCTTTGGCAGCCTGTTTTTCATAATGTGCCAAAATTCCGTTCTCAAGTTGCTTTATCTCCTTGTCCGATAAATATGTGTCTGAAGCATAATCATCAAGTAATTTAATTTTTGCGCCTATATCGCCTTGATTAGAACGTTGCTGAAGCATTCTAAAATAAGCTTGATCACTGTCTTTATGCACTGCTGCATAGTCTTGTTTTGTCTTGGCACCCATTCTTTTTAATATTTTTTCTGGACAGTTTTGAATCAACTCACCTGCTTTTAAGGTGTCTCCTTTTTGGACTGCCCGGTACAGCCACTGACACTGTTCATCGCTATATTCGTCTGCATCATTATCCAATGCATAAACCAACGTACGAATCGCCTGCGTATCACCTTGTTCAGCAAGTTTTAAAATTTTCGGACGAATTTTTAATAAATTTTGCTTGATATCACTCGAAATACCAAAGCCCTCAGCCACTTCAGCTTCTAAAGCCAATGATAAATAGGCGTCAAAATTTCCACGTTGTGCAGCCTCAAAACGTAATTGTTTATATAAATTATTATTTTCAGGTAAAAACCGATAATCTGCTGAATTAGAATAATACTTTGCAAGTAGAAAGTAGGCTTCCGCATCTCCTTGACTGGATGCCTGCTGAAGTAACTGAATTGCTTTGTCAGTATTGATTAAAACAGTGGGGCTACCTGTTTGCAATATTTTTGCCTGAGTCAATAAAGCATTTTCAGCAGAACTCACTGATGAAGCAATAAGGCTGAATATAAAAAAGGATGTTAAAAGTGACGTTTGTAAAGTTCTCATACAAGCTCAGCGTTGTTATTAAAATATACTCAGCTGCAGATTATGTACCGAACGCTATTCATTTCGGTACATATTTTTAAAAGTTTTTAAAAAGTAGATAAACCACTCCACTCCATAAAGCGGTAGATTGCATATTTCAATTTCGAATCATCCGCATATTTGCTGTAATCCACACTCATTTGGCGACCATTTAAATTCGACCAAGCTGTATTGAAATATTGTTCAGCATCAACAAACACTTGCTGTTGTGGATGACCTAAAACGCGCAAATCAGTTTCTAAATTATAGTTCTTCAAATTACGTGCGGTAAAATTGGCTGAACCTAAAATCATCTCTGCTGATTGAACATTGCGCTTTACCATCATCTTACTATGGCATTGTTCACCCTGTGTATTGCACCAACGAACTTCAATGCCTTCATCATGTAATTCTGAAGCAACCTGACGATTTGGAATACCGTTTTTCTGACGACCAAAAGCATCTTTATTGGGGTCGAGCAAAATTCTTAGTTTAACTCCACGTTTTTTTGCAGCAATCAATGCCTGAACAATCTTGCGCTCAGATAAATAAAACATGGCCAAGTCAATTTGGTCGTTGGCTTTTGCGGATGCCAGCATGTTTAAAACTGCGTCATAAATTGCTTTTTCGGTCAGTACTTGAACCTGAGGCGCATTTGAATTTTCAGGCAATTTCCCAAAAACAATCATTGGCGTATCTGCACCAGATAAATGTGCAACTGCTTGTTCCGATGTCAAAATATCTGTTGCGATTGCACCATCGACCAACAAAGCAACATTCGAATGGCGTGAGCTTCCATCATGGGGATTGGCAGAAGTCACGATGGTTTTCCAGCCCTCATCGGTATCAACAACAATAGTTTTTCGATGATTTGCTTTAAAATTAAATAAGTTTAAATAACTACGTACTGTGATTTTTTCCTTACCGAAAGGATTGTTCAACCAACCTTTCTCAGGATTGTTTCCGATATCCTGACAGCACAAATACCAAATCCCAGACCATGTTGGATTCGAGGCACGTAATGGCGTCAAATTGGTTTCAATCACCTCAATGCCACCCAAGCGTAATTGACGATATTGTTCAGGTTGAATACCGCCATACACTGAATTAATTGGATCTGTAATAAATTTAATTTCCAGTGCAGGATTCACAACTTTCTGATTGACTAAGGCCTGCGTCAACTGCTGAGTTAATTGACGTTGTTGAACTTTTGATTCACCCACTTCACTATTAAACAAAAACATATCAATTACAATTGTGGTTTTTGCCTGCTTAATTAATTGTAAAACTTGATCAAAAATATGCTGATCAAGTTGTTGTTTACCCTGCGCATCAATATAGGTTTCATCGGCAATGAATTTCACATCTGCATGACGCAGAGGTCCGGTGAAATTTAAACCTTTTGGCATGGGTTTATAGGTGTGATAAATCGCTGATGCGAGATAGCCCAAAGCCAATACACTCAAAATAATGCCGAAATAGCGGCGTTTTGACCAATTCAGCTTACTGTGAATTCTATTAAAAATACGCATAAAAAAGACCTAGACTCATTCAGGGTCTGTACAACTCATCAATCACTTGGGTTCAAGTAAAGATTAATAAGTCGTGAACAGACAATTAGAGCCTAGGTCGAATTCCTTTATTTTTCAATATCAATTTGGTGAATGAACACAAATAAGCTAGAACTTATAATCCACTCCAATCACAAAGTTACGTCCCATTTGTGGAATGTTTGCCAAGAAAGAAGTGTGATCATACACTTTCTCATCTAACAGATTGTTTGCTTTGAAGAATACTTTTGCTTCCTGTTGATTTGACAATGGATATTTATAAGCCAAGCCTACATTCACCATATTATAGCCTTTCGTCTCTTGCTCATAAGAGGCAAATTTGTCCTGGTTAAATACATGCGCGTATTCGGCAGAACCAGACCAATGATCATCAAAGTCAGCGTTTACACGCGCGCCCAAACGCCCTGCTGGAACACGTGGTGCATTTTCATCTTCAATTTTTCCACGCACATAATCACCAAACATACTGGTTTTGTAGACGTCATTCCACTGGTACGCAACTTCACCTTCTGTACCGTAGAACTTGGCTTTGTCTTGACTATATTTAATTAAACGGAAGTTTTCATATTGATCTAGCGTTTTGGCATAAATATAGTTGTCAAACCAATTGTGGTATACATGCACATGATAGCTAAGCTTGTCATTGTCAAAATGTAATCCGAGTTCAACGTTGTTTGACTTTTCTTTATCTAGATTTTCATTACCCAGTTCATAGGTATTGGTTGCATAGTGTTTACCATCCGCATACAGCTCTTGTGCCAAAGGTAAACGTTCTTGATGAGAACCTGTTAAGGAGAGTGTGTAATTCGGAGCAAAAGCCCAATTCACAGCACCTGAATATGAGAAGGCATTTCCATTGAAATCTTTTTGTTCAGAATCTACATCGACATTCTGATGATCAAAACGGGTCCCCAACTCGACATGAAAATCACCAAATTGACGATGCTCCAAGCCAAACAGACTATATTTTTGTGTCTTATTGGGGGCAAGAACTGCTTCTTCACCAGTAATGTCTAACTTCTGTTGACTTGCCTGTACGCCCCAAACACCTTCCCACGCAGCAACAGGATTATGTACTAACTCGACACGACCTTCATAACCTTTACTCTTAAAGGTCGTCATTGCTGTACCCTCTTCAATTTCATCATGTTTATAGTCGGTATAACTTGCTTGTGCACGCAGTTTCTTAAAGCCTGCAAAAGGTTCATTCAACTCAGAACGGAAATCATAACGTTCCGTTTTCATATCAATCCATGGACCTGCTTCAGCATGATCATGATCTTCATCCCCATGATCATGTCCGGAGTGATCATCACCACCATCATCATGCCCACCACAATGGAGGGACAAACCATGTAAATGGCATGACTCATACTCATGGCTATGTCCAGGTAAGCCATACTGATCTTGACGATTACTATAAGAAATACCGGCAAAACCACGCTCGCCAATCCACGATAAGCCGACATTGACATTATCTGATTCTGAGAAAGTATTGCCTACGCGGCGTTGTTTGCTGCTGTGTGCATGATCACCATGTTCTTCTGTCACAACATAGTCAGGTGTAACGTAATCATTGGCATCGCGTTTTAATCCTTCAACACGCAATGCTACATTTGAACCCAGACCAACTGTAACACCTGCATGTGCCATTTTTTCATCATTGCCAGTGTTATAGCGTAATCCAACATTACCTTCATAACCATTTTCAGGCATGCTGGTCGGAATTTTGCTATCCACAACATTCACTAAACCACCGACTGAACCTGCACCATAAAGGAGTGTCGAAGGTCCACGCACAATTTCAATACTCTGTGCAAGCTGTGGATCTACAGTGACAGCATGGTCTGGAGATAAGCTAGAAACATCCATGGTTTCCGTGGAATTTTGAGTAACTTTTACACGTGCCCCTTCTTGACCTCGAATCACAGGACGACTTGAACCTGCTCCAAATGTATTAGAATAAACCCCGAGTTCGCCTTTAAGTGCCTCACCTAAAGTGGTTCCGGATTGTTGTAATTTTTCACGTGAAACAGTTTCATCTGCAGCACCGAAATCTTGATTGGATGCAACCAGTGGATGACCCACAACAGTAATGGTTTCTAATTGACGTGGATTTTTCTCTGTATCGGTTTGATCTTCTGCCCAAATAGAGGTCGAAATGATCGCTGTTATTGAAAGTGTCAGTGCGCTTTTAGAAAAAGACATGGGATGCTCTCGAAGCTCGATGTTTTGAATTTATGTTATATTATAACATTTCAATATTTTTGCAATAAAAAACATTTCCTATAACCTATTTTGTTTAGAATCAAATCAAAGTCATCTTTGCCATCTGAAATTTAATGCCTTTTACTCTGTCTCACGCTGTTTTAGCACCACCTCTTTCTAAACTTTCAGGTAATCGTTTACCGATTGCAGCACTCGCAATTGGTACAATGACGCCTGACCTATATCGCATACTTGTACAAACTGAAATTCATTTAAACCATCAGTTTAAAGGCATAATTTATCCGGATTTGTGTGTTGGATTGCTATTCTGCTTGTTATGGTATGTATTGTATCGTCCCTTATTATTCAAGTTTTTGGGTATTTATAAACCACTTAATATCCAGTCAACTTCAAATTTTTTTAATTTTTTATTTTGGATCATATTGGCCGTTCTATTAGGGACTGCAACTCATATTATTTGGGATGGTTTAACCCATTTAGACTTTAGAACTTTTGCTTTTAACGACTTTTTAGCACAATCTGTCACAATCCTTGACCATATTTACCCAATGCATAAAGTCCTACAAATTGGTTGTTCAATTGTTGCTTTGCCATGCTTATTCTGGATGGGATTACACTATTTTTTTAAATATAGAAGCACTGAACCATTGAACCGTAAAGTCTCTGTCTTCTGCCTATCATTGTTTGCCATTTCCTTCTTTAGCGGCTGTCTTTATTATATTCATGCAGCAAATGAAACCGGCTTGATTCCCCAACAAACAGATCTTTATATACTGATTGGTTTCTTTATGAAAGTTTTTACTCAAGCCTCCATGATCTGTTTTAGCTTTGGCTGCTGCCTTTTTCTTTATTTAAATCACAAGAAATATTTTGCCATTGTTTAAATGCCAACACTTAATCTTTGCCGGTTTAATCACTAAAATTTTAGGCGAATCGGCTTAAATTCATTAGGCAATGCGTAGTTTTTAATGCAAGTCCTTGTGACTCACCGCTCAAAGAGGCATAATCTCACATTACATTTTTAGGCGATGCGCTGTTTACGTATTCGCTTCCTTAACCCATATAGTTGGATTTCTAACGCTATGATGCGAACTCATTATTGCGGTTCTTTAACCGAAGCTCAAATTGACCAAACTGTAACCCTGTGTGGCTGGGTACATCGTCGTCGTGATCACGGTGGTGTAATTTTCCTTGACATGCGTGATCGTGATGGTCTGGTTCAAGTCGTGATTGACCCGGATACTCCAGAAGCATTTGCAACAGCGGATAAAGCGCGCTCAGAATATGTATTAAAAATTGTTGGTCGTGTCCGTCGTCGTTACGAAGGGACTGAAAATGCCAATATGGTCAGTGGTCAAATCGAAGTTTTAGGTAAAGAAATCGAAGTTCTTGCGGCATCTGAAACCCCACCATTCCCATTGAATGATGAAAATGCCAATATTTCTGAAGAAATCCGTCTGAAATATCGTTTCCTTGATATTCGTCGTCCAGAGATGATTGACCGCTTACGTTTCCGTTCTAAAGTCACCACACTGATTCGTAACTATTTAGATGAACATGGTTTCCTTGACGTTGAAACACCAATCCTAACACGTGCTACTCCAGAAGGAGCGCGTGACTATTTAGTGCCAAGCCGTGTTTCAAATGGCAGTTTCTATGCCCTTCCACAATCACCACAATTATTCAAACAATTGTTGATGGTTGGTGGTGTAGATCGTTATTACCAAATTGCTAAGTGTTTCCGTGACGAAGACTTACGTGCAGACCGTCAACCAGAATTCACTCAGATCGACATCGAAACATCGTTCTTAAACGATGATGATATTATGGATTTGATGGAAGGTATGACAGTCAAAATGTTCGATGAACTTCTTGGCGTAAAATTCGATAAATTCCAACGCATGACTTATGCCGATGCAATGCGTGACTATGCATCAGATAAACCTGATTTACGTATTCCTTTGAAACTTGTAGACGTTGCGGACATGATGCAAGACGTAGAGTTCAAAGTATTTGCCGGACCTGCAAAAGATCCTAAAGGTCGTATTGTAGCGCTTCGCGTGCCAGGCGCTGGTTCATTACCACGTAGTCAAATTGACGAATATACTAAATTCGTAGGTATCTACGGTGCAAAAGGTTTGGCTTATATCAAAGTCAATGAACTTGAAAAAGGTGTTGAAGGCTTACAGTCTCCTATCGTTAAATTTATCGAGCCAATCGTGCTAGATCTATTAAAACGTGTGGGTGCTGAAAATGGCGATATCGTATTCTTTGGAGCAGATAAAGCCAAAGTAGTCAATGATGCAATGGGCGCTTTACGTATCAAAATTGGTCATGACATGAATATGTCGACTTGTGAGTGGGCGCCACTTTGGGTTGTAGATTTCCCAATGTTTGAAGAAACTGATGATGGTAAATGGACATCTGTTCATCACCCATTCACCTTACCGAAATCAAGTGTTGAAGAAGTGAAAAACAATCCAGGTCAAGCACTTTCAGTCGCTTACGATATGGTACTCAACGGTACTGAAATTGGTGGTGGTTCACTTCGTATCTACACTTTAGAAATGCAGAAAGCTATTTTTGAAGCTTTAGGTATCGGTGAAGAAGAAGCTGAAGAGAAATTTAGCTTCTTATTAAATGCATTAAAATTCGGTGCGCCTCCGCATGGTGGTTTAGCATTTGGTCTTGACCGTTTGGTTATGTTGATGACAGGTTCATCTTCGATTCGTGATGTGATTGCATTCCCGAAAACCAAAACAGCTGAATGTCCGCTTACTCAAGCACCTGCACCAGTTGAGCCAAATCAATTACGTGACCTTGGTATTCGCTTACGTGAAAAGGCAAAAGTTGAAACTAAGGAAGCTTAATTCTTTATTCAATTTGAAAAACCCTGTTTTTAACAGGGTTTTTTATTTATAAGTACGATCCTATTTATTGAGGTTCGAATTGAGATAAATTCTCATAAATGTCATAATATGCAGGTTAACTTTTGAGGTGAAAACCGATGGCTATGCGTCCTAATGTACTTCGTCATACAATTATCATCATTGTATTTTCAGTGGTTCAATGGGGATTCATGCGTTATATTCTCAACCATCAATTGTTTAACTTAGACACTTATCAACGTATTCTCTATTTCAGCATGAGTAGCTTTATTGCTGGTTTTTTTATTATTTCAGCACTGATCTATTTGGTGTTGAAAGGCAATGCTGATCGCGATTAATTTTCATAAATGTATAACTTACTTAAAAATTTTTCTCGTTTGCCTTTAGGCATGATTCAGAGCATTGCGAGAAGCGTTGGAAGTCTATTATTTATCAGTAATTCCTCAGCAAAACGAATTACTGAAATCAACATACAAGCAGCCTATCCCAAGCTTGAGGAACAACAACGCCAGCAACTGATCAAAGCCAGTTTGAAAAGTCAGTGTATGACTTATGTTGAGTCCATCAAAGTTTGGGGCTCCCCGCCTGAATTTGCCCTATCCCAAATCAAACAGGTGCATCATGCTGAAATCTTCCTCAACGCATTGAAAAATCCCAATGGCACCCTTGGTGTTGTTCCTCATTTTGGAAATTGGGAGCTAATGAATGCTTGGGTCAATCAACATACTCACCCTGTGATCATGTACAAACCAAGTAAAAATAAAGACTTAGATCGCTTTATGTTGGAATCTAGACAACAATTAAATGCGACATTGGTTCCTACAGATGATACAGGTGTACGTGCTTTATTTAAGCATTTAAAACAAGGCGGCTTTTCAGCCATACTTCCCGACCATATTCCCAAAGAATCTGGCGGTGTGTATTCTGATTTTTTTGGACAAAAGGCTTTTTCATCTACCTTACTGTCTAAATTGGCAGCGAAAACCCAATGTTCTGTGGTAGGACTCACCTGTATTCGTCGCGCAGATTACTCTGGTTTTGATCTGCATTTTACAGCATTGTCTCCAGACATTAATTCTAAAGATTTACAACTTTCTGTTGATACACTCAATAAGGAAATGGAACGAATGATAAATATTGCACCAGAACAATATTTATGGGGCTATAAACGTTTTCGTAAATTAGAAGGTGAACGGAATTTGTATAAATAAGCAAATTCTCGTTCATCTATTTAAATAATAGTCAAAATTCCATATTCAAAGCATTCTATTTAACGAAATTTTATTTTTACAGTTTTAATACCGCGCCTAAACTTAGTCATATTTAATATAAGTTTTTGAATCTGTTTAAATATTCTAAGAATTTCTTTTTTTAACTTAATGTTATATTTCAATTTTTCTTTTTGTAGATACTTCCCTTTTCTAATATTTCTAACCTCTTCCAAAGCACTAGGGAACTCTGTCTGACCATTCTTCAAGATAACATCTTGAATACACAGTGCAGGACTCAATTGATATATATCTAGCTTTGGGCATTCTCTAAAAAGAAAATGGTCTACTGGAATCAGTACCTTTGATTTAACGATATAATTCAATAGTTTTTGTGCTACTTCCTGAGATAATATATAACCACCACATCCCATATGCGCTTCACGTAATAACAATAGCTCACGGTCATGGGGTACATAAAGATGTTGTTGTTTTAAAGCTACACCTATTTTTTTATAAAACACTTCCAATTTAATCACAGAACATTCTTTTGGAATCCATGTAGTATCCAATAAAAAATCTTTTGCATTTTCACCTAGATAAATATCATCTTCAAATATTGCAATATAATCAAGTTGTTCATCTATGGCCTTCTTCCATAAAATCATATGACTGAGCAAACAACCAACTTCATTTTCATGCAAGTCTGTTGTAAATTCAACTAAACCAAGTTGAGATGCCATAAGATTTATATTGACTGGTGTGATAGCATCAAAAAATTCAAAATCTACTTCTTGTTTTGTAAACTCAGCAACAATATGTTTACGACGCTCTTGAGCGGTTGATAAACTAATAACAAATTTCTTCATAAAAACTCTTACAACAATTACTTATAAATTTAATTTTGAGATCGGCGCCATGATAAAGATTAATGTTCATTTAAATTAATCGCATTTAGCGATATACTATATGATACCACTCTAATAAATGTGTTTTTAGGGGCTATAAATAATGATTAGTGAAAACATTAAAATTTTTGTAGGTTGCGATCCAAATAACTGTGATCTTGAACAACTTATGGTATTAGAACATAGTGTTCGTAAACATACACAGCATAATGTTGAATTTATTTGGATGCAACTTAGTCATGATATAAATAGTCCTTGGTATAGCGATCAGGAAACAAATCAAGGTTGGTCAACAGCAAAATGGGCAACACCTTTCTCGGGTTTTCGTTGGGCAATACCAGAGTTATGTGATTTTAAAGGTCGTGCAATTTATATGGATGCAGATGTAGTCGTGCTCTGTGATATTGCAGAACTTTGGTCACACCCTATGACTGATGAAGCAATTGTTATTGCAAAAGGTGGAAAAAGTTCGGCTCGACTATGTACGTGCGTATGGGATTGTGCAAAAGCTAAAGAATATCTTCCATCACTTGATGAAATTCGCAGTAATCCAGATAGCCATAAAAATTTAATGCGTCTTATCAAAGAAAAGCCTCAATTAGTTGAACCTTATCAAGATTCTTATAATAATATTGATGGAGAAGATTTAACAATTGAACAAATTAAAGTGTTGCACTACTCAGACATGGGGACTCAGTTTAGTCATAAATATGCCATTCCACGTCTTGCTAAAATGAATCAAAAGCATTGGTTTGATGGCAAAATAATGCCCCATCCTCGTCAAGATTTGATTAAATTATTCGATGAGTATTATGCAGAAGCGCTAAAACTCGGCTATAAACCTGAGAATTATTTAATTGAACCTTATGGAACTTTTTCAAAAGCAACTCAAATTAATTATCAAGGAAATAAAGTAACGCGTCCTGATCAAGAAACCAATTGGTTCAACAAGCAAATTCGAAAAATCAAAGCAAAATTTAAAAAGCCAACATTTACTTTAGATGGATGAATTGTCAAAGCGACAATTTATCCATTAACATTCATTTTATGATTATTACGCAATATGAATCCTAACACACCAAAATCATTTAAATTAATGTTTACAAACATTATTTTAAGAAATATCTATAAATTTATTTATAAACATACACATCCTAAAACATATAAGCATAATCGTAAATACTGGCCTTATTATTCAGTTACAAGGAATGAACTTGGTGGAATAGATAAGGTTTATTTCCGTAAGAAACTTATTGCTGATAATACATTAATTCCAAAAGGTGAATGTCAAAAAGCTATGCTGGTTGCAACTGGGCCATCCATTCAAAAATGTCCAGAAGATATATTTAAAAGAAAAGATATTGATTATATTGGAATTAATGGTTCAATCTCCTTAGACCATGTTCATTTTAAATATTATGTCATCATCGATTTTAATTTTACCAGGAATCGTTTTGACTTAGTGCTCAAAGTCCTCCAAAGCCAATGTACTTTTTTTACTACCCATCGCTGTCTTGATATAATTCTCAGAAAAATCAGTCCTGATCAAATAAAATGTCAAATTAAAATCATTGAAACAATTACTGAAGGAGTAGTTGAGCGTTTTCTAGGGCCACGTATTACTATTAATCCTCATCAAGACTATTTTTATTTAGAAGGTGAAAAGGGATTTTCAAGTCATATCCGTAACTCTATTTTTGACTATTTCACAGTCTCATATGTTGCTTTACAAATTGTTTATTCATTATCGTATCAAGAGATTTACTTGGCTGGTTTAGATATGAATAATTTCAATCAGCCACGTTTTTATGAAAAAAGTTCCAATAAACAGCCTACTATGCTTGATCAGTATCTCACTGAAATATTTCCTGCATTTGAAGTAGCTTCTCGTTACTTAAATAAGCAGAATATCAAAGTTTACAATCTATCACTAAAAAGTGCGATAGAGTCTTTTGAGAAATTAGATCCTAAGCTTTTATAAAATTTGGATTCACTTTAGTTTCATTAAGTTTTTTTGAATATGCAAACCAAAAATTTTCGTGATGATATCAACGGGCTTCGTGCCTATGCAGTAATACTTGTTGTTCTATACCATTTCGGCGTCTCTGGATTTTCTGCTGGATTTTTAGGTGTAGATGTTTTCTTTGTAATTTCTGGCTATTTAATGTCTAAAATTATTATTGAAAACCTTGAAAAAAATAGTTTTTCTTTTATAAACTTTTATTTAGCAAGAATCACACGAATTTTTCCTGCATTATTCTTTGTTGTAATAGTCATGACAATCTGTGGATGGTTTTTTTTCATCCCAGAAGATTTTAAATTATTTGCAAAAGATGCAAAATATAGTCTCTCATTCTTGTCAAATGACCTATATTATCGTCAAGCAGGTGATTATTTTGCTGTAAGCTCTCACGATAAACCTTTACTCCACACATGGTCATTGTCCGTTGAATGGCAATTTTATATACTTTTTCCAATTCTTATTTATTCATATTTTAGAATTATTAAAAATAAAAAATTTTTAGGTTTATTTTTAATTTCATTGTGTATCTTGTCTTTAAGCTTCTCGATTTATATCTCTTCTAAAGATTCAATTTATGCCTTTTTTAAGCTTACTTCTCGCGCTTGGGAACTTATCGCAGGTGGTTTGGCTTTTTATTACTTCAGAACATATAAACCATCAAAATCTATAAAGATTTGTTTTGAATTTCTTGGACTTTTATGTATTGCTTTGAGTTTAATCATATTTGAGAAAAATACAATCTGGCCAAGTTATAATGCTCTAATTCCTGTCACTGGAACGTTATTAATTCTAATTGCCAATCAACAACACTCTTTTTTTACTAAATTCAAAATTATTCAAAATATAGGGAGTGCTTCTTACTCGATCTATTTGTGGCATTGGCCTATTGCATTTTTACTAGGATATTTTTTCTTCGAGAAGAATATAATCAATATCAGCTTAGGTATTCTAATTTCCCTTACTCTAGGTTGGTTAAGCTATATATACATTGAAAGTTCTAGAAAGTATTTCATTAAAATCAACAGATATTACTGCTACATATTGTTTTTTAGTATACTCATCTTCACATCTATACTTTATTCATATATCAATAAAGATGGTTTAAAAAATCGCGCAAACTCACTTTATTTACAACATAACGAAAAACTTGAAATGCCAAAAGTTTCGAATGGGTGGTGTTTTTATAATATAAAGGATGATCATAGTCTAAAGGTAGGCAACCAAGGGCTTGCATGTTATATAGGATCACAACAAGCTAATGCCCAATCAGTTCTTTTATTTGGCGATTCTTTTGCTGGTCATAATATTCCGTTTTGGCATTATATTGGAAAAGAACTTAACTTAAATATTCATGCTGTGACAACCAATTGGTGTTACCCTAGTATAGATGAGCAATTTACGGGTGATAAGAATTCAACAGCCTATCAACAATGTATAATCAATCGAAATTACTTAAAAAATAATATAAATAAGTACGATATATTGATTTTTGCAGGTCGCTGGTCTGATATTGTGCAACAACATCAACAACAAAGCTTTGACAACTTGCTTAAAATTACAAATCAATTGCATAAGAAAGTCATTATAATGTCTGAGCCTTACGCATTTGATGAAAACATTAGTATCTTATATAAACGATCATTATGGTTACATCGAAATTTTAGTCTAAATAATTATTCTGATAACATTAAAGCTCAACAGCAAAAAATAGCATTCCCCATTATTAAAGATATGGCACAACGTTATCCAAATACCCTATTACTCACACAAACAGACTTATTTGCACCTAATCATATGGCAAAAGATAATATTCCCTACTCTTTGGATGGTCGTCATTTATCTGTTTTTGGCTCCCTATCATCTAAAGATTACTTTAGTAAACAGCCAAAATATAAAATACTCAAACAGTTTGTATTATCAAAATAGATGATTTTATTCAATAACTATGCAATACAAAACAGGCTATAATTTTATATAAAAATTATAGCCTGTTTAAAACATAATAAGGCTAGCTTATATTAAAAATCAATTAAAGAACCTTTAAAATACATTCCTTTATCATAATACTGACATAAATAATTTCGCTCTTTTCCAGCAAGTTTAATTAATTTTGGATATTCTTTTGCTGGATAATTTAGCGCCATATCAATCAATATCTTTTCTTTGATCCAACGATTTTTTACCTGACAGTAAAATGCATTTTCGTCACAATCAATCAAAGTAAGACTTGGAAAAGATTTTCTAAGCACCTTTTGACATGCAACATATGCAACAAGATACTCTAAATTACTGATTCTTTGAAATATATCTTTGGTATTTTTTTCTGTATCTTTAATTTCTTGAACATATTTCTTGGGTGTTTTCTGAATAGCAAGATAAAGCTCATCATACCAATATTTAAAGAAAATATTATTTTTCACACTGGCTAAGAGCCAATTCTCCAATACAGGATAATTTAGATTTGTAGTGTTCTTCTTACGGTAATATGAAAAACTTTCAGTTTGATTTTTTTGCATTAACTCTGCAATCCAATCTAAACTCTCATAGAGGATGATACTGGCGTCCAACCAAATTCCACCATATTGATAGAGTAAATCAAATCTTAATAAATCAGCCTTTTGCTGGGGAGTTGCAGTTTCTAAAAGTGAAAAGTTAATTTGAGTATACTGATTAACATTTTCAGGGTTTAAAACATGTACTTCATAAGTCGGATTTTTTTGGCGAATATTATCAATACATTTTTCAACAAATTCAGGAAAATGACCTTCCCAATAAATCCAGATTTTCTTTGGTAATTCAATAGGCGTATCGACAGGATTAAAAACCAATTCTCCAGCATAATTATCAATTTTTTTATTGGTATGTCTAATGTTGTAATAGTACATCATATGAAATTTAGCCAAATAGAATAGTTTCTTAAAAATTTTCATATCAAAGACCTAATACTTTTATACACACAACAAAACAATGATAAGCACACTAAACACTAGTCAAAATACCCATACAGCTCAGAACTTGAAATATTAATTCATTCAAAAATAAAGATGTTTAAGCGCATACATACGATCACGCCACATCCGCTTTTGTTTTTTCAAGCCATAAGAACTGTCACGGTTTTCCTTATCTTTCCGAGAAATCCCTTGGGTAGCCACTGTACCCAAAATATCACTATCCAACCCAGCAGGTTTCACTAAGGCTGGCCAAACACCTAAGCCTTTGCCATTTTTACTGAGCCATGTTTGGAAAAAAATATCTACTGGCATGGTCATCGTTTTACCAGAAGCGACGAATGCTTCAGCACCTTTTCTTGACCAAATTAAACCTAATCCGCGGATCGGGAAATAATAAGCATGCCATAGTGAAAAATCATCAAACTTCACAATATCTTTTGCAAATTTTTTCTTTTTGGCAGCCAAATTTACCAGATACCAGTCAATATCCTGATGCCGATCTAAATATGACAAAATTTGCTCAACAGACTTTTTAAAGTTGGCCGTAATTTTCATGTCATCTTCTAAAACCACCAAATAATCTGCGTCACTTTTTAAAAACTTTTCAGCGCAGCCATAATGGCTAAGATAACAACCTAGTTCAGAATTCAGCAATCGACGACCTAAAGTTTGTTGGGTCGCAACATCATCATAGTTTTTAAACGAAGCTAAATCCTGACCACGACCATCATAAGCAGAAAACCGTTGGAATGACCAATCAACTGCTTGTAATTGTTCTGTAGCCCGTTGAAGTCTTTCATCACTACCATCAAGATTAATAAGATATGTTTCAACTTTCATGAAAAACTTCCGATGACAAAACTTGGTTTGGGATGACAGACTCAGGGAGATAATTACCAAACTTGACAATCATTGCATTTTTTACTTGGGCTGCATCTTGTACATTCAACTGATCTAAACTTTGAATACAGCCATATTTAATCTGATCTTGATCTAGTGCTTGAATAAACCCATTTAAACTTTCAGCATTTTTTAAATAAGCTAATGGTAAATCTGGCTTTAACACCGCTTCATTTTTTTGAATTTTCAAATGATTCATCAATGAAATCGGATTTAATTGCTCAACGCTACGAAACTTATATTTAATTTGTGTTTCCAATAACACCGGATGATTCAATAAATATTGACTTAAAATTTTACGATCAACGCAATGTGGATAATGATGGATTTCAAAAAATTCTTTAAATCCAAGGATATCAGCACCCAACATCTGCGCAATCACATGACCGGGCTGAATAGGTTTATTGAAATTTCGATTTAAAAATTGACGATATTTCAGTTTAGCCTTGTAGCTAAAACAACTTTTCCAATGCCCATAAGTCACAATTTTGTCTTGCTCTAGAAAATCTTCAATTTGAGCAGATGCATTAAAAAAGAAGTCATCATTTAAATAGATAAAATAATCCGACAAGCCATCAATATTCCACAACATACTTTCTATAGAGCGGGTATTAAAAGTCGGTAGAAATTGTTCATAACCCGCAAAAATTTCGCGATGATCAACCACTCGAATTTTATCGGCATCACAAAGACCTTGTGTGACAAACTCATTTAAAAATTCAGGTTGTTGACCATCCGTAACAATCAAAATATGACGGCAAAAAGGTACATACTTCAATATAGATGCAATGTTGTAATAGATTTCATCATTGCTGGCAAATCGGGTTTCACTGACTGCGTCACTGGCATCTTTACCTGTCAGGTACAAATGACGTTTACGTTTTAACTCAACATCATTGCCATCTACCCAAGCAATCACGATATCAAGGTTTTGCATCTATCTTGTTCTCAATGTTGGTCAAATAATATGAAGAGCATTATTGCCATGCATCTTTAATCCAGTCTGAAGGCAACACATAACGATACCACTTACCACCACCACCAGTAACGGCATCTGGTGGATTAATTTCACCATGAAAAATAATGATTTTGGCATCTTGTGGTTTTACTGGTGGCTTAAAATAGGCCAATGGCAGTTTTTGCAAACAGTGGTATTTATAACTTTTACACCAGTCTTTCGGCCAATAGCTGAGTTTTTTCTGTTGATCAACATACCAAGACAAATATTCTTGTTCATTTCTAAACTTGTGACTAATTTCTTTAAAGTTTTCACGAAAGTAAGGCAGAATGTCTGGAAAGGAACCCAATTTAAAACGATACACAGAACTGTTTCCAGTGACTCGCCAAGGACGTTTCCAATCATGAATTATTAAAAACTCGCCCGGATAAGTAAAGAAATCATCGATATTATCAACAATCACCACATCAAGATCTAAAAACAGCAAATTGCCTTTGAGACCATATAAGTCTGGCTCAAAAGTCGATAATTTGTTCCAGCCACGTTCTGGACTTCCTTCAGGCAATGCCAGGGGTGGAATTGGAAAACACAGAATATCCGGATTGATACCTTCTGTACGATCAGTCAGGCAGACCATTTTAAAATCAATGGTGGTATGTCGTTTGACCATGTTATACAGTCGATTGACATAGTCTGCACCATACTTGGTTCCCCATTTCATACACAAAACAATATTTTGTTCTGATTCAACTAAATTTGACTGTAAATTTGATTCATTAACCTGCATGCATCAATCTTCCACCTGAGCAATCGGCATATCATACCATTACCATAGCCAAGTTACTGTATTCGATTGCACATGCTGAACAATTTGTTTCATCAGAATATGCTATGATGCACAAACAATTTAAACGCATGATGTTTATTTCATTATTCCATAATTTTTGAGGATAGGATGCTTTAAACAATTCGTTAAAATGTCGAATACAACTTTTGCAAGCAGATTTTCTATATTAGGTTTTTATGAAAATAGCAGTCGCTGGAACAGGTTACGTTGGCTTATCCAATTCAATGATATTTGCACAACATCATGAAGTTGTTGCTGTAGATATTTTAGAATCTAAAGTTAACATGCTCAACAATAAAATATCACCTATTCAGGATGCTGATATTTCATTATTTTTAAAAGAAAAAACACTGAACTTTACCGCCACCACTGATTATGAAAAAGCCTATCGAGATGCCAATTTTGTAATTATTGCAACCCCAACGGATTACGACACTAAAACCAATTATTTCAATACACAAAGTGTCGAAAGCGTGGTTCAACAAGTCTTAACAGTTAATCCTCATGCAGTGATGGTGATCAAGTCCACCGTCCCTGTTGGCTTTACCAAAAGTCTCAAAGAAAAATTTCAGACTGAGAATCTCATTTTCTCTCCTGAATTTTTACGTGAAGGCAAAGCACTGCATGACAATTTATATCCGTCCCGAATTATTGTGGGTGAAAAGTCGGAGCGCGCACAACAGTTTGCAGATTTGTTGATCGAAGGTGCAATCAAAAAAGATAGCCCTGTTTTATTTACTGATTCTACTGAAGCAGAAGCCATCAAACTATTTGCCAATACGTATTTGGCGATGCGCGTTGCCTACTTCAATGAACTCGATACCTATGCGCAAATTTTTGGTTTGGATACCCAACAAATTATTGAAGGCGTTTGTCTGGACCAACGTATCGGAAATCATTACAACAATCCATCTTTTGGTTATGGGGGCTATTGCCTACCGAAAGATACCAAACAGCTTTTAGCCAACTACAATCATGTGCCAAGCAATTTGATTCAAGCCATTGTTGATTCAAATAGCACGCGCAAAGACTTTATTGCCGACTCAATCATTGCGCGCAATCCGAATACAGTGGGTATTTATCGCTTAGTCATGAAAAGCGGTTCAGACAATTTTAGAGCTTCAGCCATTCAAGGCGTAATGAAACGTATCAAAGCCAAAGGAATTGAAGTGATTGTCTATGAACCCACTTTACAAGAAAATGATTTCTTTAAATCTAAAGTGGTTAATGATTTAGCGCAATTTAAACAGCAAAGTGATGTGATTATTGCCAATCGCATTTCAAACGATCTCAGTGATGTACTCGACAAAGTCTATACACGAGATATTTTCGGAGCAGATGAATGAAAGTTCTCGTCACAGGTGCAGCAGGCTTTATCGGATTTAATGTTGCAAAGAAACTATTGGAACGGGGTGATGATGTTGTTGGTTTTGACAATGTCAATGATTATTATGATCCTGCTTTAAAAGAAGCGCGATTAGAAGTTTTAAAAAAGACAGCTGAACACGTTCAAGGTTCTTTTGTCTTTATTCGCGCCAATCTTGCCGATAAAGGAGTTGTTGATCAATGCTTTCAAGATCATTCATTTGATCGTGTGATTCATCTAGCAGCTCAAGCAGGCGTACGCTACTCTCTAGAAAATCCTTCCAGTTATGTAGAAAGCAATCTTATCGGCTTCACCAACATTCTTGAAGCGTGTCGCTATGCACAAACGCCACACCTCACTTATGCCAGTACCAGTAGTGTCTATGGTGCAAATACCACCATGCCATTCAGTGAAAAACATGGCGTCAATCATCCTGTTCAATTCTATGCAGCGACCAAACGCGCAAATGAATTGATGGCACACAGTTATAGTCACTTGTTTAATTTACCCACCACAGGTTTACGTTTCTTCACCGTTTATGGTCCCTGGGGACGTCCCGATATGGCGTTATTTAAATTTACCAAGAATATTATTGAAGGTCGTTCTATTCCCGTATTCAATCATGGCAATCATACCCGTGACTTTACCTTTATCTCAGATATTGTCGAAGGTGTTATTCGTTCAAGTGATCAAATTGCGCAGCCGGATCCAGATTGGGACAGCAGAAATCCCAATCCATCAACCAGTTATGCCCCATTCCGTATTTTTAATATCGGCAACAATAATCCAGTCAAATTGATCGAATACATTCATGCGATTGAGAAAGCTTTGGATAAAGAAGCCATTTTAGAATTACTCCCCTTACAGCCGGGTGATGTACCAGACACCTTTGCGGATAGTACAGCACTGGAAAATATGGTTGGTTATAAACCATCGGTTTCCGTAGAGGAAGGCGTACAACAATTTGTTGATTGGTACCGAGACTTTTATAGAGTTTAGGACAGGCCCACCTATTCATCGTATTGTTTATACCCAAGTTCAAAGCATAAAAAAAGGATTCCTACAGGAATCCTTTTTTTATGCTTTGAACAGCTTATTTTACATAAGTCAACCAATGCGCATATTTTGGATCTTTACCCTGAACCGCATCAAAGAAAGCTTTTTGAATTTTTTCAGTGATTGGTCCACGTGTACCAGTACCAATTTGACGGTCGTCATATTCGCGAATTGGCGTTACTTCAGCAGCTGTTCCTGTAAAGAAAGCCTCATCACCAATATAGAATTCATCACGTGTGATACGGCGTTCAACAACCTCAATACCAAGGTCTTTAGCAATGGTAATAATCGTTTGACGGGTAATACCGTCTAAAGCACCACCGGCGATATCCGGTGTATGTAAAACACCATCTTTCACCAAGAATACGTTTTCGCCAGAACCCTGACATACATAACCTTGAGGATCCATCAACATTGCTTCATCATAACCAGAATGTGCAACTTCTTGGTGAGCAAGAATGGACAATGTATAGTTACCTGCCGCTTTTGCCTTACACATAGTCACATTTGGATGATGATGGGTAAATGATGATGTTTTAACGCGAATCCCTTTCGCCATCGCTTCATCACCAAGATAAGCACCCCAGCTCCACGCAGCAACTGTTGCGTGAATGGTGTTATCAGTTGCAGCAATACCTAATTTTTCCGAACCAATGAAAATAATAGGACGTAAATAGCATGATGCCAATTTATTTTCACGTACCACATCAATCTGAGCTTGCTCAAGTGTTGCTTGATCAAATGGAACTTTCATTTGATAAATTTTTGCAGAATTTAACAAACGCTTTGTATGATCTTGGAGACGGAAAATCGCGGTACCATTCGGTGTTTCATAAGCACGGACACCCTCAAACACACCCATACTATAATGTAAAGTATGTGTTAAGACGTGAATTTTAGCTTCACGCCATTCAACCATTTGTCCATCTTGCCAAATAAAACCATCACGATCAGCCAAATTCATGGCGCACACTCCAAATTTTTACACAATTATTCACTTTCCAAAGCGAAAGTCGCTGTTGGATCAATTAATCTTTGCCATAACTTGCAAACGACCTCTCGGGTATCGTGCCAAACCGCTGCACTCACTTGCATATTATGATTTGCAAGTGCTAAACGGTGGCTCTCGGCGCGTTCACTGAGATAAGCTTGAATCAATGCGGATACATCGTCGCTGGATAAGCAACCTGCCTTTGCGGCATCTTCAAGGATTCGTACGTTGTCGGAATAATGGGCGAGATCAGGATTCGTCCCACTCCAGGCTAATACCACATACTGTGCCATAAATTCGATGTCAACGATACCACCTGCATCCTGTTTTAAGTGAAAAATTCCATCTTTTTTCTGATCTTTTGATGAGCCTAGATGATCTTTCATTTTTTGACGCATGCTGAGCACTTCTTGGCGAACCATTTCTTCCTGTCTCGGCAAAGTCAGAATCTTACAGCGTAATTCTTCAAACTTCGTTCTCAGTGTCGATTCACCTGCAATTGAACGAGCCCGAACAATTGCCTGGTGTTCCCACAACCATGCACTTTTCAGTTGATATTGTTCAAATGCTTTTAAACTGGTCACCAATAAACCGGCTTCACCTGATGGACGCAAGCGCGTATCCACTTCATAAACCCGACCATCCAAGGTTTGAGTGGTCATCAAGGACATAAATTTCTGGGCAACCCGCATGGCAAATTCAAAACCACTAATGGCTTTGTGACCATCTGTATCTGCTTGTTCGTCCATATAATGAATAAACACCAGATCCAAATCTGAGCCATAGCCCAGTTCAATTCCCCCGACCTTGCCATAACCAATTACACAATATGCCATATGCTCCAAAGAGCAGCGCTGACCTTCCGCATCCACAGGATAACCATGTCGCTTAGCCACTGTTTGATAGGCTAAATTCAATGTAGCAATCACTGAAACTTCCGCAATATCGGTTAAAGCATCAGATACTTTCATCAACGGACTTTCAGCCAATACGTCACTTGCTGCAACTGTCAGCACATTGGACTTTTTAAACAGGCGCAATACCCGCATTTGATCTTCGACTTGATCAATTTCAATGCGCAGCAATTGCTGGCGTAACGAATCTTCCAAATATGACCTTTGTGGCAGCTCAAAATCCATTGACAAGAACTCATCCAAAAGGACGGGATAATGGGTCAGTTCCTCACAAATCCATGGACTTACTGTCGCCATTTTAACCAGGCGCTGCAATGCCCCTTTGCTTTCAATCAGCATCACTAAATACACCGTACGGCGCATTACAGACTCGACCAATGGCATCAAACGCATCAATGCGACTTGTGGGCTATTCGACTGTAAAACTGCTTCGACCAAATGTGGCCAAAACTCTTTTAAACGCTGAACCGCTTTTGCTGGCAATTTTTTAATGGCATGACCATACCAAAATTCATGGATTAAATTTTTGGCGTCATCATCCAGAATATCATTGAGTTGGCTTTCAAGTTGGCTATAACTTTCGATAGGTGATTCAAGCCCTTTTTCTTTAATCAGATGCTCGAATTGGAATGTCACCTTTTCTCGTTTTTGATTTAAAAAGTCAATAAAATCATTCCAATCTGCAAAGCCTAAAGTATCAATCAGTCTTTGACGTAACTCAGGCTCGGTCGGTAAAGATTGGGTTTGTTGATCATTCAGTGCTTGAATCGCATGTTCAACACGGCGTAAGAATAAATATGCATCTTCTAGATCAGCAACCGATTGCGAATCCAGCAATCCAACCTCACCTAAATGCTGAAGACTGACGAGACATTGACGATCTTGCAGCTCTAATTTAGCGCCACCATAAATCAATTGAAAAACCTGGACAATAAACTCAACTTCTCGAATTCCCCCTGCACCCAACTTGATGTCATCTGCAATATTACGACGTGCAACTTCGCGCTCAATCATGGCTTTCATTTCACGCATGGCTTCAAATGCGGTGTAGTCGACATATTTACGGAATACGAATGGACGTGTCATGTCCAATAGACTGTCACCCTCTTGTCCACCCGTAATAATACGCGCCTTGATCCATGCATAGCGCTCCCACTCGCGCCCATGCTGACTGAGATATTTTTCCAAAGCGACATGACTAATCGCAAGTGCAGAACCATCCCCCCAAGGACGCAAACGCATATCTACACGAAAAACAAAACCATCCGCAGTAATATGATCCAGCAAATAGATCAGCTTCTGTCCCCACAAGATACAGAACTGCTGTACATCGATACATTTCCGTCCATTGCTTTCACCCTGTTCATCAAAAGCAAAAATCAAGTCGATATCACTTGATAAATTGAGCTCTTGCGCACCCAGCTTGCCCATACCAATCACGATCAGATCTTGAATCTTACCGTTATACCCAACTGGCTCACCATGTTTGGCAATGAGTGGAATCCGTGCAAAATCTTTGGCTGCAACGATACAAATATCAGCAAAATCAGAAAGTTCACGGGTCAATGTCACAACATCGGTGAGTTGATTGGCATCCTGCCAGATCCAACGAAACATCAAACGCGCACGGAGTATCCTTAATACACGCATCCACGTAATTTCATCTTGAATCGCTGCTAAATTAGCATCCACGAGGTGTTGAATTTGCTGGGTACTGAGCGATACTTGAAATTGGTCAATTGCATAATCATGTTCTAATACACTCTGATGTAGACTTAATACTTGTTCTGCATACTGACTGGCATGTAAGGTTTTTTGCAATTGCTCAGCATTCATTAGAAAAGCCTGTACTGATGTTTTATATGATTATTTATAGCAGTTTGCTTTACTGTTAGGGAATTTTTTATCGTTTTATCAAAAGTCATAGATTAAAAAAACATCAAAAACACACATCCACCCCTTTAAAATTCACTTCATACTTTTTGAATACTAGAAAATTTTTACCTTGTCTGACTTTAGGTCCGTATCGACCAAAGACTGGTGGGTATTTTTTGCCGCAGGGAGTGCAACAATAAATGTTGTTCCCTCACCTTTTTGAGAGCTGACCGATATCTGCCCATGATTTAAGTCAACAAATCTCTTGCACAACACCAATCCCAAACCAGTACCCTGCTCACCAATGGTACCTTTTATACTGGCTTTGAGTTGTGGTTCAAACACCTGTTCAATCTGTGGCTGAGTCATGCCCAAACCAGTATCATGAATAATGATTTCAATACGGTTTCCCACAGGCTGAGCAGAAATTGTCACTTTGCCTGTACCATCAGTTTGCGTAAATTTCAAAGCATTGGAAACTAAGTTTTGAATAATGGAAGTCACCATATTCATATCTGCAAAAACAGTTAAATCTTCAGCAACATTTTCAATCAATTGAATATTTTTATTCACGGCTAAAGGTTGCAGTATATCGTAAACAATTTTAGTGGTCTGTTTGAGCTTAAAATTAATCGGATGATATACAAAACGACCACCTTCAGACATCGCCCAATTGAGTAAATTTTCAAGTAAAGCATATGTGGACTGCAAGGTATCATGCAGATATTGTGCAATACTATGAATATTGTCTTCGTCCAGGCTTTCTCGCTCATTGGCTAATACATCAGAGAAACCAATCAGGCCATGGAAAGGCGCACGCAAATCATGGGCAATCACCTGAAAAAACTTGGTTTTACTAAAATTGAGAGCACGTTCTTGCTCATAAAGTTCATAATAGTCTTGAGACTCCGACTTGCGCTGCAATATCGTCACCAGGTCATCACTCAACTCTTCTAATAATAGTTTTTGTTTGGCTGTAAAACCCTCATTCTGGTGATCATAAAAATAGACATGCGCGATGGATTCGTTGTCTTGAAGTTTAAAATCATAAGCAATGAGCCGTGTATGCGGAAGACCAATCTCCTTTATATAATCTGAACATTCCTGATAACTTGGATGTGTATTCTCCACGATTAAATCATTTTTAAAATTTGGAAAAAGACTGGGCTTTGGAGAAATATAGGCAGCAACAAAGTCACATTGGGTATTTGCAGCCCATGCATAAGGTTCATTGTGAAAGGTAAAAAAGGCATTTTCGACATTCAGAATAGCACGAACGATTCTCATATAGCGCTCGATTTTATTATCCTGTGTATAAGCCCCTAAAATGAGCGACAATCGACATGCACTGAGTTGCTCAGTTTGATGAGAGTCTAAGAATTCTAGTTTCATGTTTACCTCATTTTCACTTTCAGTTCACACGTTGTTGATTAAACTCACCCATTTCTAATATCAATTTCTTTTTAAATGAATAAAAACTTAATTCGAAAAATAAAAAAATAGCATCAAAGACGTAGATGTACATTTACAAATGTTCACACAAAACACTATAACAGCAATACTTTTAAATAAAACAAAAAAATTTAAAAATCATATTTTTGTAATAAAAGATTGTGCAACAAATCACACTACTTTTTGATTTTATGAACTGCAAGAAACAAAAAACCCAAGCTGTTTGTACTGGCTTGGGTTTTGCTGAATCAACAAGGATTCTATATTCTGGTCCCGAGGGTCGGACTCGAACCGACACGTCATCGCTGACAGTGGATTTTGAGTCCACCGCGTCTACCAATTTCACCACCTCGGGAGAGGTTGTGTGCGTATAATAGCGCGTTTCATTTTCTTGTCAACGACAAGTTTTCACATTTGTCTAAATTTAACGCACATCTGGTTTTTTTGGATTATAAATCACCAATTTCAGCCTTTAATTTGAAAAAAGACTATACTAGGCGCAGTTTTTAAATCTCAAATGCCAGTTTTTCTTTCCCATGATGCAACTCTCCGATTTCAGTTTCGAACTTCCAGATGAACTTATCGCACGCTACCCGCTTGAAACACGTAGCGCTTCCCGCCTTTTACATCTCAATGCAGATGGTTCATATCAAGACCATTGCTTCACCGATATCTTGGATTTATTCGATGAAGGCGACTTGATGGTACTCAATGACACCAAAGTCATGAAAGCACGCCTTAAAGGTAAACGAGCATCAGGTGGCGCAATTGAAGTCTTGGTAGAACGCATTTTTGACCAGACCATTGCGCATTGCCACATCAAAGCGAGTAATTCACCTAAAGCGGGGGCAGAACTCTTCATTGGCGTAGATGGCGTCAAAGCCACTGTTCAGGGCCGTCATGAAAACTTATTTATCGTCGAGTTTTCTCAGCCAATTTTGCAGGTTCTGGATCTATATGGGCAACTCCCTATTCCTCCTTATTTTAATCGTGAAGCAGAAGCGATCGATACAGAACGCTATCAAACCGTATTTAATGATCCGACAAAGTTAGCAAGTGTCGCAGCACCCACTGCAAGCTTGCACTTTGATCAGGACTTATTACAAAAATTAGAACAAAAAGGCATTAAAAAAGCTTTTGTGACTTTGCATGTCGGCGCAGGCACTTTTTTACCTGTGCGTACAGATGATATTGAAAATCACATCATGCACAGTGAATGGTGTGATGTACCAGAAGCAACAGCAAAACTCATTCAAGAAACCAAAGCACGTGGGAATAAAGTTATTGCAGTCGGTACCACAGCAACACGAGCATTGGAAAGTGCTGCACAAGCTTCTGGAGGAAAAATTGCTGCATGGACAGGAGATACCCAAATCTTTATCTATCCCGGCTATCAGTTTTGTGTGGTTGATCGTTTGATCACGAATTTCCACTTGCCTGAATCGACATTGTTAATGCTGGTTGCTGCATTGTCCAATCGAGACAATATTTTAAATGCTTATAGACATGCAGTTGAGCAAAAATATCGTTTCTTTAGTTATGGCGATGCCATGCTCATTGAGAATGCAATGACTGGACAAATAATAGCTGAATAGCTTTACACCATCATTCACAGCACGATCTGCAAAGTGTTCGAAAATGGATACTTTGCATTTAAAATCATTTTTTCGTTACAATTAGACTTCTGAAAGCTCCTCACAATAATGAATAAAGATGAATGATTTACTGACAAAAATTCAAAATGCGTTTAGTCAACAACATGTCAATAATGGTAAAACCCAAAGTAATATTGATTCAATCAATCAGTTATTAGCATCGACTGAAAATTTTGATCACTTGATCGAAAAGTTAAAGCATTGGCAAGATGACCCCAGCCTGTCTATTCAAAATTATACATTTTGGCTTTTTATCTGTATGGGAATTAGCTGTGTCATCCTAGCTTTTTTTAGCCATTCAGTTCTATTTCTATTTGCGATCGCAAGTATTGCCTTTGCGTTTTATAAACGCACTTCCACCCAACCCCTCAATCAACTCATAGATTATATCCAGCAAAAAAATTTAGAAGCCAAATATCAAATTCGCTTCTTTCCAAATGAAACGGATAACAGAATTATCTCCCCTTATGATTTTCCATTATTTGGCTTAGGAGACTACGAAAATTCAATTCGCAATACCATTTACGGTACTTGGCAAATTGACGCTTTCATCTATCCCTATATGCTGTTTAATTATCATTATGTTGATGAAGTTGAAACACGTGATTCGGAAGGAAAAACAAAAACCGAATATCGTCATTATGATTTATGGGGGATCATCGTCGAGAATTTTCCAACACAGGGCATCAGTATTTCATCCAAACAAAACCGCGCTTGCCGGCTCGGAACAAAATGGTCCAGTGGCGATATCCGCTTTGACAATCAATATCAACTCAGCGGAACTAACGAAATGCGCTTGGCTAAATTTTTCAGTCCCAATCATGTACTGGTGCTTGATCAGGCAATGTCCCGTTTCAAAGGTGATTTTTACGTTCATCCACAACACCCTGCACTGTGTTGGTTATTTAAGATTGACATCACCAAACCACACCTGCCAGTGGGGCAGGTCCAGACTGTACATGACCTCGCCGCACAATTGGAAAGCATGAGCATGCCTGATTATGAGCAACTTAAACAATCGCTCTTAACAATACTGCAAGAAGTTCAACCGAACACACCAGTAAATAAGTTTTAAAAATAAATAAGTTAATTGGTAATTAGTGTGATTTATCCGATAATTATCGATAAAATATTTAAAATTTTAGTTGCTGAAAAGCCAAATCATGATGAGCAGTTATGCCTATAGAAACCGTTGAGCGATTATTGCATTATCGCACTCGAAAAAATCAGCATGTGATGCGTAACATAGCTCGACTGTGGGATATTGGGCAACAGGCTCAATCTGCCCAAGATATTTTGGATGGTCTACATCCGTGGGGAGAAAGCAAAGATCTATTTTTTTATAATGTCATTCCTCGATTTCTGTTTATTGTGGGAATACTGACTGCTGTAATTGGTTGGTTTTTTCATCCATTCATCCCCTACCCACTCGTATTCTTAGCTGGATTGTTATGCTGTTTTGCTGCCTATTTAATTTATGAACCGAGTGATCCAATTGATCAAGTCATTGCTTTTCTTGAACAGAAGATCATGCTGCTGAGATATGACTTACATTTCAATAAAACTCCCAGTCATATCTCAACCACAACCAATACCTTATTGGTGATGAGCAGATTGAAACAAACCTTTCCATTTTTTGCCCAAGGCAATGTCTCAAATGAAATCGAGCAATTCGCCTCTACCCTATGGTTTGATGGAGAAAAAGAACATCATGTGATGCTATTTCACTATCATTATATTGATGAATTTTCACTCCCGAATAGCCAAGGTGAAAAACAGAAAATCAGAGAGATTCACAAAGACCAATGGGGTGCCTTTATTTTTCAAATGCCTGCATTGGGATTTGCTGCCAGTAATAAACATCATGAATTCGCACCGCCCTATACACAACGCTGGAAAACTGCGGATATTTTGGTGAACCAAAACTTACATATCTTCGGCTATAATCAACATCAATTGGCGCGAATCATTAGTCCCAGTATCACCTTAAAATTAAGTGATTTTTTTCAACAATATTCCGGTGATATTGTTTATCATTTTGAGGAAAATATGTTGTGCTACATGGGTGATCAAAACTTATTTCGAATTGCTCGAAAAAAGCAAAGTCCTCAGGACATCTCGGCACTGCGTGGACATTTAAGAACATTAACCATGCCTGAATATGAAAAATTCAAACAGAGCATGCTAAACTTGATTTCATAAATCATAAGGAATAATCAGAATGGGTTTAATCATCTTTATTGGGATTTTTGTCGCAATTGTTGTTTGGGGCATACTGGTCAGAAATAATATCGTGCGTTATTTCAATGCCACCCAACGCGCATGGGCTGAAGTGGCTAATTTTGAGCGTCAAAAAGTCAAAACACTTGAAACGCTTGAACAGACATTGGCGCAATATACTCAGTTTGAAAAATCGACCTTAGAAAAAGTGACTGAACTGCGTCAGCAAATTTTAAATTTGAACCTCAACAATACAGATGTTTCACAATTGCAACATGTTGAAAAACTCAATCAGGACTTAATGAAAAGTTTAAATGTGGTGGTAGAAAACTATCCTGAACTGAAAGCAGATACCTTATATGCAAAAATGATGGATGATATTCAAGAGCAAAATGAAAATGTCGGGGCAGCAATTACAATCTTCAACCGTAATGTTGAGGAGTTTAATAACACCATCGAAATTTTCCCGAATAATATGATTAATACCATTACTTTAGCCAAGAAAACTATTCGTCCGTTTTCAGATAATGTGGTGACTCAAAATTTTGATTACAAACCCAACTTCAATTAATCATCATTACCATTGTCTCAAATATTTTTCATGCCTTCTTAGATCATTTCCAAGGAGGTTTTTTTGATTTGTTCCTTGAATTCCATCTTTAGCTTTACATCTAGCCACCCCAGATTATTCATACCAGTGATTTGATTTCATTCATTGATACCCAGTCAACGCTATATTTTTATACACATCATGTATTTTGTACTTTGGTATCATCACTGGTTTTTATCATAAGGCAACATCAAGGCAACCTTGTTGGGCAGAATTATGAGCAAAAACACAGAACTGCCTTGTTTGCATTACAAGCATGCTGTTCGACAGGCAATGGGTTAAGCAAAATGCGGATTCGTCTACGCCAATTTATTTCAAGCCTAGATGGCAAAGCGTGGCAGTAAAAGCCTTCTATCATTCAACAATAAATTCATCGCATTGATTTTATTGATCAATAGAAATTATATTTTAATGTATGGATTTTTATAGATGTTGAGTATAAATCTACCTTAAAACCTATAGATAAATCATGATTTGCAAATCACGATCCTCATCGAAGATTATAAATATGGATAGGCTTAAGATAAAAATGACATTCTGTTAAATTTCTGATAATTTTCAAACCGCTAAAAAAAATGACTATTTTTAGAACAAAACGATCAACTTATAAAAAACAATCTTAAGATTGGAGCTATACAATGTTAAAAAAACTATTGATGATGTTATGCCTATGCCTTATGTGGCAGATTCCTGCTCAAGCAAAAGGACTGTTGGTTTTCAATACCGGTGATGAAATGTTTAAAGTGGGAGCTTTTCCACAAGAACTCATCAGCCAATATGAAGACCTCAAGAACTTAAATGTGGGCTACAAATGTAGTCACTTTGGAATTTTATGGGCAGATGTAAGAACTTGGGATTGCACACTGGTTGGCATGGCCGATGCTGAACCAGATACTTTTTATGAATTACCAGAAGATGTGATTGCATCCTTAAATAAAAATCCTGATTACCAAGAAAACAAAATGCAGCGTAATTTCTGGAATCATTATGGAATTTTCATCTTGGTTCTCGTGATCATTGGTTTAATTGCCATGAGTCGCAAAGCCAAAGATTAATCTGATAGCTGAACTAAAAAAGTGGGCTAAAGTCCACTTCTTTTATAAAAATAAAATAAAAATATCCATGATAAACAAAATACAAACATCATTCGAAAATTTATTTCCCCACCATAAATCAAGTCGCGTCTTAAATTTTTTAACACGATGAAAAATAACATGACTGGTATTCAACCCTAAAATCAGGGAAAATAGCCCCTTTTGCAATTATCAATCAGCGAACTGTTTTTTCGCCAGATTTAGGTCATTTATGAAGTTTGAAAAATTAGGTCAGTCGGGGCGTGCTCGTCGTGGCCGTTTAACTTTGGCGCATGGTGTCGTTGAGACGCCGGTGTTTATGCCTGTCGGAACATATGGTACTGTCAAGGGTATGCTGCCACGTGATATTGAAGATATCCAAGCGCAAATCATATTAGGAAATACCTTTCACCTTTATTTACGTCCTGGATTAGATGTCATTCGTGAACACGGCGGTTTGCATGAGTTTATGAAATGGGGCAAGCCTATTCTGACTGATTCAGGCGGTTTCCAAGTGTTTAGTCTTGGTGCCATGCGTAAAATTAAAGAGGAAGGTGTGACATTCCGCTCTCCGATTGATGGATCAAAAGTCTTTTTATCACCTGAAATTTCAATGGATATTCAGCATGCATTGAACTCAGATATTGTGATGATTTTTGATGAATGTACACCTTATCCTGCAACACATGAAGAAGCGCAAAAGTCATTGCAACTGTCATTGCGCTGGGCAAAACGTTGTAAAACTCAACATCATGATGTGCTCAAAAATAAAAATGCCTTGTTTGGAATCATCCAAGGTGGCATGTATGAAGACCTGCGTGATGAATCTTTAAATGGTTTAAAAGAAATTGATTTTGATGGTTTTGCGATTGGTGGTCTCTCTGTCGGTGAACCAAAAGAAGAAATGATCAAAGTTTTGGATTATCTTCCTGCGAAAATGCCAGAAGACAAACCTCGTTATTTAATGGGTGTAGGAAAACCAGAAGACATTGTCGAAGCGATTCGTCGTGGTGTCGATATGTTTGACTGTGTAATGCCGACACGTAATGCACGAAATGGCCATTATTTTGTTACAGATGGCTTGGTCCGCATTCGTAACAGTCAATATCGCCATGATCAACGTCCATTAGACCCTCACTGTGACTGTTACACCTGTACAAACTTCACTCGTGCTTATTTATTCCATTTAGAAAAATGTGGTGAAATGCTCGGTTCAATGTTGGGTACAATCCATAATTTGCGCTATTACCAACGCTTTACCCAAGATATTCGTGACGCTTTAGATCAAGGCACTTTTGATGAATACGTGACAGATTTTTATCAACGTCGCGGCTTAGAAGTCCCACCTTGTCCTGTGGACTAATGCCCCAATATCAAGCTGAATTGAAGATTAATTCAACAGTATTTGCGCTGAAACCCAAGACAAGGTAAATTGCAGAACAAGTCGATTTAAAAGCCATGCAAATGGCAGAAAATTTTTAACATTAGGAAACTGAAATGAGTTTATTTATTTCTTCTGCTCACGCTGCGGCAGCGCCTGCACAAGGTCCAGGCATGATGGCAAACATTTTGATGATCGTTGTATTTATCGCGATCTTCTATTTTCTCATCTGGCGTCCTCAAGCAAAACGTGCAAAAGAACACCGTACTTTGATTGAGAGCTTAGGTGTGGGCAGTGAAGTTGTATTTGCAGGCGGCTTAATGGGTCGTATCCTGAAAATCGACGGAGACTTTGCAGTGGTTGAACTGAGCAAAGGAAATGAAGTCAAAGTTCAACGTGCAAGCGTTATTTCAGTTCTGCCTGAAGGCACATTAAATAACCTTTAATCATAAAACGGTCGTGCACTTAGCACGACTTTTTCATTTTAAGAAGAAAGCGAATGCGTTACCCTGCATGGAAATATTTATTGATTCTAGTGGTACTAGTAATCAGTACATTATACGCGCTGCCAAGTTTATATCCTGATGAACCTGCTGTTCAAATTTCGGGTGCCAAGGCTGGTACCACGATTGACAAATCAGTGATACAAAAAGCAGAGCAAATTTTAAAAAGTGAAAATATTAGCAGTCATGATAATACTTTCACCAACAATGCTGCCCTCTTACGTTTAAGCACATCAGAAGCCCAGTTAAAGGCAAAAGATGTACTGAGCAAAGGTTTGGGCGAAAACTATACGATTGCCTTAAACCTTGCGCCAACAACACCTGAGTGGCTACAAAAAATTGGTGCCAAGCCAATGAAGCTCGGTTTGGACTTGCGTGGTGGTGTCCATTTCCTACTTGAAGTAGATATGGACAAAGCGATTGCACAACGTATGGAAACATCAGCAACTGATTTACGTCGTGAATTCCGTGACAACAAGATTAATTTCAATAGTCTTGCATTGAATAACAATGTAATTACCATCCAGTTTGCCAATAATGATGACCGTGCAGCGGTTATGGATTTCTTACGTCGCGATGGAAATAAATATAATCAACAAGCTTTAGCTACGGATACGGGTTCTACGCTTAAGTTGACCTATAACGATGCGACCAAGCAAGACATTCAGTCTTATGCATTGAACCAGAACTTAACCACGCTACGAAATCGTATTAACGAATTAGGTGTCGCTGAGGCATTGGTGCAAAGTCAAGGCAGTAACCGTATCGTGGTTGAACTGCCGGGTGTGCAAGATACTGCTGAGGCAAAACGTGTCTTGGGCCGTACTGCAAACTTAGAATTCCGTTTAGTTTCAGACTTAAATGATCAGTATATTGACCGTTTTACAGGTAAATACAATGGGCAACCTTTACCGCCGGGTACTGAAGTTTTTGCTTATGAATCGCTAGACAGTGGTCGTGAGTTGTTATTAAACCGCAACCGTATTTTAACGGGTGAACGTGTCCAAAACGCATCGAGTGGCTTTAGTCAGGATACTGGTGGCGCTGAAGTAAATATTACTTTAGACACTGCTGGCGGCAAGTTGATGTCGGATGCAACACGTAACGCGGTGGGTAAACGCATGGCCGTTTTGTTTATTGAAAATAAACAGAAAATTACCTCGGTTCCAGATCCAGTTACAGGTGCAATGACTGAAGTCCGTACGCCATATACAGAATCTGTAGTAATCAATGCTGCGAACATTCAAGCTGTATTAGGTTCATCTTTCCGTATTACAGGTCTGGATTCACCTCAAGAAGCCTCTGAGCTTGCGTTGATGCTTCGTGCAGGTGCTTTGGCTGCCCCAATGTACTTTGTCGAAGAACGTGTGGTTGGTCCTAGCTTAGGTCAAGAAAATATCGATAAAGGTGTACTTTCTACACAAGTTGGTTTCATCCTGGTTGCGCTTTGGATGATCGTATTCTTCCGTTTATTTGGCTTAATTGCTGATATTGCCCTGGTGATTAACCTGGCAATGCTTCTGACCGTCATGTCCTGGATTGGTGCTTCGTTGACCTTGCCCGGAATTGCGGGGATCGTGATCACAATTGGTATGGCGGTAGATGCCAACGTACTCATCTGTGAGCGAATACGAGAAGAAATGCGCTGGGGAGCCTCCCCCAAACAGGCTATTATTGCGGGTTATGATCGAGCCTATAACACTATTCTCGACTCAAACTTAACCACATTCTTGGTTGCATTTATTCTGTTTGCGATTGGTACAGGTCCGATCAAAGGTTTCGCTGTTACACTGATGATTGGTATTATTTGCTCAATGTTTACTGCAATTACAGTCACTCGTGCAATTGTCCAACTCGTATACGGCCGTAAACGTAACTTGAATAAGTTGAGCATATAGGAGATCGAAGATGACTGATGTGACTCAACCGAAAAAGAAATATGGCCGCCCTGATGATGAGCATGTAATTAATTTCATGAAGATTGCCAAACCTGCGGCAATCATCTCGATCATTCTTACAATTGCCAGTATCTTCTTTATTGCAACCAAAGGTTTAAATCTAGGTCTAGATTTTACAGGTGGTGTTTCTGCTGAATTGAATTATCAACATGCAGCAAAACCTGCTGACGTGATTGCAAACCTGGACCAAGCCGGCTTTAAAGATGCTGTTGTACAGACTTTAGGTTCAAATAAAGACCTTATTGTTCGTATGCCTGCACAAGATCTGAAAGTCGAAGACTTAAGCAACACCATCACCAAAGCCGTTCAATTACCGAACAATGCAGCGGTTGTCCACAAAGTGGACTCTGTGGGTGGTCAAGTGGGTAATGAACTGTATTTGCGTTCTGCGGGTGCAGTTGCACTTGCAATGTTGCTGATGCTGATCTATGTCACCATTCGCTTCGAGTTTAAACTTGCAGTTGGTGCTGTCCTTTCATTACTGCATGATGTGATCGTAACGATTGGTATTTTTGCAATGATGCAATGGCCGTTTGACCTGACTGTTTTGGCAGCTATTCTTGCATTAATCGGTTTCTCGTTAAACGATAACATTGTTGTATCTGACCGTATTCGTGAAAACTTCCGCAAGATTCGTGGTGCAACGCCGTTAGAGATCGTCAATATTGCATTGACTGAAACCTTAAAGCGTACCATCCATACCTCAATGACCCTCTTGCTGGTTGTACTTGCAATGATGTTCTTGGGTGGCGATGGTTTACACTGGTTCTCTGTTGCAATGTTTATTGGTGTATTTGTGGGTACTTACTCATCAATCTATATTGGTACTGCATTTGCATTGTGGCGTGGTCTAAACCGACAAGACTTTATTGTACAGGTTAAACCTGAATTTGAAGATGAAGAACATATTCCTCACTAAAATTTAGTTTTTCTTGTGCTAGAAGCCCATCTTAGGATGGGCTTTTTTATGTCTCAATATCAATTAGAATTTGTGCGAATGTTGTTTTTTCATGATTTATCAAACAGAGTAAGCCTCTGTAGGTACAGGGTTAAACGACATACATAGGACTAAACCACATAAAAGTGAAGAGCTTTTTTTACATTATTGTCAGACTAAAAAAATTTAAAATAGCGATTATCGAGCATAGTATTTTTCAGTTGAATAATACTTGGTTTTTTCTTTCCATTTTCCATTAATTAATTGACGCTCTGTAACTTTAACCTGATTTCCACTTGAAGTAAGCTCATCTTCAATAGACTCGCGAACCAGCAATAAACCTTTTCCAGGTACAACTTGATACTCAGAACGAATATGGTAGCAACAGCCACTTTTATTAAAGGTAATGATCCGTTTACGCTTTTTGTCCAGCTCAAACATACCTAAATTTTCTTGAGTGAGCACAGACAGCTCCTGACTCAAAACAAATTGATTCTTGCTCTGATTAAATACATAAATATCATACACAGGACCGCCATAAGAACCATAATTGCCGTTTCTAATCGCAAGGTCTTGTGTTCCATCGAAGTTAAAATCATCAAAAATCAAAGGACTTTGTTCACCATAGAGCTGTATCACATTAACACTCGGTTTAAAATTTTCATCCAAATACATGGTCAGTTCATCAGAATGAAATGCTTGAAATACCGTTTTACTGCCCTTTTTAAATAGTTTTACTTCGGCCTTGGCACCACATTCATCTTTTTCACACGCAATCTCAATCCTGGCATCATAGTGTTTAGAACCATTTTGAATTTCAAAAACTTGTGCGTGCGCTATGGACAAAAAAAGTGCCAGACAAATTCCTGAGCTTTGATGGATTATTTTAAATGGTTGCTTCATCATTTTTATTCAGTCAATTTTTATCAAAATCATAGCATTAAAATGACTGGAATAAAAAACCGCCCGAAGGCGGTTAGGCTCCCTCCCTGATCAAAGGAGGGTTGGGGGGATTTAATCCGCTATTGGCTTAGTGCCCACCACCATTGATTGCTTTGGTCATCTCTTCAACAACTTTCTTGGCATCACCAAAAATCATCATGGTTTTGTCATTGTAGAACAAGTCATTGTCTAGACCCGCATAGCCTGTTGCCATAGAGCGCTTGATAACCATAATGGTACGTGCTTTATGTGCCTCAAGAATCGGCATACCATAAATCGGTGAACTCGGATCATCTTTAGCCGCAGGGTTAACAACGTCATTCGCACCAATCACCAACACCACATCTGTTGCAGGAAAGTCTGAGTTAATCTCATCCATTTCCAAAATATCTTCATATGCAACATCAGCTTCAGCCAACAATACGTTCATATGACCAGGCATACGACCCGCAACTGGATGGATTGCAAAACGAACAGTTACCCCTTGCTCTTTCAATATTTCACACAATTCTTTCACTGCATTTTGTGCACGCCCCTGCGCCATACCGTAACCCGGTACAATCACGACGCTGTCAGCATTTGACATCAAGAAGCCCGCATCATCCGCAGAACCAGAACGGTAGTTACGCTGAACCTGCTCACCTTTGTCCGCAGAAGCAACTGCCGCACCCCCCATCGCACCACCAAACAGGACATTGATGATTGAACGGTTCATTGCTTTACACATGATATAAGACAGAATCGCACCTGATGAACCCACCAGCGAGCCAGCAACAATCAGCATGTTGTTTTCAAGAGTAAAACCAATACCTGCTGCTGCCCATCCAGAGAATGAGTTCAACAGTGAAACCACAACAGGCATATCACCACCACCAACTGGTGCAATCCATACCCAACCGAATGCCAGTGCCAATGCAGTCATTGCCCAGAATGCTTGCATATTGCCTGTGCTAAAGAAGTACACTCCACATGCCAGCATGGCAAGGAAAATGATCGCTTGAACTGGTTTAACCCAAGCACCTGAAATGGTTTTTGCCCATTTCTTTGCAGCTAACTTACCATAAGCAAACACAGATGCAGTAAAGGTAATCGCACCAACAAAGCAACCTACAAACAATTCAAATAAATGAACCTTGCTCATATGGGCATGCTGTACGCCTGCGGCAGTTAAAGCAGATTCATGCTGCGTGAATAAAACTGTCAATTGGTTGTTATGTAAAATCGCAGCAATCGCAATCAATACCGCAGCCAAACCCACCAGTGAATGCATCAATGCTACAGTTTCAGGCATTTGCGTCATTGGAACAGTACGAGCACGTGCAATACCCACGATAGCGCCCAACACCATTGCTCCACCAATCATCCAAACTACAGGATGATCTGCAACAAAGAAGGTGGTGATCACGGCAATCGCCATAGCAATCATACCGTAACGGTTACCTGCAATCGCAGTTTTAGGACCTGAAAGACCACGTAGAGTCAAAATAAAAAGGACCGCACCAACAAGGTAGAACCAATCCGCATACTCTCGAATAAATTCCATAGATTAGCCCTCTTTTTTCTTTTGCTTTGGCTTAAACATTTCAAGCATGCGTGCAGTCACTGCGAAACCGCCAAAAATATTAATACTTGCCAAGAACACTGCAATTGCACCAAGCACACTGACAACATTCACAGACTGAAATTGTACGTTTGCTTCAACAACACCCGGAATTCCCACAGTTTGCAGCATTGCACCGACAATAATAATCGAGGACAATGCATTGGTTACCGCCATTAACGGAGTATGTAATGCAGGTGTAACCCCCCAAACCACATAGTAACCAACAAAAATGGCCAAGACGAAAATAGTAATAGTTTCAACCATGATGACTCTCCTTAACCACGCTTCAGCAGTACTTGACCGCCATGAGTTACTAGAAGTGCTTTTTGAATTTCGTCTTCCTGATTGATCGCAAAATTTTTCTCTTTATCAAACAGGGTTTCAACAAAATTAAATACGTTACGTGCATACAAAGCTGAAGCTTCTGTTGAAACTGTAGAAGGAATATTTGGAATGCCCAAAATGGTCACACCATTATCCGTGACAACATTTTCACCATTTTTGGAGCCTTCAACGTTTCCACCCGTTTCCACTGCCATGTCCAGAATGATTGAACCTGGTTTCATTTTGGCAACGGTTTCAGCCTTAATTAAACGTGGAGCATCACGACCTGGCAGCAACGCAGTTGTAATCACGATGTCTGCATTTGATACCGCTTTATCTACGATGACAGCTTGATCTTGAATATATTGCTCACCCGGCATCCAGCCATAACCATTTTTAGCAGCATCGGCAGCCTTTTGCTTCTCTTCGTCAGACATCGGAACATCCAGCCACTTGCCGCCCAACGATTCAACTTGATCACGCGCAGTTGGTCGTAGATCTGTGGCTTCAACCACAGCGCCCAAACGTTTTGCTGTTGCAATTGCTTGAAGACCTGCAACCCCAACCCCCATAATGACGACACGTGCTGGTTTAACTGTACCAGCAGCAGTCATGAGCATAGGGAACATTCGTTGATATTCCGCAGCGGCAAGAAGCACTGACTTATAACCTGCAAGGTTGGCTTGAGAGGACAATACATCCATATTCTGCGCACGTGAAAGTGTACGAGGCAAAAGCTCTAACGCAAATGCAGACACTTGTTGTGACGCAAATTGGTCAAGTTCAGTATTGCGATACGGGTCAAACATTGCGACAACGGTTGTACCCGCAGCAAGTTTTTGAATTTCGTCTCCTTGCGGTGAGCGAACTTTCAGAATCATTTGACTGCCCGTATAGGCATCATCCGTGATCTTGGCGCCCACTTGTTCATAAGCACTGTCAATATATGCAGCTTTTTTACCGGCTCCACGTTCAATGACAATGCTATGACCAGCACCAATCAACTTTTTTACTGTCTCTGGCGTTGCAGCTACACGGTTTTCACCGACGACAGTTTCTTTTGGGATTCCAATCTGCATGAGCGTTCCTCAAGCTAATTTTTCTTTAAGTCAACATCGTCGATAAACGATGCTTCCCCCAGATGCGTTTGTTATGAATTTTTGGATTCTAATTGAACTTTTTTAAAATACCACCCAATATTTATTTAATAAATACCCATATTTTGAACTGATGATTCATAAATATCATTACAAGATATACCTACTATTCAATTTATTGTATTTTTCCTGTAATACTCAGCGTGCATTTTTGGTCCTCGATTGACTCCTGTTCGTATAATTGATGTTTTTTCCACCACTTCCTTGCTTTTTTTCAGCGAAACCCACTGTAATGGATTGGCATTTATGGCATTTTTTTCCCTATTTCCAGCATTTAATTTGCCGCTCAAATACACTATAAAACAATAGATTTAAGCTAGATTTCATTCCCAGTATTGGCATTTCTGACAATTTATAACTGTTTCAATCCAGCTTGAATTGGCTTTTTATGACATTTTTTTAGTCAATAATGTAAGTCTATTTTCATTCCATTTTTTAATTTCATTAATAAAAAAAAGTACTTGGAATAAATGATCTCATTAACCTAACTCTCAACCAAAACCACTTACAAAAATTTTTACTGTTTTTCGATTTGCCATTTTGTCAATTAATAGTACTGAATAGCATTCAAATGAACTGTATATAAATTGCACCACTTTTGTGCAAAAAACAATATCCCCTCCTCAAGTGCATTAAAACTAATTACTCTGCGTTGATTTTGATCAATTTTTCTATTTAATCCATGCCGATCGCCCAGTAAAAAATTGCACAGCGCATTATCTCCCTGCCGTATATTCCTTTTATTATGCTGATTGATTGCTTTTTTGCATTTCACCTGATGAAAAACAGCATTTATACTGCTTGTTCAAACATACATGTCGAATGACGACATCGTTAATGCAGTCAAATTCATGAAACTTTCTATCTCCAGCACACAGCTTGGTTCAATATTTGCTCTGGGTGCAGCGTTCTTGTTTAGTACTAAAGCTATTTTTATTAAACAAGCCTATGCCTTATCTCCATTAGTAGATAGCACAGTCCTTATGGCTCTACGAATGGCTAGTGCATTGCCCTTCTTTCTTCTATTATGTTGGTTCAATCGCCACCATAACAGAAACATCACCAACAAAGACTGGCTATTGTTAATGGCTGCCGGTCTGATGGGATATTATTTTTCCAGCTGGTTAGATTTCGCAGGCTTAATGTATATCAGCGCCTCACTTGAACGAATTATTTTATTCCTCTATCCAACACTCACTGTAATTGCCACAAGTTTTATTTATAAACAGAAGTTAAATTTTAGAACCATCATCGCAATTGCTCTAAGTTATGGTGGAACAGTCATTGTGATGTTACAGGAACAGAGCACGGTTCCACATGAAGGTGATTTCTGGTTAGGCGTGAGTTTAGTCTTTGCCAGTGCTGTATCCTTTGCCACCTATTTATTGATGACACCACGCTTGATCCAAAAATTCGGCTCATGGAATTACACAGGTTTGGCTTTGAGCATCGCCTGTTTTGGTACTTTAACTCATTTTGCTGTTGCGACCCCCCAGCCCATACAACTGCTTAAGCAATTGCCTATATCCGTGATTTGGTATGGTATTGCACTGGGTGTATTGGTTACTGTATTACCTACAATTTTAGTGGCTCAAAGTATTTCTCGCTTAGGCGCAGCTCAAGCCGCGATGATTGGTTCAATTGGTCCCATTCTCACCATTATTTTGGCAGTTGCTTTGCTGGGTGAACATATGAATGCGATACAATGGTTTGGTTGCTTGTTGAATATCATCGGTGTCATGATGATCACCTTGTCTAAAAAGAAACTGACACATTAAGTTTTGCAAAAGTTTGGAAGAAATATGCATTTTAAAATTGTATCGCCAAGTGCGTGCGTAGATATTGAAAATATCCTATTGGCTCAAACCCATTTACAACGCTTAGGTCATCAAGTCAGTTTAGGACCGCATGTTTTTGCACAATACCGTTATTTGGCTGGTACCATTGAGCAGCGTGTGGAAGATTTAAAACAAGCGAGTTTAGATCCCACTGTTGATGCCATTTGGTGTGGTCGTGGTGGCACAGGCGCCGCGATGTTATTGCCCTTTTTAGGTGAATGGATTTTAAATAAGCCGATTATTGGATATTCAGATACGACGGTATTGTTGAATTATGTTGCCATGCATGGTGGTCAAGCTTTACATGCACCTGTATTTCAAGAAATTGCGGTTAAAAACCTCGATAGCTCATCCATATCTTATGATGCATTAAAAACCATCAGCCTATTAACAGCAGATTCAAATAAACAAAATCTCTACGCGCTATCTGCTATAAATAGTTTTACTCAAAATCAAGTGCTTGAGAACCTGCAAGTATTAGGAGGTAATTTAACGGTACTCTGTAGTTTACAAGGAACACCTGATCGTTTGACACTTGATCAACCCAGTACCTTGCTGATCGAAGATGTTGGGGAGCCATATTACCGCATTGAACGCGCTTTCACTCAACTTTTACAAAGTATTGATACATCTCAGCTCAAAGCTGTGATGTTAGGTGATTTTTATCAGTGTCCACAGAAAAACGTCCCTCAGAGCATTACAGAAATTTTGGCAGAACACTTAGAACCGCTCCAGATCCCACTCTACCAATGCAATTGGTTTGGTCATGGTGCAGTCAACCGTCCTTTTTGGATCGGTAAAACAGCAAAAATTGTAGATTCACAACTCATTATTTAACCAATAGCTTATTTAAGTTCAGGACTATTTCAATAGATTGAATATAAAAATAGCCAATCGCTTGCTCAAGATATGTCCCTACGAAATTCTAGTCAGTACTGACTTACTGGAGTTTCATAAGATCATCAAAGCAAAGATAAGCAACCTATAGACTTGTTATATGCTGAACAATACTGCAATTATCTCCCTTTTCTGTTTATGACGATTTTCGTGGTCTAACAAGCTATTGATTGTTCATTGATAAATACGATCATTTACTTCGGTTTTTTCTTAGTCTTTTTACTTGACCTACAGTTAACTTGAGCTTTGATACTAGCAAAAGTTTCCCTTTGATAGAATGTAGCCAGTATGAATTCCAAATCAGATCTTCCACAAATCAAATCATTTCAAATGACCAACCCGAATACGCTTTATAATCCCACAGCATTTGCGTATAGTCATGTGGCTGAAGTACGTCATTACTTGCGTATTTTGCACATATCTGGACAAGGTGGTGAAAACCAACAAGGACAATTATCCAAAGATTTTGCTCAACAAGTTCATCAAGCTTTTATCAATCTGCAACATGCTTTACATGCAGTAGATGCATCATTAATGGATATTGCTGTTTTAAGAATACTCGTGGTCGATCATAGCCCTAAAAAACATCAGTTTTTAATTCAGGAAATGCAACAGCTTTGGAAAAATCAAAATTTTCCAGCCTGCACATTAATTCCTGTCCCGTGTCTTGCCTTACAAGGGATGCTCATTGAAATTGAAGCAACCGCTTATTGTATGTAACTTCAAGAACTAGGAAATTTTTATGAATGCTCAACTCGATATTAGCCAGAATAAAGCATTACTTTGGCTGATGGCGATTGCCTGTGGTTTATGTGCAGGAGCAAACTACTATAGCCAACCTTTAATTCACTCCATTCAACAATATTTTAATATGCCTGAGTCACAAGTTGCGCTTACTGTGACTTTTGCACAAGTATCTTATGCACTTGGGCTGTTATTTATTGTGCCTATGGGTGATATCGTCAATAAAATCAAATTCATTCCTTGGCTGATGTTTTGTGCTGCCCTTGGTTTATTGATGTGTGCTTTTGCCATTAATCTTCCCATGCTTTGGGCAGGAACCATCATTACAGGCCTATTTTCTGTTGCTGCACAAGTCCTCATTCCTCTTGCAACCATGGCCGTAAAACCTGAGAAAACAGGCGAAGTCGTTGGTTTCCTGATGAGCGGGCTCTTGGTTGGATTATTACTATCAACCAGTCTAGCAGGCTTGTTATCAAATTTATTTAACTGGAAACTGATTTATTTTGTCAGTGCCGTACTGATGCTGATTCTGGCTTATTTACTGAAAACCCGCCTACCGCATGTGCCTATTTTAAAAATGAGTTATGCCCGAATTTTTCATTCGATGGCATTGCTGCTTAAACAAGAGCGACGTTTAGTTTACCGCGCCATTATTGGTGGTTTTGTTTTCGCAGCCATGAGTATTTTGTTTTCTACTATTGCTGTTTTGCTGACCTCAAAACCCTTTAACCTGCCAGATGTATTGGTTGGTGTAGCCACATTGATTGGTGTCTTCGGTGCACTAGCGACTGCAAAAATTGGAAAAATCGCTGACCGGGGACACACCGCAGTTCTGACTTGGATTGGAATTGTTGTCATGATTTTAAGTTGGGGGCTACTCTATCTAGGGGGGACCTACTTAACCGCATATATTCTCGGTTATGGTTTGATTAGCTTTGGATTGGCTGTGGTACATACCAGCAATCAAAACATCATTTTCCGCCTACGCCCAGATGCAAAATCCCGCATTAATTCTATCTACATGACCGCCTACTTCACTGGAGGTGCCTGTGGTTCGGCATTGGGCGTTTATGCTTGGCATCACGGAGGTTGGACCATGACCTGTGTGGTTGGACTCAGCTTGGTATTTGGAGCTGCCCTGTTTTCTCTTTTAGATCGCCTATATCTCAATAGAGCACAGACCATTTAAAGTATTCTAAAATCAAAATCCTTCAAAATTTGAGGGATTTTGATTTTTTAAGAGACTTATTATTTTAATGAAAATACGCACACTGAAATCATTCTATTTGAATAATATTCACTATAACTATTGTGTGAAAAAATCGATCATAATATATTCACATTAATAGTCTGCGATAAAATTCCAAAAAAATGCGATGTACACAATTTAAATGGATATGCAGGTTACTATCTTGAAGCTATATGAATAAACAGTTGAGGAACAGTAATTATACGGAAGATAAATCTCAGACCTTTAAAGAAATTTGTACAGGACGATCAATATTTTTGAGAAAAACATCCACATATCCATGATTATTCAAATTTAAAGTTGGTACACTTTGTTCAAAATGATAACCCTGTCCTGTTTTTGTTAAAGCGTGATTGATGACATTCAACCAAGTTTTTTCAACTCGCACAATAACCAATATTCATCCTCATTGATCAACCAAGAGTTTATCCTTTATGAACAAAATACGATTAGCATACTTACCGATCAGTTTTTTATGTACTTTTTCAAGCTTGGTCTTCGCTGCACCAATAGGAAATGAAAACTTATTATTAAGCCAAGCTTTTATAAACTGTGACAACAGTGCCCAAGGCATTATTGAACAGGCAGCTTGTCTAAAAGATGAGGAGGAACGTCAAGATAAGCAATTGAATAATATCTATAAAAAATTACAATCGCATTTGAATGCTACCCAGAAAACGAAACTGGTTGCATCACAGCGTATTTGGCTACAATCACGTCAAAGTGATGCTGGACTGGAAACAACCTTGTATGGTCAATCACAGCCAGACAACTTGCAAATTTTACTTAATGATATACAACGTACAGCAGCCCGTACTGCACAATTGCAACGCTATCTGATTTTATTGCAATAATGCAAATCAAAGCATAGAAATACTCAAGAACGAACATCAAGATCAAGATAAAACTAAAGGTTAAACATATGAAAAAATTTAAAGGTACTACATTATTGTTTATCTCTTTTCTTCCTTTTGCAGCTTTTGCCGATGATGAAATAGCTCACCCTCTTCCAGATGATTCTTATATTCATGCCAAATTAAGCAGCAGTTATGGTCAATGCATCAAGCAAAGTGGTGCTGTAACATTTGAGATGCAAAGCTGTATGGACCAAGAATATGCTCAACATAAGAACCGCGTTGAACAGGCCGTTGCCAAAATTATCAGTCGTCCAGACAGTGTAAAAAAAGACCAGCAGATGGATGAGATCGCAGCATGGTGGGAAAACACCAGTAAGTATTGTAATTGGGAGCCTAAAACCGAAGGACAGGGACAAATGTTAGATGCACAGTCTTGCCGTCTGAACCGTATAGCTAATCTTGCGGATAAACTCAGCCACTATTGAGTCTCATAAATTAAAACTAATACCAACCAGTATTGTAGACAGGATTTCCCTTTAAACTCTTAAAATATTTTTGCTCAAATACTTCTGAGCTTAAGCAACCGTTTGCAGAATGCTTTCTGATTTGATTGAAATAAACTTCAATCTATTCAAACAAGACTGAATTGGTTTGTTGTAGCAAATATGCTGTCATGTACAGCATGTCTCTTTAGTGTATAAAATATGCTTGGCGTCACGGAGGCTGGACCATGACCTGTTTGGTTGGACTCAGCTTGGTATTTGGAGCAGCACTGTTTTCTCTTTTAGATCGCCTCTATATCAATAAAATAAAATCTGCTTAAAACAGTCTACACAACAAGCCCTCACCTGATGGAGGCTTGTTCACTTTTAATTCATGATACTTGTAATAATGGATAAAACGGCGTATCAAAATCAAAATTTTGAGGATTTTCCAAAATAATATGCATACATGCAGGGATGACTGCAATCAGGATATTACAACCATCTTGCAGCAATTTACGATTCATTGAGCTGTTACAGGTTGCTCCACCCAGTATAATTTGATGTTGTAAAGTCAATAAACGTTGAAAAACAATCCCCAATAAGCAGATTGAATCCTGTGCTTGTCGTGCTTCAGACACATGCTTTTTTTCTGCAAGAAATGCCTGTTTCCATACTTTCTGATTTATTTTTTGATTTTGATCATCCCAAAAATTTTGAAATGTATAGGGACTTTCAATCAGCCGAGTAATCGCATCATGATATCTGTCCCAAACAATATGCTGAATTTTTTGTTCTCGATCTAATCGCACTAGGGAACCGAAAAACTGGCTAAAATCTTGCTCGCCGTTATGGGTTTTAACCGGTTGCGGATTGATTGCACTTAAGGCGATCCATAAACTGAGGAATTTCAAATCAAGATCACTTTGCAGAATTACCGCTTTTTTGAGCCAGCTTAAGCCGCGATGTATACGTAAATTGAATTGCTCAGAATTTTCTGCTTTTTTACTTTTATAAACTTCTTCTAAAACCAACATCCCCAATACCTTAGATTATTTTTTTGATGATTTACCTTACGCAACGACAGTGCTGTGAGCAAGTTATTTATCTTAATTTTAAAACCATTGAGATAAATTTATCTTTATCACAAAAACATTCAACAAGAGAATCACTGGAAAAATCTTCAAAATTTCAAAGCCGTTAAATGATTCGTAAAAAAAATATCCACTTCGTCAAATTCAATCGTCTTATTTGGAATAGCAATAAATTGAGTGAAATTTTGAGTCACTTTTAATTAATGATTATTTTATTAAAGAATACATCTTAAAATAAATACTTTAATTTATTGATATTATTAAACATTAAATAAAAAATCAAAAATAAATTATTTTTTAATCGTACATTATTTACTCTTTACAAGTTTTGATTTAAGATTAAATTCAATTTAAAAATGTATTTATTATTAAAATATACAATTATCAGGAGTATAGCATGGATGATGCGATTTCCTTATCAAAGCAATATGCACAAGGAATAACCGACCCACTCCAAGAATTGGAAAGAGCATGTGATGTCATACAACAGGTCAATGACAGCACTTTTATTTCCTTGAGCTTGGAACGTGCTTATCGAGAAGCACGCGCTTCTACAGCGCGTTGGAAAGCCCATGTACCGCTATCTTTGTTTGATGGTATTCCCATTACTTGGAAAGACCTTTTTGATGTGCAGGGAACGATAACTACTGCAGGTTCAAAAACGCGAGAGCATCATGCCATTGCTCAGCATGATGCAGATGTCGTCATGCAATTGACTCGTATGGGCATGATCAATCTTGGAAAAACCAATTTGACAGAGTTTGCTTACTCTGGTCTAGGTTTGAACCCACACTTTGGTACACCCAAGAATGTAGCCGATCCACTATGCATTCCTGGGGGGTCGTCATCAGGCGCCGCAACATCTGTAGGACAAAAAATTGTGCCTATTTCTATGGGAACGGATACTGCAGGTTCAATTCGGATTCCTGCATCCTTTAATGGCTTAGTGGGTTATCGGAGTAGTGGTTCACGTTATAGTAAAAAAGGAGTCTTTCCTCTTGCAGCAAGCTTGGATAGCTTAGGTCCAATCAGTCGCAGTGTTCGTGATTGTATGGTCCTGGATCAGTTATTACTCGAGCAATATCACGCAAATATTCCTTCTGTGCCTAAGTCAAAGAACATTCAAATCCATATTGATTTAAAACTGCTTGAGCATCCAAACATTCAAGACGCTGTGAAGCAAAATTTCATACAAACAATTGAAATACTTCAACAGGCTGAGATACAGGTTGTGCATCAACGCATAGATGCTTTTGATCAGGCACAAACCTTGATTGACTCAGGTCAATGGTTAGGTGCTGCTGAGGCATATACCTTACATGAAGCCCTGTTACAAAGTAATCAAGCAGAATTCATGGATCCACGGGTACGAAAACGTCTGCTTTCGGCAAAAAATACATTGGCTTCTAGTCAAATCCATCTTTATCAGATGGCACAGCACTTAAAAGCAAAGTTAAAAATGGAACTGGCTGAAGGATTTTTACTGACGCCGACAACTGCACATACCGCCCCAGAACTTGCATCTTTAGAGTCAGATGAAGCCTTATTTACCCAAATAAATCTCAAGACACTCAGATTAACCATGCCAGGCAGTTATTTAGATATGCCAAGCATCTCACTTCCGAATGGAACCGACTCAAATGGGCGTCCTACAGGAATTCTACTCTCAAGCTACAGTGGCAATGATCAAAGTCTTTTATCCGCTGCTCTAGCTATTGAACATATTCTTAACAACACTGATTAGCGCAATCATTTTAATTCAATCAAACACTTAACCGTTTTTTTATCGAGGATGACGACATGGCTAAAAAGGAAATCTTAGTTTCATTTGGAATTGACGTTGATGCAGTCGCGGGTTGGCTGGGGTCTTATGGCGGTGAAGACTCGCCTGATGACATCTCACGAGGCTTATTTGCTGGTGAAGTCGGGGCAATACGTTTACTGAATCTATTTAAAAAGTATGGTTTAAAAACCACCTGGTTTATTCCGGGGCACTCTGTAGAAACATTCCCGGAACAAATGAAAGCAGTTGTAGATGCTGGACATGAAATTGGTATGCATGGATATAGCCATGAAAATCCGATTGCCATGACGCCTGAACAGGAGGAAGCCGTACTGGATAAAGCCATTGCGCTCATTACTGAATTATCGGGAAAACGTCCAACAGGATATGTCGCACCCTGGTGGGAGTTCAGTAATGTCACCAATGAACTTTTGTTAAAAAAAGGCATCAAATATGACCACAGTTTGATGCATAACGATTTCACCCCCTATTACGTACGAGTCGGGGATTCGTGGACCAAAATCGATTATAGCCAACAACCCGAAACATGGATGAAACCATTGATTCGTGGTGAAGAAACAGCATTGATTGAGATTCCAGCCAATTGGTATCTCGATGATCTGCCCCCAATGATGTTTATTAAAAAATCTCCAAATAGCCATGGTTTTGTCAATCCTCGTGACATCGAGCAAATGTGGAAAGATCAATTCGATTGGGTCTATCGAGAAATGGATTATGCCGTTTTCCCAATCACACTGCATCCAGACGTATCCGGTCGACCACAAGTTTTATTGATGTTGGAACGTCTGATTGAACACTTCAAAGCCCACGATGGGGTGAAATTCGTCACCATGGATGAAATTGCAAACGACTTCGCACAGCGCTGTCCTCGCAAAGGTTAAAAATTCCATAGAAGGAAAAGGAATGATGAGCGAAAACATAGATGTTAAAGGCAGCATTGATGTGAATCAGGCTGCTTCGCCAGACAAAACCATCAACTGGCAGCCTGAACAAATTCAGCAAAAAGATATCACTTATGCATCTTGGATTGCTTTTTTTGCATGGGTATTTGCAGTTTATGACTTTATTTTATTTGGCACCTTGCTGCCTGTTATGGGAGGACATTTCAACTGGAATGAGGCAGAACAAGCCAGTCTGGTGACTTGGATTGCAATTGGTGGAGCAATTGTCGCGTTTGCAATTGGACCAATTGTAGATCGTATTGGTCGACGCAAAGGGATTATTTTCACCATGACGGGTACAGCAATCGCTACTGCGATGACTGCAATGGCAGGGGTTGGAAAAAGTTCACTGGTTGCCATTCGGTCGATTGCCGGACTGGGCTATGCAGAAGAAGGGGTAAATGCAACGTACCTCACTGAAATGTATGCCACTTCAAAAGATAAACAGTTTCAAAAACGTAAAGGCTTTATCTACTCTTTAGTGCAAAGTGGTTGGCCTGTGGGAGCATTACTTGCAGCAGCATTGACTGCAATTTTACTTCCTTATGTGGGTTGGCAGGGTTGTTTCATCTTTGCCGCTATTCCTGCATTTATCATTGCTTTTCTAGCCAGAAATTTAAAAGAAAGTCCCCAGTTTCAAGTCGTGCAAAAAATTAATCAACTTAAACAGTCTGGAGAAAATGAACAAGCAGATCAATTGGCACGTCAGTACCATTTAGACGATCCCGAACAACAGAAAGTGGGCGTGATGGCTGCTTTTAAAGGTGCGGCATTACGTCCAACATTGGTTCTCAGTTTAGCGATCTTGCTGAACTGGTCTGCCATTCAAGTCTTTAGCGTATTGGGAACATCTGTGTTGGTGAATGTTCACAATTTGTCTTTTCAGAACTCATTAATCATTTTAATTCTCTCAAATCTGATCGGTTTTGTGGGCTATTTGGTTCACGGTTGGCTGGGAGATCGCATTGGTCGTCGCAATACTGTTGCCATGGGCTGGATGTGTGGCGGTGTTGCATTCTATACCATGATCGTTGCCTCTCATGACCTTGTCACAGTGGTCGCCCTTTATAGTGTCGGTTTATTTTTCTTGACAGGTCCTTACTCTGCAATGTTGTTTTTTATGGGGGAATCCTTTCCAACACGCATACGTGCAACAGGTGGCGCGATTGTACATGCGATGGGACCGATCGGTGCAATTCTAGCTGGTGCGGGTATCACCAGTATTCTTACTGGTGGTGGAGCCTGGGCAAGTGCCGCAATTTGGTTTGGCGCCCTACCTTGCTTCTTGTCTGGTTTGGTGATGCTTATGGCGCGCCACGTTAAACCTGAAGATGTGAAATAAGGAGATGATCATGACTTTAAGCAATACTCCAGTAGCATTTATTACCGGAGCTGCCAGTGGAATTGGACAAGCTTTGGCTGTTGCCTATGCAAAAACGAATGTTCGAGTGGTTGGTGGTTATTTTGAGCAAGATCCACATGATCCAAACATCACCAAACAACTGGTCGAAGAGGCAGGCGGACAATGTGTCATGATTAACGTAGATGTTAGCGATACGGAGTCTATGCAAAGCGCAGTACAAAGCACGATAACGCATTTTGGACGCTTGGATTATGCGATTGCCAATGCAGGTTTGTTACGCCAAAGCACAATTACAGACATGACAGATGAAGCATGGAATGAAATGTTGAATGTTGATTTAACAGGTGTAATGCGTACCTTCCGTGCAGCAAGTCAGTATATGCAAAGTTCAGGTGTAATGGTTGCCATTTCCTCTATCGCAGGAGGGGTTTATGGTTGGCAAGCACACAGCCATTATGCTGCGGCCAAAGCAGGTATCCCTGGCTTGTGTAGATCTTTGGCTGTTGAGCTTGCACCTAGAGGAATTCGTTGTAACGCAGTTATTCCTGGTTTGATTGAAACACCACAATCCCTGGATGCTCAAAACTCCCTTGGTCCTGAAGGTTTGAAACGTGCAGGACAAAAAATTCCGTTAGGCCGTGTGGGACGCGCAGATGAGGTGGCCAAACTGATTCGCTTCTTAACCAGTGATGATGCAAGTTACATTACGGGACAGAGCATTACTGTTGATGGTGGTCTAACCATTCGCTGGCCAGATTAATCAATAATCCCCTACACATATGTTGGACAGGCTTGATTTTGAAAATTGTAAATGAGGTCAAGCTGCTCTTTTCTTAGGAAGAAAACATGAAATTATTAAATGAATGTCGGGTTGTCGTGACGGGAGCCGCCAGCGGTATTGGTGCTGCGATTGCACAAGCATTTGCTAAACAAAACAGTCGTTTGCTATTAAGTGATTTAAATGCTGATGGTCTGGAACAAATTGCCCAGCTCTGTCGCCAATTGGGTACGCAAGTGACCACTATCGTCGCTGATCTGGGCACTGAACAAGGTGCGCATCAAACTGTGGATTGCTGTGTTGAAACATATGGTGGAATAGATGTTTTAGTGAATAACGCAGGCATTTTAACCCAAGCCCCATGTACAGAACTCAGCAAGAAAATGTGGGATGACATGCTGCGTATTGACTTGACCAGTGTATTTTTAACCAGTCAACGGGCATTGCCTCATATGATCAACCAAAATTGGGGACGAATTATCAATATTTCTTCTCAACTTGGGATTAAAGGTGGGATTGAACTGGCACATTATTGTGCAGCCAAAGCCGGTGTACTTGGTTTTACCAAGTCTTTAGCCCAAGAAGTGGCTAAAGACAATGTGTTGGTCAATGCGATTGCGCCGGGTCCAATTGCAACACCACTGGTCGATGGGATTAGTCAAAGCTGGAAAGATGAAAAAGCCAAACAGTTGCCTTTGGGACGTTTTGGGACTGCTGAAGAAATTGCTCCGACTGTAATTTTATTGGCGTCGGATCCCGGTGGCAATTTATATGTGGGTCAGACACTCGGACCAAACAGTGGCGATGTGATGCCTTAATCAATGGAGCAATCGTGCAATGTGTGGATTATGTGGATTAATGGGTGAACAACAGGATTGGACAGACAGCCTAAGATCTGATCTGCCTAGACGGCGAGAACGTTTACGTAAAATTAAACTGCTTAATCAGCTTACTGCACCCTATCGCTTATCAATTGCTGACTTTCAGGGTGTGAACTATCTGATCCAGACACCTACCGGCAAACAAAGTATTGCCAATGGGCTTGATCAATTATGGAACGAAATCCAGTACTTAACGGGACAAAAAATAGATGTTCTTGATCCTCGACTGTTATCACATTTAGAGGCTTTATAAATATGACGATCCCCGTGCATATTGTGACTGGTTTTTTAGGCAGTGGAAAAACCACGTTGATAAAAAAACTACTGACACAAACACAAAATGACAGCACGATTGTTTTGATTAATGAATTGGGTGAAGTCGGCATCGATCATCTGTTGGTACAAACCGTTGCTGATAATACCTATTTACTGGCCAATGGCTGTATGTGTTGCAGCGTTTTAACCGACTTAAAAGACAGTTTATTGAAGTTATTACAACAACGTAAACAGGGAAACATTCCTGATTTTAAGCGCGTCATTATTGAAACGACAGGTTTAGCCAATCCAGCAGCAATTTTGAATACAATTCATCATGATACACATCTTAAAAATCAGTTTTATGTGCAGGGATTAAGTACGGTGGTGGATGCTGAGTTAGGTCATTTACAAGCTGACTTGCATCCTGAATGGTTAACTCAAGTTGTTGCTGCGCATCAGATCATTTTGAGTAAGACTGATCGGGTTGACCTTTCAACACAACAGCTTCTGTCTGAGAAAATACAACAGGTTCATCCTGAAGTGAATATTCTCTCCCTCGACCAAGTGGCTTCCATTGATGATCTCTTTTGCCGTGATCTAGCCCAACAGCAGCATATTTCACGTCCGCAATTTTTTCTAAGAACACAACAAAAAGAACATGCAATGACTCAAAGTTGTGTATTGGAATGCAGAGAAAAACTGGATTGGATGGTATTGGGGCTATGGCTCAATCTATTACTCAAGCAATATGGGGAAAATATTCTACGTGTAAAAGGAATTTTAAACTTAACTGAATTTGACCAGCCTGTTCTGATTCACGGCGTACAACACTGTTTATATCCTCCAGAACATTTAACCCAGTGGCCCTGGGAGGATCACTATTCACGTATTGTCATGATTGTGAGGCATGTTGATCTTGAGCAGATACAAAAATCATTTCAAATTTTTATGGAAAAGTTGAACTAAGTTAATCACGAAAGCCTTCAAACTTCGATGTTTTTAAAAAACATGGAATAGGATTTCTACGCCTTGATTTAACAACTAAAAATACTTTCTTGGCTCTCAACTTTTAAGTTTTCATAAGGAGTTATCACCGCCTGCAAAGATAAATACAGCAATAATCAAGGAGTCATCATGAACTAGAACAATTCCAAAAGTAGGGATACTGAGGTTTTAAATTTTATGTTTTTTTATAGAGAAAAGAACATGAATCATCAAAAATATGGAGTAAAAAATGAGAAAAATAGTATGCATGATTGCAATATCAGGGTTATCTTCAACATCATCAATTTATGCAAAAAATGCTTTTTCAAATGACAGCCTATGGATGTTGGGTGATGGACAGGGTCAACGCAGATCTTTGATTGAAAAGGGTTATGATTTTGGCATAAGTTATACTGGTCAAGGTGCAACTGTACTTGACACCCAAATTAGCAGTGAGAAAGATTCAGCCTATGCGGATCAATGGAGTTTTTTAGGAAATTTTGATTTAAATAAAATTTTGGATTGGAATGATAATGAAGCGTTGATCAATATTACTTATCGAACAGGTAATCAAGTTGAAAATAAGTCACAGGTGCTGTCTCCACATATCAGTCAAGTTCAAGAAGTGTATGGTCGAGGGCAGACTTGGCGTCTAACGGACTTATGGATTAAAAAGAAATTCTTCGATCAAAAGTTAGACGTAAAAATCGGACGATTGGGTATCGGTGAAGACTTTGCCAGTTTTGATTGCGAATTTCAAAATCTTGCCCTATGCGCAGGTCAAATTGGGCATTGGTCGGGAGATCAATGGTATAACGGTCCTGTGAGTCAGTGGGCAACTCGCGTTAAATGGAATATTTCTCCAAATTTATCGGCACAAGTAGGTGCATATGAATACAATCCTGAAAATCTAAAAAGAAGTAAAGGCTTTAACCTCAGTACAGATGGTTCCAAGGGTGCACTGATTCCGATAGAGCTGATCTGGAAGCCTCAAAATTTAATTCAAAACTTGGCTGGTGAATATCGTTTAGGTCATTATTACAGCACTGCGGATGCAACAAACGTCCAAATCAAAGACGATCGTAAAGAACATAAGAATGGGACTTGGATTTCAGCCAAACAGCAGATCACCACCCATTCAGGTGATGTAAATCGCGGTTTAACATTGATGGGACAATTTGCTCTTTATGACAATAAAACCAGTATTTTTAATGATGTAGAAACACTTGCTGTGACTTATAAAGGTCTATTTGATCAGCGAAAACAAGATGAAATTGGGCTTGGTATATCACGAATTGCTGTCGACAGCCGGCAAAATCCTCAGTTGAATAACGAGATCAATGCTGAACTGTATTATAGTTTGCTTGCAACACCGTGGCTTAAAGTTCGTCCCAATCTTCAATATATTGACCATATTGGCGCAAATGAAAATCAGGGTGATGCTTGGGTGGCTGGGCTAAAGTTTAACCTTAATTTTTAAAATGCCTTTGATCTTATATCCGATCAGTTAGAAACGTAGTAACTGCAATACGCTACGTTTCACTCAAACTAAAGTGAGTAGTCAAAAAATCATGACATTTACAAAATAAACAAATCAGCATATACAATACTCAAGTTAGATCATGATGATCAGTTCTAAGGGTTTGGATCATGATTTTAGTTTAGAGTCAGCGTCTGTAATAAACGATTGTTCCCTAAAAAAGCAGGATAATGCATACTTTGAAAACATCATCTAAACCGACTTTAAGGGTCTTAGGTACTTCAGTCACCTTAATTGAAGCGATACGACAACAAGCTGAAAAAGAGCTTGGTTTTGATATTGAATATCAAATTCATGACCCGCAAACCGCACAACGTATTGCCGTATTAAATCCAGATCAATATGACCTTTACGATCAATGGTTTCATAATATTGATTTTGTTTGGCCAGTGAGATCCATTCAACCGATTGAAATAAAAAAAATTCACCGATGGAATGAAATTAATGATTTAGCAAAAAAGGGAACCTTGGTTGCCGATCAAAAACTGGCGAAAGGTGGCGTTCCAAGTCAACGATTATATGTACAAAAAGATGGTACGCTCGGTCGTCAGGAATCTGAACATATCAGCATGCTTCCCCTGACCCACAATGTAGACAGTTTTATTTATTTTCCAGAATTTTTACCTAAAAGCCTACATGATCAAGCTGAAAGTTGGGCATGGCTGTTAGAGCCAAATTGGAATGGTTGTGTCACCGTACAAAACGATGCCGCCATTGGTGCACTCGATTTGGCAATGGCGGTACAAGGTTCGGGACAATTACAGTTTAAAGATATCGGGAATTTATCTTTATCTGAAATTGATCAATTAACTTCAATTTTGCTTGAACTTAAACAGCAACAGCATTTTAAAGATTTTTGGGCAGACGATGAGCATGCCTATAATTTAATTGTTGATCAAAACATTCATATCGGCAGTTTATGGTATCCAGCACTGATCAAATTATTAAAAGCAAAACGGGACTTTAAAATTGCCAAACCCGTAGAAGGCTACCGTGCCTGGTTTGGAGGATTGGCATTATCTCGAAATTTACAGGGGCAAATGAAAGAACAGGCTTATGCATATCTCAACTGGTGGCTTGATGGTTGGGCAGGTGCCATGATGGCAAGACAAGGCATGTATATTTCCAATCCACTGCGAGCACGAGAATATTTAAGCTCGGCTGAATGGGATTTTTGGTACATGGGTAAACCTGCTGCAGAAGCATTGATGGGAATTGATCAGCAACCTTTAATTAAAAAAGGGATGTCGCGCCAAGGTGGATCATACATGGAAAGAATGGGACATATCGGGGTTTGGAATTCAGTCATGGATGAACACAACTACTTGGTCAGAAAATGGAAAAACCTGATGCAGCACTAAGTTACGACCATTATTCCATTCAAATGATTAGGAAATTCTTTCAAGGTAAGGAGGAATATTCGGTTCAGGAATAATTGAAAAGACCTTTAAATATTCAATCGAACGCTTTTTGGCATTGATGAGATGCTTTTCTAAATACTCTACGCCTTGATCAATCGAACCACACAACAAAGCTTCTAAAATGGCGCTATGTTCTTCTAACATCAACTCATAATTACTCAAATGAATTGCCTCATGAATTACTCGACTAATCAGAATAGAGCTTTGAGCATTGTATAAAATATTTGCCATTTTCTGATTATGCCATTTGATATTGCATAACGTTTGATGCAAATCTGCCTCAATCTGTTGAATCAATGAGGCATTCACGTCCTGTTTATGGGTTTGTGCATGGATAATACGATTTAACATCTGCTGAATATCATCATAAGAAACATGATGAATATTGGCTTTTAACGCCAATGGTTCAAGAATTAAGCGCAGTTCATAGTTTTCGATTACACTTTGTGCGGTTAATGGACCTGCAAGCCAATCGCCGTACGCTTCTTTTTCTACTAAGCCCTGTAAATGCAGGCTTTTTAATGCTTCACGAACAACATTTCGTCCCACATTAAAATGCTCAGCAATCCGTTGTTCATCGAGTCGATAATGTCCATGTAAAACGATATGGGAAATACATTGATAAAGCTCATCATAGACTTTGTCGCTTAATAAACGGGTATCAATAATTTCTTCATCAGATGCCAATCCCAATAACTCTCGTGTAATCTCCAGTCTGATCGGTTCAATATCTTTTAATTGTTTTGGGTTAACCAAATAACCACGACCTTCAAAACGCGAAATTAACTGTTGATCAAATAAAAGTTGTAGTGCTTTACGCACAGGAACACGGCTGGTGTTAAAAATATTGGAAAGAGGTCCTTCCAGTAAGACAACGCCTGTGGACAGCGTATGGCTGCCGATCACATTTTGCAAAGTCTCAAAAATACTCTGATAACGTGAATTTGCTTGAGAAAATGTTTGAGCCGTCATAACAGGATATACATTTAGGAAAGGACTGGAATCAAGTAAATCATAATTTACACCAATATTGACCAAGCTAAGCGATCTGATCGAAATAAATTAAGAAAAATCAATAATACAGCTTGTATACTGTCCCTTAGCTTAACGTTAAAGTAAAAAAAAGATCAATATAATCAAATATAAAAATTCATACCGGGTAGAAAAAGAAAAAGTTGCCTATTGTAATCACAGTGCGAAAACACCATGATTCAAGGCAACTTTTCTTTTTCGTCAAACAATAAAGTTTTTTAAATACGCTGGATTTAGAAATTCATATTAAATTTCACACCGCCTACCCATGCATCGCCATAGGCTTTATTGGCGCCAATATTTTTGACATATTGAATATTTGGACGCACTGTTAACCAAGGAGCTGCTTTTAAGCCATAATAAATTTCTGCATCCAATTCATCATCAAACTTTTCATTGTTGACTTTTCCTTTAAACTTTATAGCATCTGTATTTACACCGATCCTCGCTAAACCGATTCCAATTTCATCGCTTGGACGAGCATCAAATAGTCCCATGTAGACCAGTGCAATATTTTGCGCATCACTATAGGCACTGGTTTTATCATCATAAAAAGTAGCCTGCCCCATTAGAGTCAATCCACGAAATTCATCGCCATGGTGACGAGTCAATTGCTGTTTTGCTGAAAGCCAAGCTGCCCATTTATGATGATCGGCATCAAACTTTTGGGAAATTCCCGGAACGGAATAATCCACTTGAACATTCTGAGTATCTACGGTGCTGGCGAAATACCCCAGTCGGTACTCCCCCGGTAAACTCAAACCTGCACTGGTTTTTTTCGGTTGCCAGACGATTTCCAATGGAATCACTGCACCATCTGAACCATCTGTACTTAAGTTAAAACCATCACTGGCAGTCGTTGCATTGGCGTTGACCGTATTGCGTTCATATATTCCCATTTGGACTGCCAATTCAGGATGAATATTGTATTTGACGCGACCTGCCCATTGGCTGACTGGTCCGTTGTACCATTGGTCTCCTGCCCAATTCGCCACCTGTCCACCACATAAGGCTAGGTTTTGAAATTCGCAATCAAAACCGGCAAAGTCTTCACCGATACCAAAACGTCCCAGTTTCACATCTAAACGCTGATCTAGAAATTTCTTTTTAATCCATAAGTCAGTTAACCGCCAAGTTTGTCCTCGCCCATATACTTCTTGCGTTTGGTTAAATTGAGGAGCCATAACACCTGCTTCAGTATTCAGTGCTTTTCCACCACGATGGGTAATCACAATTTTTGCTTCTGTATCGCGCCAGCCGAGTATTTTATTTAAATCAAAGTTTGCACCAAAAGCCCACTGATCAGCATAAGCATTGCCTTTACCATCCCGATCAGCATTAACCACACCTGCAAACTCCCCGGTGTAACCGATATTAAAGTCATACCCCTGATCTTTTAATTCGCTTCTTTTACCATTCCAATCTCCCAGCATCCATGGACTGTCTCCACGGAAAGCATCGGATGCCATTGCAGTATTCATTGTTAAGCCACTGGATAGCGCAATAATTGCGAGTTGTACCTTTCTACTGTTTCCATTTTGAATTTTCATAATATTGTCCTTAATCATTTGATCTTCGCCCTTATGACTACATGGCGGTTTTTTATGGGTTATCGCGCTCGCTGCGATAAAATATAGCTATTCATCGACCTGTGCCAAGGTGATTTTTTGATCGCTTTTCGCATAGAGAATCACGATCACAAAACAGATCAATGGCAGTACGTAGGCAATATGGGTCCCGTAGTGATCAGCCAATTTCCCCATGAAAAATGGCATGATGGCCCCGCCGACAATCGCCATGATCATAAATGAGCTGCCAATTTTTGTTTTAGACCCTAAATTTTTTACTCCCATCGCAAAAATGGTTGGGAACATAATCGACATAAAGAAGAAGATCCCAATCGCTGCAATCACTGAAATATATTGAGCACCAGTTAAAATCAGCAAACATAATGCACTGTTAATCACGGCATAAATCAACAACAAATGATTCGCAGAAATTTTCGACATGATGCCCGTACTGACAAATCGTCCGATGAGGAATGCAAGCATAGCGATCGACAAGAAATATGCACCTTGTTGGCTTGAACTCTGTGGCCAAGTCTCAACCACCAAGTTGATGAAAAATGCACCTACACCCACCTGCGCTGCGACATAGAAAAACAGTGTGATGACACCAAATTTAAATTCTGAGTGTGACCACATCGACGCATTGTTATTTTGAAGATTTGCAGCATCCAGTTTCGCCTCATTTTCACGCAGATCAGGCAGCTTGGCTTTAGCAAAAAATACAATCAAAACAATGACGATTGCAGCAATACCGACATAGGTATAGGTTACAGCATCAAAACTTGCAGCACTGTCACCTTCTACTGAGTTAAAGAAAAATAAGCCGCCGATTAATGGACCAAAGAATTGCCCCAGGCCATTAAACGATTGAGATAGATTGAGCCGTTGTTCAGCAGTCGAAGGATGTCCCAACGCTGATGAATAAGGATTGGCGGCCGTTTCCAAACAGCCTAGTCCCAAAGCAAGCACAAATAATGCAAATAAGAAAAAGCCAAATGTCATCATATTTGCAGCAGGGACAAAAAGGAGCGCCCCGATTGCATAAAGGGAAAGACCGAGAATAATCCCCGCTTTATAGCCTCTTTTTTCGATAAATAACCCTGCTGGTAAAGCAATCACAAAATAGGCGCCAAAATACGCAGCCTGAATCAACCCGGATTGGGCTTTAGAGATATGTAAAGCTTCCTGAAAATGTTTATTTAAAACATCGACCAAACCATACGACAATCCCCACATAAAAAAGAGTGTCGTAACCAATATCAACCCCATCCTAAATTGGGGTTCTGTAATTTTTGCTTTCATGATTGAATTCCTTATCTCATTCAGATTATTGTTTTAGATCAAATATTTTTTCCATTTCGATCCATTTTTCACCACGTTTTGCACTGCCTAACACTTGTTGGTATTGCGACATCAAATGTTCCCACTCAAGATTTTTGGGCTCTGAATCTGCAATACTTTTTGCATGGTTGGGGTCATAGTCGTCTGTGGTATCCATGATCATAAAAAGACGATTTTCGACTTGCCAAATCTGCATATCCAATACGCCCCGATTACGAATATTGGTGATAATTTCGGGCCATACTTGTTGATGATACTGCTGATATTGTTGAATCTTTTCAGCATCATCCACGAGGTCTAAAGCCAAACAATAGCGTTTCATCTTCCACTCCATTTTGTGGCATTTCGGTCTTAGTCTGGATCTAAAGCTCGATCTAAATGGGTATAACCGCCATCGACAAATAAAAGCTGTCCTGTAGTATGTGAAGAGCGATCAGACAGTAAAAATACCGTGGTATCTGCAATTTCATTGACCGTCGTCATACGATGACCAAACGGAATATTTCGGGTAATTTGTGCTAACTTTTGGTTTGGATTGTCAAAGCTATCCACCCAACGCTGATAAAGCGGTGTCATGACCTCAGCAGGTAAAACCGCATTGACCCTCACCCCGTCATCTTTAAATTGCGCAGCCCATTCTCGTGTTAAGGCCAGTCGCCCACCATTTGCTGCTGCATAACCACTGGTATGCCCTTGCCCTGTAACTGCGACTTTAGAGCCAATATTGACGATGCTGCCTCTGCTCTGTTTAAGATGCGGTATACAAAAGTGAGCCATGGTAAAATAATGAATCAGGTTTTTATCTAAAGACTGTTTAAACGCTTCAATACTGTCTTCAAGTCCAACATTGTCATTTATTCCAGCGTTGTTGACCAAGCCATCCAGATGCCCATATAAATCAATCACCTCCTGAATTTTTTCTTGACAGGCCTTTTCATCAGTCAAGTCCAGTTGATGAAAGGAATAGTTTGCTTGTATTTCCTGTAAAGAAGCTTCAAATGCAGCACTCAGTGCTGAACGACCAAAAATGGCAACGGTAGCCCCTTCTTGTGCAAGCAGGAGAGAAATCGCTCCTCCAATTCCAGCTCCCCCACCTGTAACAATAAAGACTTTATTTTTAAGGTGTAAATCCATCTTGCTGCTCTCCTATATTTAAAAATCTTTTAAATCTCATAGCTTATATAAGCGTTTAGGTGTATCCGTTTCGACTTGTTTACGTTCCGAGGCACTCCAGTTGCGTGTCCATTCATCCCAAAATGCCAACAATGTTTCATAACGATGTGTCGCCAGAGACACGGGCCAGTCCGCCCCCCAAAGTAAGCGTTCAGGACCAAAGAGCTCTAATGCAGTATCAAGATAAGCTTGGAAATCCTGTGCTTTGCAGTGTGCGCCCGCCTCTGTCACCAAACCTGAAATTTTGCAGTTTACATGCGCTAACCCTGCTAACTCTCTCATCCTCTTTTTCCACACATTAAAACCATCACTGGAATACATCTGGGGTTTGGCTAAATGATCAATCACAAGCGCATATTGATCATGTCGTTGGGAAAATTTTACGGCTGCATGCAAATCTTTCTGATGAATTAAAACCCCATAAAGCAACTCAGCTTGCTGAATTTTTTCTACACCGACATTAAATTGATGATTGTTCAACATATAGGCGGTTGGATCAGGCTCATCTTGAATCATGTGGCGAAAGCCTTTTATCCGCTTATTTTGTTTGAATTTTTCCAGCTGCATCTGTACATCTTTTTCAAAATCAAACCATGCCACAATGCCTTTGATGATAGAATGTTGTTCTGCAAGTCCATTCAGATATTCATTTTCTTGCCAAGACGGTCGTGCCTGAACAGCAATTAACCCCTCTATTTTGGCAGGTAATTGTGGCAACAGATCTTCAGGTGACATATCTTTGGCAATAACACTTAAATCACCCGTCATCCAAGGGAATTCAATTGAATTGTATTTCCAAAAATGAATATGGCTATCAATCACTTATATACTCCTTGTGGCTTTATGCACGTTCATTCTTTCCAGACTGGATGAACTTTAAAAATCATCCCTAAAAACTCATCCACGATAAAACCACAAATCATCTCTATTTACTTTGTGAATCATGCCTTGTCATACTAGAGTCTAAATATCGTCTATCAGGCTGATCTCACAGTATTTGCCATGCGATATCCCTTGAGCACGAATAACTTTTTTGATCAAAGAAATCAGCGAATCAACCCTTAAATCTATATTTCTCAATAGATGCTTGTTTCATTTCAATTGAAAAACCTGCGAGCTTTGGAGGCATATAGGCTGCATTTTGAATCACACAGGGGTCGATAAAGTGCTCATGCAAATGGTCCACATATTCAGTGACACGATCTTCTTTAGACGCTGAAAACCATAAGTAATCAATCATGGAAAGATGCTGCACATATTCACACAAACCGACCCCACCTGCATGTGGACAGACTTTGAGTTTGTATTTTGCGGCCATCAACAATACTGCAAGCACTTCATTGATTCCCCCCATGCGACAAGCATCAATCTGAACAATATCAATCGCTTCACGCATAATGAATTGTTTAAACATGATACGATTCTGGCACATTTCACCTGTCGCCACTTGAATCGGCTGAATCGCAAATCGGATTGCACGATGTGCTTCGACATCATCGGGAGATGTCGGTTCTTCAATAAACCATGGGTTTGAAAATGCCAGCTGTTTCACCCAGTCAATGGCTTGTTCACGTTCCCAAATCTGGTTGGCATCAATCATCAAATGACGATCAGGTCCAATGATTTCACGCGCAATCTTGACACGACGTTTATCTTCATCAACATCGCGACCCACTTTTAATTTGATATAGTTAAAGCCTTCATCTACCGCCTCTTGGCAAAGTCGCGCAAGCTTTTCATCACTATATCCCAACCATCCTGCTGAGGTGGTATAGCAAGGATAACCTTCTGCAAGTAAAGTTTTCTCACGTTGTGCTTTACCGATTTCATTCGACTTTAATAAGTCCAACGCTTCATCCGGCGTAATACAATCGGTTAAATAACGAAAATCAATACAGTTCACTAACTGTTCAGGGGTCATATCTGCAACCAGTTTCCACACTGGTTTAGCTTCACTTTTTGCCCACAAATCCCAAATTGCATTCACTACTGCGCCAGTCGCGAGATGCATCGCGCCTTTGTCTGGACCAATCCAACGCAGTTGACTATCTGAAGTTAAATGTCGCCACATTAGCGCAGGATTTTTCTTGATCTCATCAATATCCAAATCTACCACCAGATGGCGCATCGCTTCGATTGCTGCACAGCAAATTTCATTACCACGACCAATGGTAAATGTGAGACCATGTCCAGTCAGCGCAGGATGATCGGTTTTTAAGATGACATATGCAGCTGAATAATCTGGATCTGGATTCATCGCATCTGAACCATCCAATTGCTGCGAGGTAGGGAAACGAATATCCAGTACTTCTAAATCCGTTATCTTTAACATTCCTATTCCTTTTTAAATGCTGAGCTTTTTTTAAAGACAAGCCTTCCTAAGACATCGACGTTGAATGCCTTTTTGAGTTACTTAAAAATTAAATCTATCGAGATAAAGCTGGCTTATTCAGCATTCACAACTTTTTGTTGTTGCTCGCCCAAGCCCTCAATACCTAACCGCATCACTTGCCCTGCTTTTAAATACACAGGGGGTTTTTGCCCAAGTCCTACTCCTGGTGGCGTGCCTGTAGAAATCACATCACCAGCCTGTAAACTCATAAACTGACTTAAATAGCTCACAATAGTCGGTATATCAAAAATCATGGTATTGGTATTGCCATCCTGATAGCGGTGACCATCCACTTCCAACCAGATGTTTAAATGATGCGGATCTTCGATTTCATCCTTGGTGACGAGCCATGGACCTGTTGGACCAAAAGTGTCGCAACCTTTGCCTTTGTCCCAAGTCCCTGTGCCTTCAAGTTGGAATGTGCGTTCAGAAACATCATTGATCACACAGTATCCTGCAACATAATCCATTGCCTGCTCTTTAGTGATATAACGCCCATCTTTGCCAATCACGACCCCCAATTCAACTTCCCAGTCTGTCTTAGATGAATTTTTTGGAATTTCCACATCATCATTTGGTCCAACCACTGCACTGGTCCATTTATTGAAAACTACTGGTTCGGCAGGCACTTCAGCACCTGTTTCTGCGGCATGATCAGAATAATTCAAGCCGATACAGATAAATTTACCGATGTTACCCACACATGCGCCAAGACGGACACCCTCGGCAACCAGCGGCAAACTCGATACCTCCAGATTGCGAATTTTTTCCAATTCTGTTGCGATCACTTGCCCATTGATATCCTGCACCACTGAAGACAAATCACGAATTTGTCCATGTTGGTCCAATGTCCCTGGCTTTTCCTGCCCTTTAATGCCATATCTTAATAACTTCATTGTTCTGTCCTAGATCTTTTCAAATTTTAATTTGACCAACCACCATCGATCATGTTGATGGTCCCGGTAGTAAATGCAGATTCATCACTGGCGAGATAGAGAGCCAATGCTGCTATTTCTTCTGCTTTACCAACTCTTCCCATCGGTTGACGAGCAACGAACTGGGCATAAACTTCATCGATGGTTTTATTCTGTTCCTTTGCTTGAGTTTCAATACGATCATGTAAGGATGGAGAGTCTACAGTTCCCGGACAGATCGCATTGCAACGAATTCCCTGACCAATAAAATCTGCTGCAATAGATTTGGTCATACCAATGACAGCAGCTTTCGTCACGCTGTAAGAAAAACGGTTCGGCACACCTTTAATACTGGAAGCTGCTGATGACATATTGATAATCGAGGCATTCGCTCTTTTCAGCATTGTGGGTAAGAAAGCTTGAATCATGTGGTACATCGAATCAACATTCATCGTAAAAGCACGTTGCCACTGTATTTCATCGCATTCTAGGATTGAACCTGCTGGAACCCAGCCTGCACAATTAAACAGCACATCGACTTGCTGATATTTTTTAGAAAATTCAATAATTTGATGACGATTGGTGATATCTAGATATTCCACTTGAATATTGTCGGAATGACTCTTGAGTTCTTCAAGCAGTTCTAAATTAATATCCGTTGCAATGACCTTTGCACCTTCCTTGGCAAAGCTTAATGCAGTGGCTCTACCAATTCCCTGAGCAGCCGCTGTAATCACACACGTTTTATTTATCAATCTCATTCCTTCGTCCCTGCTTTTTACTTTATACTATGGTAAATGCTAAATTGACTAGACCAATTAATTGGTCTAGTCAATTTAATGGATCAAACATGTTTTGGCAAGACCAATTTTTGTAAAAGTTAAAATTTATGACTCAGACTCGTCTCTATCAAAATATCTTCAATAAAATTCAAGAGGATATAAAAAATGGAATTTATCAGGTAGGTTCCAAGTTACCGCCTGAACGAGACCTTGCGCAGCAGTTAGGGGTAAGTCGTACCTCAGTGCGTGAAGCAATCATTGCACTTGAAGTCAATGGAATTGTTGAAGTGAAACTTGGAAGCGGTGTCTACGTCATTAAGGATCAACAAGATCAGGGTTTAGAACAAACGGGGTTCAATACCAATATTCATCCTTTATTGATTCCTCATTTAAAAGAAGATTCAGCAGTTACACCCTTTGAAGTTTTAGAAGCACGTCTGCACATTGAACCCTATCTCGCAGAACTGGCAGCAAAGCATCGGACTGATGAGCAATTAGAAGAGATTAAAGAAGCATTTTTTATGAATGTTCGAGATAATTTAGAACATTCCAGCGAGCATATTGGTGATCGTTTATTCCATATTCGTATTGCTGAAGCGAGCCAGAACAGTGCTTTTTGTTTTTTTCTCAAATACTTGCTAGGAAAACAATATACCGAGCTGTTCAGTCGTATGCGAAGTCTATACACCCCTGAAGATATGCCTTTAAGATCTCAGCATGAACATCAGGAAATCATGGCCGCGATCCAGAGTCAAGATGGGGATGCGGCGTATAAAGCCATGCAGAAACATCTACAGAATGTGATCAATATCTTTTCAAGAAAGGTTTAATTCAAGCACTGATTATTTGTTCAGAAGCGTATTTGCGATGGCTAAATCGTTCTTTAAAACAGAAAACACTAGCGAAATATTGATTCATGATATTTGAAAAAACTGCATGGAATCAGTAAAAGTAAAGCAATCAAATATTTCGCTAACACATACGGAGGGACTGTTCACGATCAATAAACAGAGCCGTATGGATCAATGACTGTAGTTTTAGACCACTTCTGATACATGACTCCATTCAATTTAAGTTTTTTTTATGACCTTGAAAAGAATAACTGAAAATACATGATTTCCTCAAATCACTCTAAAATGCTGTAACGAATGCTTCCCATATAAGAATAATGATTATGTTGCAAACTCTTTGAAAAAAACTACGTTTAAATCAAATCCTGAATCAAGGTACTTTTTCTAAAAACCGTCATCCATGGCATACCCGAATCGAAAAAATTAAATGTGTCTAGCTAGTCCGCCATCCACCCGGATATTTTGCCCAGTGATATAGCCTGCATCCGTTGATGCTAAAAAAGCCACAACGGATGCAACTTCTTGAGTATATCCATAACGCTTCATTGGCACGCTCTCGAGTCTATCTGCGACTGTAGGTAAGCTGTCAATCCAGCCACACAAGATATTATTCATTCTAATATTACGGGAGGCATAAGTATCTGAAAAAATCTTGGTGTATGCTGCAAGTCCCGCCCTAAACACTGCTGATGCGGGAAAACCTTGATAAGGTTCTAATGCAGCTATAGAGGAAAAGTTGATGATTGAACCTGATTCCTGCATCTCCATTATCGGTACAACCAGTCTCGTAGCACGTATAACATTCATCAGATAAATGTCCATACCCGCATGCCAATCTTCGTTTGAGAGTTCTAATATCTGCCCTCTTGGTCCATGACCACCACTGTTTACAAGTACATCGATACGTCCCCAGGTCGAAGTGACCTGATCAACAAATTGTTTTAAATCTTGATCAGACTGATTAGACCCAGTAAATCCAATCCCACCCAACTCCATTGCAAGCTTTTCACCTTTGCCTGATGATGAAAGAATCGCGATATTATAGCCATCGTTCGCTAAACGTTTTGCAGCTGCGGCACCTAATCCACTTCCACCTGCTGTGATTATCGCTACTTTCTGTTCTGACATCATTGAACTCCTGATCATGGATGAGTATGGTTATATCTGTGGTTATACATTTAAGTTATAGACGTGGTTTAAAAATCGCGACTGTTTTTGCATGGCATCGAATTTATTCAAATGGTCTGTTCATTGAACAAATTCGAGTATATTGAAAAAATGAATAGAATAAGCATTTGCTATCCTCAGCTGATTTTTCTCAAATAATTCATTGATTAAATAATTTAAAGCTGCCTTTAACTTGGCGTTTTGTTCCTTTAAATCACACTTGCCTTAACTCCATAGAACTCAAAACATCCAACCCTTCATAAAAAAATATGAAAACACTATAAATAAAAATTAAACAATGTTGTGTTATAGAAATATTAACTTTCAGCTAAGTTATTGTTTAGTTAAAAAACATGTTAATCATCTATTTAAAATACGGACGTTCAAATGCAGGATTTGAACTTTGCACATAGATATGCTTATCTGCACATGAAGGATATCAACTCATTCTAATTTATAATTATGCATCAATCTTGTTTCTGCATCCTGGAAAATAATATTAAATAGTTATATATGAGTTTATCGTTTTAGAACAAACAAAAGCTGAGTTTTGCTGCGCTATCCACAAGTGCATCCCCCCCTCTAACTAAACTATATGCCGTCCTATCAATACCAGAGTCTCGTTTGAAATCTACTCCCCCGTTTATGATCAAAATATTTTTGAGGGGGATAGGGTTCAATAAACTTGTATCAAAAAATAAAAAAGTGTTTGAAATTTAACTATGATTGAGTATAAATATGTATATACAAGTAAATACATATTCATTTATGGACAGGCGTCTCTCAAAAATCTTGACTTACACAGTGTAAGCATGTGGTGCTCTCAGTAAGCACTCGAAGATTTAAAACACGGCGTCAGGCAGTAAATTCAAATAATGAAAAGCGATGGAAATGCTTTTCTTATGGAATTTCAAAAAGAAAATACATCAACGCTCATATGCAAAAAGCAACGTATCAGGATGAAACGATGAATATTCAATTAGGCGACAATATTGATATCAATACCTTTATTCAAATTGCACGCTTTAAGACCCCAATCGAATTCTCAGAGAACTATGTTGCAAGAGTAAAAAAATCACGTGCTGTCCTCGAAGATATGATGACACGTGACGAACCAATGTATGGGATCACAACAGGATTTGGTTCCCTATGTTCAGAAAAAATATCACAACAACAGACAGCAGAATTACAAGAAAATTTAATTTTATCTCATGCCGTTTCTGTGGGGGAGCCATTAAATGAAGAACAGGCTCGTGCCTGTATGCTGATGATTCTACAAAACTTAGGTCAGGGTTATAGTGGTGTACGTTTTGAAGTACTGGATCAAATTCGTCAATTTTTAAACTTAAATTTAATCCCATGGATGCCGAAAGAAGGCTCTGTTGGCTATTTGGCTCCTGAAGCACATTTGGCACTTACACTAACAGGACGAGGGCAGCTTTATAAAAATGGAGAATTGCGTTCGGCTCAAGAAGTTTTGGCTGAAGAAAATATCACTTCTGTTAAACTGCAAGCCAAAGAAGGCTTAGCATTAATTTCTGGCACAACTTCAACCACCGCACTTGCAGCATTAGCATTGTATGATCTGCAAAATGCAGCCAAATCTGCTGATATTATTGCAGCTTTAAGCCTGGAATCCCTTGAAGGAATTCTAATCGCCTTTGATGAGCGTGTGATGAATGTACGACCTCATCCTGAACAAGCAAAAACAGCATCTAATATTCGACGTTTGCTTAAAAATTCAGAACTAGCTCAATCAAGACATCCTACAAAATTACAAGATGCACTTTCACTCAGGTGCATACCGCAACTTCATGGCGCTGTAAAAAAAGTTTTGAATGATGCATTGCTGACCATCGAAATTGAAATGAACGCTTGTTGCGACAATCCTATTGTTTGGCATGATCACAACCACCAAGAAATCATTTCTGCCTGTAATCCAGACTCATCCTATGTTGGTTTAGCAATGGATACAGCCGCAATTGCCGCAACAAATTTAGCAAAAATGTCTGAGCGCAGAAATAACCGTTTAATTGATGGAAGTCTTTCGGGGTTTTCATATTTTCTGATTCAAAAACCTGGCTTAAACTCAGGATTAATGATTCCACAATATACACAGGCAGGGCTTTTAAATGACATGCGCATTTTATCCCACCCTGCAACAATTGATAATACACCGACATGTGGCAACCAAGAAGATTATGTCGCAATGGGCTACAATGCTGCCAAAAAAGCACTATCGGTTGCCGAAAAGTTAGAATATATTCTGGCCATTGAACTATTATCAGGTTATTACGCTGATCAGTTCTTACCCAAAAATAAAAAACGAAGTCCTGCCATGCAAGCCGTTATCTCTGGGTTAAAAAAGCGTATCAAAATCTCAGACCAAGATACTTACTTATATAGCTTTATCAATGAAATCAAAGGAATGATCCATGATGGCATACTTTTAAAAATGATCGAACATGAAATTGAAAAATTAGATTAAATAGCAATGACGTTTAAATTTTATAAATCTAAACGTCATTTTTATTCTGTTTTCAATCTGAAGTCTAGCATTACAACTCATTTCATTTGATCCATTTATTCATTAAATTTGGATACAAACCCATTCAATCACATTATTTTAATTCCATTAAAAAACATTGGGTTAATATGCAATTCATAGTTGTATATACATGCTAAAACAGGTAAGGTTTAATTCGAGCAAAAAACAATCGCCACATGGATGAACAAATGGCATGTGCTGCGCTTATTTCCACCACATACATAAGGATGAGTATATGGAAGGTGTTTCAAAAGAGGTAAAGACCGTACGTTTGGGGGTTTTCATTCCCTTATTCTTATTAATTTCTTCCGCAGTTGTTTTAGGCATTTCACATAGCAAATCTCTCATCGATCTAACCAAAGATTTCTTTAATTGGTCATTACAAAATTTTGGTTGGCTATATCAATGGATTTCAATGATTTCATTGATCTTGGTTGGCATCTTGTTGGTATCACGTTATGGACATATCCGTATCGGAGGAAAAGACGCCAAAGCAAGTACCAGTTTTGGAAGATGGTTTGCAATGGCACTGAGCAGTGGTGTTGCGACAGGATTAATTACTTATGGTGTTAATGAACCGATTATTTATTTTGGTAATATCTATGGAGAACTCAACCAGGTTGGTGTTGAACCACTTACACATGGTGCAGCGATTTGGAGTCTTGGTCGGGTATTCTACAATTGGGGTTTTATTCCTTATTCAATGTATACATTATCAGGTTTGATCGCTGCGTATATGTATTACAACAAGAAAAAGGGCTTATCTGTTGCAGCAACTCTGGAACCATTACTGGGAAAATACGCACAGAATCGGATTATTGCAGATTTCATTGATGTCCTCGCAACGATGGCGATTGTTTTAAGCCTGGCATCAGGCTTGGGTACAGGTTTAACTGTTGTTGTGACAGGGCTCAAAGTCGCTTATGGGTATCATGCCACCACGATTCTATGGGTATTCCTTGGTGCATTGACCACCTTTTTATTTACCTTTTCTTCTTATCTGGGTTTAGACAAAGGTTTTAAAATCTTAGCGAGCATTAAATCCAAAGTTTTATATTTCTTGCTGATTCTTTTATTCATTACAGGACCTACATTTTACATTCTTCGATCATCCACCGCAGGCATGGCAATTTGGTTAGACAACTTCTTTCTCTGGGGGCTTGATCCAATTGATATTGGCGGTCCTGCCTTAACACAATGGTGGACTTTATTCGATTGGGCAGTATGGGTTGCTTATGCGCCATTGATGGGAATGTTCCTCGCGCTGATTGCATATGGTCGTACTTTAAAAGAATTCATTATCGTCAACTGGATTCTACCTTCTTGCTTTGCCCTCATCTGGTTTTCAGTTTGGGGTGGCACATCACTTTACTTACAACAAAGTGGCGCATTAGATTTAGTTCAAATCATTAAAGACAATGGTGCAGTTTCTGGACTATGGGCTTTCTTACAACACCTTCCATTTAAATTAGGTATTGTCATTGTACCGCTGATCCTTGTTTTAACATTGTTTTCTTCAGCCGTGGCTGCAAACAGCATCACCACCACAATTGCAGGTATGTGCAGCAAGAATGTACCTATTGGTGAAGAAGCTCCATCGTATCAACGTATTATCTGGGGTGTACTGATTGGTTCAATTGCAATCATCATGAGTGCATTCGGCGGTGGTAGCCAAGGGATTGATGGCATTAAATATTTAGCGGTTTGTGGCGGCTTCTGTGTGCTGTTTATTTTTATGCTGCAACTGCTTGCAATTATTAAAACCTTTTTTTATGACAAACCTGTTGAGTAACAAGCGACTCCCCCTCCCGATTAAACTGGATTTAGTCGGGAAAATTGCACTGAAAATTAAAAATACAATTTAAAAAAACTCGATTTATTAAGTAGATATGTCTTGTCATTTAAAGGCATATCCAACATATTTAAGGACGAAATATGCCAACTTTATTCAATACATCAGCATGGATGAGCTGTGCTTTACCGACGCAAACATTTCAATTTAAAACTTTTTCTGCCCTATTCTTGCTTTGTACATGCACACTGATGAGTACGCCGAGTGATGCTGATGAAATAGCGGATAACACTCAAAGCGTCCAAAACCGTATAGAACTTGGCAGAGCTGTACGTATGCGCTTTGATTATGATCCAGATCGAGATATCCGGAAGTTAAGTTTTGATACTGCCATAGTCAACCTTGATTTTTAGGTGGCGCATATCCCTATGACTATACCCAGCATATTGGCGATATTAACTTCACTAAAAAAGCCTATCTTGAATATGCGGTAGATTCACGGCAATCCGTTCAAGTCGGTTTGAATCAAGTTCCTATTGGTCTTCAGCCCTATTACACCAGTACCATTATTGAGTCGCTGGCTTATATCGCAGGAATTGAAGATTTATATCGTGTCGGCGCCAAATATCATTATAAACAAGACCGTTACGAAATTTATGCGGCTTACTATGCAAGCAATCCCTGGAAAGGGAAAGGAACAAGTCAGGGTACCTACTATTCCAATCAAATCATTCCTGCCGATGAAAACCTAGACAATGGTACATCTTATAAAGAACAAGATGCTTTGGCTTTACAGCTTAACTATTCTCAACAGTATGAAAATTGGTCATCCAACTATGGGGTCTCTGGATACTATTCTCGGTTAAAGTCAAAACTGGCTGAAGATAAAGATGGGTATAGAGAAATCTACGCTTTGCACTATGGTATAAATAAAGATCGCCTAGGGCTGAAGTTCGTCAGCTTGTTCAATCATATTGATACTCCCTATGATCAGACTACTTTTGGCGCCTATGATGGAACCTTCAATGTCGCCAATAAAGGCATACTCTACAGTTTAGATTTAAACTACAAAATCCCCGCATTTAATATAAATGATGTTAATGATTTCAATGTATATATGCATTACAGCCTATATGACAAATCAAAAAAAGCATTTTTAGATTCCAGCCAATTGGTATTCGGTTCAGCATTTACCTATAAGAAAAATCTATATATTGCAGCCGAATGGTTATTTGGAAAAAATAGTCCGTATATCGGCGGAAGTAGTTATAGCCAGAGTCTTGCAGCAGGTGGAAGCAACCAGTGGGAAAATCAAGTCAATGTTAATATTGGTTATTATTTTTAAGTTTATATAATGAGAGAGTTATGGGGAAGAGACATGATACTCCATATGCAAGAATTGGAACCTAATAAAAAATCATCTTTTCTTCATAATTTTCAAAATCTTGAAAATATGCTGTGACAATCCGTATCTAAATACAGGCTTTAATTCTATATGGCGACTATTTGCTCATTGTTCTACTGTTAAATACTCCTCACTTTTTCTAAGACAAACAGCATTCGTTTTCTTCAGGCGATCTTCTTATTCAAGGTACCATTTTATTTTATCAGTTTGGTAAAACAGATAACTCTTTAATGAGTATAAATAAATCATTTTCTACTTCTCTAAAATATTCCCCAGCAACAAACTGTTAATTTATTTTACAAACGCTATCTTTGGGGATCACTATTGATTTTAAAATAAAGTACGTATAATCCATTCTTCGTTTTTTTATTTTTTTCAGGTTTACTTTATGTCTGAGCTCCAATCTCTAACGCCTCGTATTTCGGTTGCCCCGATGATGGATTGGACAACAAAATTATAAATAACAATAAAAATCAAAATATTAAGATTAAAAAAATTAATTTCGGTGTAAAATTGGTGTAGAGTTTTCTAATAGATAACTTTTAATCAATCGCTCTTTTGAATATAAAAAACACCTCTTCAGATGCTAACAACCTCATGAATTATCCACAATTATGTCCTAGCTTTCAAAAGTCCTTACTACTCTATATAAATCTTGATACAATTTAATTTCTATTTTTCCAACCAAAAACTATGATCATTTCTATTTTTTCAACCCCAAAATATGTATTATAAATAAACGATAATTTATTAGAGCTAACTTGATGCAACCATTATACTTAACAATTGATGATCCACTTCACGCCCAAAATAGATTAAAGGAAGTGTTTAACTGTGACTCGAAAGTGTTACTTGGAGTTATAGAAGATGGTTTTTCCGCTAGAAACGAAACAACGGGCAATCACCCTAAAATTTATGGCGGCTATAGACATTTTGCTGAAGGAACAGCTTTTCTAAGAGAGCGATTATTGTCTAAAGGTTATTCAAAATATACTCAAGGTAACTCTGAATGGGTCCGTAATGAAAAGTTAGGCATTTTAATTAGCTTTATGGCAGGAAATGCGTGTGTTGGATTGAAGGGACAAGTTCCATCTAATACAGACAGTTTAAAAATAGAAAAAGTTGCTAGGAACAGAAACCCTAAAGGAAGCATGTTTTCAAGAATTGCCAATGCCCAATTACATGGTGATATGTTAACTGTACATTCAGCTATAGATACGTGGTGTTGGGTTTTGATGTACTATATTGATTATAAAAATAAAATTATTAGAAGTGAGCTATCATGTCCATCAAAGCTTACTGATAACGGTAAATTCTTTGCCGAATATCATGAAAGAATTATTCTAAAAGAAATTAGTTTCGATCCTGAGTCTGAATTTGATAGTATTCGTTCCCCTGCACCAACTTCGCCGTCGATTGACTTTGAAATCAGACGCAAAAATGCTTAAGAGGCAACATTATGTTTAATATGGGTCGTTTCGATCTCGCTCGTCAACGTCGAGGTTTGACTAAGAGAGATTTGGCTCATCGTTTAAAAGTAACCGATAGAACTGTTTCAAACTGGTATAACAACCAAGAGATTGATGAAAAAACTTTAGAAAAAGCGGCTGAGATTCTTGATTTTCCCCTCAGCTTCTTTTATGGAAATGACGTAGAGAAGATTCAAGCAGAATCCGTAAGCTTTAGAGCTCTCAGTAAAATGACAGCTAAAAAAAGAGATATGGCAATCAGCCAAACTATTTTAGCTGAAATGATAAGTGATTGGATTGATCAAAATTTTGAGTTACCTCATCCGAATGTACCCGACTTGCATGAATTAAGAAGTGACTTTTCTATAGCCACTATTGAATCAATCGATGAAGCCAATGAAGGTGAAATCAATTTTTATCTTGAATATTCTTACCCTGAAGCATGTGCAGATACTGTAAGAAAAGCTTGGGGGTTAGGTGAACAACCAATTCCAAATTTGATTGCACTTTTGGAATCAAAAGGTATTCGGGTTTTTTCTCTTACAGACGAAGCACAAGACGTAGATGCATGTTGTAGATGGACAAGTGGTCGCCCATTTATCTTTCTCAATACATCAAGGACTGCCGAAAGATGTCGATTTGACTTAGCACATGAGCTAGGCCATTTAGTTATGCATAAGCACGGAATAATTGAGGGTATCCACGTAGAACAAGAAGCAAATGCTTTTGCTTCTGCATTTTTAATGCCACGTAGAAGCCTACTTGCAGATCCATTAAGAATCCCATCGTTAAAAAGTATTTTATCGAAAAAAGAGATTTGGCAAGTTTCTGCTGCTGCTTTAACTTATCGTTATAATAAGCTAGGAATTATTACAGATTGGAATGCCACAAGTATTTATAAACAATTAGCTCAAAGGGGGCGAAATAATGAGCCTAACCCGATTAGTCATGAATCCTCTCTTTTACTCGATAAGGTTTTTCAAGCATTAGCTCAAGAAAACTTTGATCTGTCTAAACTAACAAATGATCTATGTCTCAATCTAGTCGAGGTTAGCAACCTTACCTTTAATCTAGTATCTAAATATCAAAATTTAGAGGCTCTAAGGCGCCGAAGTCAATTGACAGTTTTGGACTAAAATTTATTTAAAAAGAGAACTTCTATAGTTCTCTTTTTTTATTACTACAAAATTATAGTCATTACAGAAAGCTTCAAACTAGAAATAAACATACTAAATTTTTCTGCTCCCTCAATTAATTAAACACTCTCGTTCATCTTAATATCTTTTCTAATATAAGAAATCGGTTCTTCATATTTGTATCCACCTTAAATAAATGTTACATATTCAACAAATAAGTTGAGTATACAACATGAAAATATCATTACTCATATCCTCTCTGCCTACACAGAACACATCTACACGTATGAGAGTATGGCGTTCTCTTAAAGCAAGTGGAGCCGCAATCCTTAGAGATGGTGTGTATTTGCTTCCTATTTCTCATAGCGAGAAATTTGATCCTATTGCAAGTGACGTTATTTCAGAGCAAGGCTCTGCGTATGTATTCCATGCGGAGCAACCTTTAAACCTTGAATTAGCTCCTTTCTTCAGTCGAAAAGAAGAATACGATGTCCTCTATAAACAACTCTCTGAGTTAAGAGATCGTGAGTCTAAAGATGAAAAGAAAGAGCTGCTCAAGCAAATCCGTAAATTAAGAAAAAGTATCGATGCACTCGTAGAAATTGACTATTACCCCGATGAGACTCAAGCACAGGTACTAAATGAACTTTCTGCTCTAGAGCTTTCAATAGCACGTCTTGGTGAAGTGAATGAGCCTCAAGCGATACAAGCACATATTCAACTTTTAGATATAAATAGTTATCAAAACAAAGTATGGGCAACTCGTAAAAGACCTTGGATTGATCGCCTAGCCTCTGCATGGCTAATCAAGACTTTTATTGATTCAACTCCTACATTTATTTGGTTAGAAACACCAAGTGAATGTCCAGAAGAAGCTTTAGGATTCGATTTCGATGGTGCAACTTTCAGTCACATCGATCACTGGGTGACCTTTGAGGTTCTTATACACAGTTTTAATTTAGAAACACCCGCGCTAAAGAAAATTGCTGAAATTGTTCATTACCTAGATGTAGGGGGAATTGAGCCTCCCGAAGCGGTAGGTATTGAAAAAGTCATTCAAGGTGTTCGCAGTCAGATAAGTGATGATGATCAACTATTTGCATTATCGAATCATATTTTCGATGGCTTATATGCCAACCTATCAAGAGAATAATCATGGAACAAGAACTCGTTGTACAACCAGAACAAGAGATACAACCGATTTCATTTTGGCAAGCATTTCTGTTTTGGCTAAAATTGGGGTTCATAAGTTTTGGCGGCCCAGCAGGACAAATTGCTGTTATGCACCAAGAACTCGTTGAACAAAAAAGTTGGATTTCTGAGAAGCGTTTTTTACACGCTTTGAACTATTGCATGTTGTTGCCAGGGCCTGAAGCACAACAATTAGCAACCTATATCGGTTGGTTAATGCATAGAACTATAGGTGGTATCGTCGCAGGTGTTTTATTTGTTCTACCTTCACTATTTATCCTTATTGGTCTTTCTTGGATCTATGTAAAGTTTGCTGATGTGCCTATCATTGCTGGACTCTTTTATGGAATCAAGCCTGCGGTAGTTGCTATCGTTTTTCACGCGACTTATCGGATAGGTAGTCGATCATTAAAGAATAAGTTCTTATGGGGGATTGCTGCACTTGCATTCATCGCAATCTTTGCATTTAACTTACCTTTTCCGCTGATCGTTTTCGCTGCTGCTGCCATTGGTTATTTTGCCAGTAAGAAATATCCAACCCTATTTGCAGGTGGTGGTTCACACCAACAAAGTAAAAAAGATTATGGCCCCGCTATCATCGATGATGATACACCTACACCAGCACATGCTGTTTTTAGCTGGAAACATCTTGGGAAAATAATTTTAATAGGTGCAGTTTTATGGTTTACCCCAATCCTAGGTCTAAGCCTAACTCTGGGATGGGATCATTCGTATACCCAAATGGCATGGTTCTTTACCAAAGCAGCACTCCTAACCTTTGGGGGAGCATATGCGGTATTGCCTTATGTATATCAAGGTGCAGTCAATTTTTATGGTTGGTTGAGCCCAACTCAGATGATTGATGGCCTCGCACTAGGTGAAAGTACCCCAGGTCCTCTGATTATGGTGGTTGCATTTGTTGGTTTCTTAGGTGGCTTTAATCATGCATTACTCGGAAATGAACATTTATTCTTGGCTGGGGCAATTGGTGCCATCATAGTTACTTGGTTTACATTCCTCTTTTCTTTCATTTTTATTCTTGCTGGCGCCCCGATTATCGAATCGACTCATAATGAATTAAAATTTACCGCCCCGTTAACAGCAATCACTGCCGCTGTTGTTGGCGTAATTTTAAATCTTGCACTTTTCTTTGGTTATCATGTCATGTGGCCACACGGATTCAGCCATCCTTTCAATTATGAAGCTGCTTTCATCGCAATTGCTGCATTTATTGCCTTATTTCATTTCGAGGTTAAAGTAATGTATGTCATTCTAGCTTCAGCACTATGCGGTTTAATTCTATATATTGGCGCATAACCCTAAGTGGAGCCTTAAACGGCTCCACTTGATTCACTAAATAAAATGTATTTCAACACTTGCATGCACAATTTCTTCATGGATAGAGAGTGCTTGTTTCACTACATCTGGTGTTAAATCTACACCTGTACTCTCTAAGGCCAAGATGCAAGAAAACTTGCCTCTACCAACTTTCCAAACATGTAAATCAGTAATATTAACTTGAGGAAACTCTTCAATAACCTCTTTGATTTCTTCAACCACAGGGTGAGACATTTCCGCATCGAGTAGTGTCTTCCCTGTCTCATTTAATAATCCCCATGACCATCTAGCGACAAGAATAGCTCCAACTACACCTAATAATGCATCTAAGAAACTCCAACCGAAATATTTCCCCGCAAACAATGCAACAATTGCCAATACAGAAGTCACAGCATCAGCTACTACATGCAGAAACGCCGCCTTTTGATTTAAGTCATGATGGTCGTGGTGATGGTCGTGTTCATGGTGATGATCATGCTCGTGGTGATGGTGGTGGCCTCCGTCATGTAATAACCATGCACAAACCAAGTTTACCAATAAACCAACAATTGCAATTGGTATTGCCTCATTGTAATGAATATTCACGGGATTCATTAATCGATCAATAGATTGAATACCCATTAAAAGTGCTACAACCATAAGTAAAATAGCACTACTGTACCCTGCTAGAATCTCAATTTTCCAAGTACCAAAACTAAATCGCTGATCATGAGCATAATGTCGAGCCATTCGATATGCGAAATAAGCTAAGCCGAGAGCAACCATATGTGAACTCATATGCCAGCCATCTGCGAGTAAGGCCATCGAATTAAAAATCCACCCCCCAAATATCTCTAGTACCATCATGATTGCTGTAAGAATTGTCGCAATCAGTATTTTCTTTTGTGCTAAAGGATTTCCTTCATCGAATTGATGAGAATGACGACGATCTAAGTTACTATGAAGTTGCATAAATTTTATCTTTCCAAGATACTCCCCCCAGTATATATTTTTTTTAGGAAAAATCATGTCTCATTTGCATCAAGATAAAAAAATACTTAATCGCATCAAGCGGATTCAAGGACAAGTTACTTCTGTAGAAAAGTCATTATTATTACCTGAAAGTTCTTGTCTTGAAGTATTACAACAAGTTGCAGCAATTAAAGGTGCTGTTAATGGGTTAATGCAGCAACTTCTTGAACAACATTTAAGAGAACATGTATTGAAAGGGGATCAAAATTTTGACGAAGAAGAAATGAAACAGTATTTATTATTATTAGATCGTTATTCAAAATGAGTAGAACAAAATGTTCTACTCATTTCTATCATTAGTGGCAGTGACGATCCCCTGTCTTGCTATTCGTGTGGCAGCCTGAAGAATCAGTACCACCTGAATGAGCAAAAGCATTTGTTACCGCAAGCCCCATTAAACATACCAAGATTAGTTTTTTCATGTTGTTCCCCTTTTTTATTGAATAATAAAACAAGATTAGAATTGTACAACAAATAAACGGAATCTTTCTAAGTCATTAGTCGAAAAAAGAATTATTTAGGCCACTTTTCATGATAGTCATCAATAACATATTCATGGACGTGTACTCCATTGATTCGATGCTGCTTCAAATGCTCATGATCTGGAGATAAATCATCATGACTGTGTGGTAAAAGAGCCTCATCCTGTGATGGCCACAAACGCATTGCAAGTAATAAAGAAATCGTTGCAATCACTGCCATCGGTATAAAAGTTTGTAATGTTCCTATGTTAGTACTGAGCCATCCAACCAAGGGATAAGTCACTAACCAGCAAGCATGTGAAAACGCAAATTGCGCTGCGAATAAAGAAGTCCTATTCTCACTCGATGCAGATTTTCGAATCAAACGGCCTGTAGGTGTTTGTGAAACAGAATATCCAATACCAAGCACAAACCAAAGTGCAAGCAAACCATTATAAGATGTAATGAAATAACCACTTAACAGCCCAATTACAAGAATTGTTGTTCCCGTCAACATCACTGATCGATCTGGGAACTTATCCAATATCTTAGGCAAAATGAAAGCCGAAAGCATTGAACCAAATCCAAATAAACCAAAAGCCCAAGTAGTCGCATTTTCAGTTAGCTTAAATGTCGATTGAACCAATACCACGGTATTTACAATCACTACAGCGCTTGCTGACGCAATTGCTAAATTGAGAGCAAGCAATGCTTTAAGTCTAGGCGTATTAAAATAAATTTTAGCTCCCTGCTTAATACGGCTATAAACACCTTTAAACGCAGGTACTTTTGCAACTGGTAATTTCGCACTTACCACAAACAAAGCCGAACCGATAAAACCTAATACTGTTCCTAAAAACAGATTATGGTAGCTCATGACAGTGAGTAAGAAACCTGCCAGCATTGGACTGATAATATTTTCCAAATCATAGGCTAAGCGAGACAATGACAAAGCATTGGTATAGTCTTTTTCTTCTGGAAGAACATCTGGAATCATTGCCTGAAATGTTGGTGTAAATGCAGCAGAAGCGGATTGCAAAATAAAAATGAGAATATAAATTTGCCAAATTTGCGTCACAAACGGTAGACACAATGCTGTTAATGCTCGAATAACATCTAGTCCAACCAATACTTGTTTTCTTGGTAATCTCTCAGCAAATGCAGATGCTATAGGTGCTACACCGATATAAGCAATCATCTTAATTGCCAATGCAATACCGAGAACTTGGGCTGCTTCTCCCTTTGCAATATCGTAGGCCTGTAAAGCTAGGGCGATTGTGATTAACCCCGTTCCGATTAGTGCTATTACTTGGGCCAAAAACAAATGCCGATATGTTGTGTTTTTTAGTACTTCTAGCATCTTATGGATTCCTTTTAGAACCTGACTTCTTTAGCAATTCAATCTCCTTGGAATAATATTCCAAGGAGATTGATCAAAACTTAAAAGACTTTCTTCATTTCACTAAACTGCCCTTCTACAAGTAGAGTTACAGTCACTGGATTTTCAGTACGGTTACGCCAGAACCAACCATGTTTGCCATCAAAAGCTGCCTTTAAGACGCCCTGCTGAGTTGTCTCATTCTTTCCTTTGCCATAGCCATGATAGAACCCTTTAGGAGCATTCACTGGATCACCATGAGTATCATAGTTAAGACCGCCTCCTACTGCTTTCCAATCAAAGTTGACACTTGCACTTTGTGGCATTGTCAGTTTCACTTCGGTTGCTTGGCCCGGTTTAAGCTCAATACTAATGCTCTCTTTATTAATAGCAGGCATAATCATTTGAGCATTATCAGCTGCCGTTTGAGTCGAAGTTTCTACTGATATTTGTTCAACACTATTCACTGCCTGTGCAGCATTGATACCATTTTCTGACTCTTCAGCTAGTGATTGTTTGATTTCTCCCATTTTCGTTAAACCAAGCACTTTACCCATACCTGTCGGATCAATTGCATACTCCGCAGGCATGACACAGGTAACTAGCACAACAACGGCACTTACGGCAGCAATTGCTGTTGATTTAATTAACTTTTTTGATGAAGGTAATTCGATATCTTTTGGAATTTCAGAGTTATACATAATTTAGATCCTTATTGAGTAATGAAGCCAGTAAGTTGATAGCCAACAAGCAAAAAACCGAGGAACATGAGGAAGACATTGCTTTGATAAGCTGTTTTAAAGAAATAAGGTGTCTTTCTCCAAAACGTCATTAATAACAAGATGATGCACAGAGCCATAAACTGACCTAATTCAACCCCAATATTGAATGAGATTAAATTTGCCAACAGTCCATCACTCGGAACTTCATATTCCTGAATTTTTACTGCGAGTCCAAAACCATGAATCAGACCAAAAATTAAAGTCGCGATTTTCGTGTTTGGTTGAAAACCAAACCAACGTTGATAAGCCCCCAAGTTATCAAGAGCCTTATAAACAATTGAAAAACCAATGATTGCATCAATGATGTAGGCGTTTATCGAGATGTTGTAATAAACACCTACCAGCATCGTAATCGAATGCCCAAGTGCAAATAGGCTGACGTATAAGCCGATATCTTTCATTCGATATAAAAAGAAGATAATGCCAACAAGAAATAATAGATGGTCATATCCAGTGACCATATGCTTCGCACCCAAATAGATGAATGGAATTACATGAACGCCATAAATTTCTTGAATATAGCCCTTATCACCTTCTGCTACTCCATGAGCAAAAAGTGTAGGACTTACCAATGTAATGAATAAAGCAAGTAATAGCTTTATGTAAGCACTTAATTTCACAATGTGTGAAGCAATAATTTGCATGTATATCAAACTCCAAAATTTAAAATGAATTGAAAATCCATTAACTTTTTGGGCGGTTTAAAAATACGACTCACCATCAGATAAACATATTCTTTTGACCAATCTAGAATCGATATCCCCTTTAAGAGATGGGCTAAAACGGTCGATTTAAGTGCGTCATAGCCAACAAAATGTTCATAGTAATTATCTTGGTGACTATGTGAATGTTGTTGGCTTATCTCATGGTGGTGAGAGTGAATTGCATCAATTGAAACGTGTCTCTGAAATTCATTTTCAGTTACATGCTCATTAAAGTGTAAACATAAAGCGAGACTGATCATGCAGACTAGCCACATCATCACAAGTTTGCTTTGTTTATCTCGCAATATATTTGTCATTAAAGATGTCCCTAAACTACCTGTTCAGTGGCATCGTTTGATTTTCTTGACCTACCTTGGTTAAACCACACATATAAGGTCGGCAAAATAATCAAAGTAAGTAAAGTCGATGAAATAATCCCACCGATAACAACAGTTGCAATCGGGCGCTGAACTTCAGAGCCAATGCCTACGTTTAAGGCCATCGGAATAAAACCTAATGAAGCGACCAAAGCTGTAATCAACACAGGACGGAGTCTTTCCATTGCACCGTGTTTCACTGCATCAATGACACTTTCACCTTGAATTCTAAGTCGTTGAATGGCTGAGACAAGAACCAAGCCATTCAGCACAGCAACACCCGATAAGGCAATAAAACCCACAGCCGCAGAAATTGAGAATGGAATATCACGTAGTGCTAAAGCAATCACACCACCTGTTAGTGCAAATGGCACACCTGTGAAAACCAAGATACTGTTTCTAATATTACCTAAAGCCATATAGATCATGGCAAAGATCAGAATTAAAGCAATCGGTACTACAACCATAAGACGATTTGAAGCAGATTCCATTTGCTCAAACGTACCGCCCCAAGTCAACCAATAACCATCTGGTAATTTAAAATCAGCATTCAGCTTAGATTGTGCTTCTGAAATGTAACTACCAATATCAGTTCCACGAACATTTGCTGTAATGACGATACGACGTTTACCATTTTCGCGAGAAATCTGGTTTGGTCCTTGAACATTTTTTAACTCGATCAATTCCGATAAAAGAATACTCGAACCATCAGCTAAACTCACAGGAATCTGATAAAGCTTCTCTAGGTCTGTTACCGAGTTTTGGTCCATGCGTACCACAATGTCGAACTTTCGATCTCCTTCAAACACCTTACCTGCTGTCTCGCCTGTAATTAGACTAGAAACCTGTTTTTGTACATCCTCTGCATCAAGCCCATAGTTGGCAATCATGTCTTTTTTCAGCTCAACAGAAACCATGGGTAAACCAGACATCTGTTCGACTTTAAGGTCAGCAGTACCATTGACTCCCTCTAAAATCTTAGCGGCAGCGTTTGCTGATTCAAGTAACTGTTCCAAATCATCACCATAAATTTTTACGGCAACATCTGTTCGGACACCTGAAATAAGTTCGTTAAAACGCATTTGAATTGGCTGTGTAAACTCATAATTGTTTCCATATACGCCCTTAGCTACACGTTCAATTTCAGCAACAACCGCAGACTTTTCCTTATCAGGATTAGGCCACTGACTACGAGGTTTCAGCATGACAAAGTTATCTGCAACGTTAGGTGGAACAGGATCAGTCGCAATTTCAGCAGTCCCCACTTTGGCAAAAATAGTCTGAACTTCTGGAATTTTCTTAATCTCTTTTTCTAACGCGTATTGCATTTCAATTGCTTGAGTCAACGATGTGCCAGGAATACGCAAGGCATGCAGTGCTACATCTCCCTCATCCAAGGAAGGTATAAACTCTGAGCCTAAACGAGTCGAAAGACTTGCACTAAAAACAAAGAAAATAGAGACAAAAGCAATTAGCAAATATCTGTGATTTAAAGACCAATCTAAAATTGGGTTATAAAATCTTTTGATGCCATGGACGATTTTTGACTCTTCTTCTTTAATTTCACCGGTAGTGACCAATGCCACCATTGCAGGGACAAATGTAATTGAAAGAATCATTGCTGCCACTAAAGCCATAACCACTGTTGCAGCCATTGGTGTAAACATCTTTCCTTCAACACCAGTCAGAGTCATTACAGGTAGATACACCAAGATAATGATCAATTGACCATAGAGAATCGCTTTGCGGGATTCTTTAGTCGCCTCAAACACAGTCGTAAAGCGTTCTTGCCTTGTTAAAACTCGCCCTAGCTCTTTTTGTTTAATTGCCAACTTTGCTAAGGAAGCCTCAACAATTACAACAGCACCATCTACAATAATCCCGAAGTCTAGTGCTCCAAGACTCATAAGGTTGGCACTAATTTCTTGGTTCACCATACCTGTGATTGTCATCAGCATGGATAATGGAATAACTAGAGCTGTAATCAGCGCAGCACGGAAATGACCAAGAAATACAAACAGAACAACGATTACCAGAATCGCACCTTCTAAAAGATTCTTTTTCACCGTCTGTATCGTTGCATCAACCAAAGTTGTACGGTTATAGACAGCTTTTGCTTCTACACCTTCTGGTAATGATTTTTGAACTTGCTGTAGCTTTTGATCTACCGCATGAGCAACATTTCGTGAGTTCTCACCGATAAGCATGAATGCTGTACCCAGTACAATTTCTTGCCCATCTTTAGTTGCGGCACCTGTACGTAATTCGTGACCAATAGATATTTTGGCAACATCTTTCAATCTGAGGATATAACCATTGCTCGTCGTAATCGGGATATTCTGGATTTGCTCAATCGAGTTAATTTGAGAATCAGAACGAATTAAATACTGTTCACCATTTTTCTCAATATACCCCGAGCCTTTATTCATGCTGTTCTTAGAGATAGCCTCTAAAATCACCTTCTGATCCAGCCCTATGCTACGTAAATAAGCATAATCAGGTTGAACTACAAATTGTTTGAGATAACCACCAATGGTATTGATTTCATTAACACCTTCTACATTTCGAAGCTGAGGTTTAATTACCCAGTCTTGTAAGGTACGTAATTCTGTTGGTGAAAGTGGATTAGGATTATTCTTGGCATTTTCAACGGTATACATGAAGATTTCGCCAAGTCCTGTAGAAACAGGCCCCATAGAAGTTGAAATTCCAACGGGAAGATTTGGTGTCACCCCTTGTAGCTTCTCATTCACTAATTGTCGGGCAAAATAAATATCCGTCCCTTCTTTGAAAATTGCCGTCACTTGTGACAGGCCATACCGAGAGACTGATCGGGTATAGTCTAAATTTGGAATACCAGCCAAAGCCGTTTCAATAGGATAAGTCACCTGAGACTCCATCTCCATTGGAGAGAGTCCTTGAGCTTCACTATTAATCTGAACTTGTACATTCGTAATATCTGGAACAGCATCAATTGGTAGCTTAAAATAGTTATAAGCCCCCAATGCACCAACAAATAGGAATACGATGAGTACAAGCCAACGATTCTTAATCGAGAGTTTAACAATCTGATCAAACATATTCGCTACCCCCCTTAATGGTCATGAGTAGCGCCAGATTTACCTAGCTCTGCTTTTAAAAGATATGAATTTCCTGCGGCATAAACCTGTCCTATTCGTAATCCAGATTTAACTTCCACATACCCATTGTATTTATCGCCAAGCTCCAAAGGTCGAGCTTCAAAATCGTTACCAACACGAATGAATACCACGTCCCAATCACGAAAATTCTGTAACGCATCTTCACGTACAACCATTGGCTTTTGACTTTGATTTTCAAAAATTTGAGCCGTGATTAACTGTCCAGAACGCCACTTAAACTGATTTGGTATCTCAATAAATACCTGCGCTGTACGTGTTTTAGTATCGATGACATCACTAATATATTTGATCTTGCCCAATGCCTCTTCTGTGCCTGTCGGACTTTGAGGTTTAACTTTGACTCTGTTTGTAGGGTTTATAGCATTAAGTTTGTCAGCAGGAACATTTACTACCGCCAAGAGTTGCGAAGTATTTGCGATTTTAAAAATAGGGGTTGAAGCGCTTACATTAGATCCAACAGCACCAAGGATTTCTAATATTGTTCCAGACATTGCTGCACGAACTTCAACTGTTCCATTACCTGAACCGCCATAAGAGCTTATTAAGTTATTCAACTCATTTGCACGAGTTTGAGCAGCATCAAAATCTCTCTTTGCAGAAATATAATCAATCTCAGGTGATACGCGCTTTTGCCATAATGCTCGTTCTTGTTCCATTTTTTGGCGAGCAAACTGTAGAGTATCCAAAGCAACTTTACGATCCGCATTCAAACGAATTAAATCTTGGCTTTGGACAACAGCAAGTAAGTCTCCTTGACTTACTTTATCCCCAATATTACGGTAGGTTTTTATCAGTGTTCCACTAGCTTTTGGTGCAACAAGGCTTTCAAAATTATCAGGAAACTTCAATTCACCTTTCAGTTCCAAAGCATTTTCAAACATCATTGGTTCAACTTTTAGGAGCTCTAAACCACTGCTCTTAATACTACTGTCTAACATGGTGACACGACCTTCTTTCGTATCCCACTTCCAAGTATGTTTTTTCCCTTGATAATCGACATTTACAACCATTAGAAACGAATGTGGCTCATAGACAATTTCATTTCCAATCAAGTAATCACTCTCTGGTTTAAATTGAATATTCTGCTCAGCATCTAAACGCTTAATGTATATATTCGCTTTTAAGTCTTCAGGTTTAAGCGGCTTGTCTTTCAAATACCCATAAACACGGAGGTGTGGTTCCACTCCTTCTTCAAATATCTTAACCTCAGCAGAGAAATCTCCATCTCGATACAAACGACCACCGTGAGGTCCTTTCTCATCTCCAGCTACAGCTACTTTTTCTTCGGCGACCTCACTATGTCCACTCACTTGTGTCTTATTACCAGTTTTATACCAAGCAATAGCACATAAGACGATAAGTAAGGCAACGACACCAGTTGCAATAAATGTATTGGTTTGTTTATTCATATTCTTGCCCTTATTCTTGATCTAAATGAGTAATGTAGTTGCGCTCGACTTCTGCAATTTCTGTCTGCAAAGCCAACCACAAATCGAATCGAGCAAGATGTTTGTCTAGCCAAATTTGCTTGATGTTATTGAACTCAAGTAAAGAGTTTTTCCCTGCTTGGTAACCCATCTCTGCAATTCGCAGACTTTCATTTGTTGCGGGCAAAACGGTTTGATCGTATTGCTTAATCGCATCAATTAAATTGGAAACCTCAATAGATTTGTTTTCCAATTCAATTTTAGAGTTACGACTCACAAGCACAGACTGTGTTTCTGCTTTCGTATGATCTGCTTGAGCAATCGCAATATTGCCCTTATTTCGATTAAAGATATTGAGAGGTATTGACGTCGAAACTTGGAAAACTTTGTCATTGGTTTCTTGGTAGTTCCTAACCCCGACTCCCAAAGTAATATCAGGTATTGCTTCTTTACGGACCAGTTCAAACTGAGTCTTTTTCAGTTTTGAACTCAGCGTTGCTTCTTGCTCAGACAAACTTATTTTGTTTGTGAAATTAAAGCTTAGCGGAACCTCCAATGCATTACTTGGCAGGTTGGAAGTGAACTTAGTGCATAGATTTTTCTGGAACTGAATCTTCTTCACTTCATTTTGATGGCGCAATTTCGATTCAGAAGAAAGTGCTATGCTTAGTTGAGCATCGGAAGGAATTACTCGCCCGTACTTAAGCCGTTCGGAAAGAACGTTAGCTTGTCTGGCATTCAATTTACTCTCAGAAGAATAAATTTCAGCACGCTGAGTAGCTACGTACCAGTTCGCCATACAGATTCTTAAATCTGCTTTGAGTTCAGCCTGACGCTTTGCTATTTCGAACTGATTACGATCACCTTGAAAACTCGCAATCTGTTTTCTCAAGGAAAGTTTATTACTAAGAGGAATCTCTTGTGACAGTCCCAATAAGGTTGTTGGGCCATCCAAATCCTTCAGTTTAGAATTACCGAGATTATCCAACTCCACATTGAAAGTTGGATTATTTAATCTACCAGCAAACTTTTGATTGATTTCATAAGCTTGCTCGGACTGCTGTAAGCTATTGAGTACAGCATCACTTGCGATTACCTGCTTTTGTAGTTCAGCATAATTCGTTTCTGCGAATACATTTGCTGCTGTTGCTACAAATCCACAGGTAAGAAATATCTGATATTTTTTAGACATGACTTTACCTATACAAAAAAATTAAAATTAATTTTTGTATAGAGAGATCAATTACGTAGGACTATTAAGTCTTTAGAGTAGGTATAAGAATTACTAAATATTAGAGGGGATCGCCGCTTTAAAAAGGCTCGATAAACAGGCTTTTCAAAAAGCTGGAAAAAGAATAAAACTAGTGGAAGTGCGAAACTCAGAATAAAGACTGGATCTATGCTTAGATCACTATCAGAAGAAATTGGTTTTACTGAGTGATGATAGATTGGCTCATCAAAATTCTTCCAAGTGTGTGTTTCTACATCATGATCAATAGTACTTGTAAAAGAATCACCTGAGTGCTGCAAAGACCAATTACTAGAGGCATCATCTTCCACAACAATGCTTAATTCATGTTGGTGTTCTATATTTTCAAGTAAGACAGGCGCCCACGCATGAATCCCCGTAATTGTTATCGTAAACAAAAACAGGACAAATGCGAGTATAAGCTTAGACAACCTACTTGAACGCATGGCGATGGACATACTACTGATTTGTTAACAAAATACTAAAAAGCTTTATTAAAGTAAATCCATCTCTTCAACATTCAAGAATGAATATGTTCGAATCTATTACCAAAACTGCAAAAAAAAAGAGTACGAATACTCTTTTCTAATTAAACTCATTTTAGTTGAGAGCTTGTACCGACTGCTGCAAACCTTTCTGAATATCCTGAACATGACTTTGTCCATTCTGCTCTGGTCTAGACTCATCTGCATAAAACTCCTCAACAATATCTAAGCCCTCTTCACCGTCCATCTCAAAACTAGTATTACCATAGCCCTGTCTTGCCACATGATCCAATGCTTCCTGATAAAACCCTGCCGCTTTACTTGTTTCATTAATCTGCTTGGCCGAAGTAATGGCTTCTTGTAGATTGATTCCATCACGTAAGGTTAAGTCCACGTAATAAATTGGAGTGCGATAGCTCTGCGTCGTGCTCTTACCCCTTAAAGTCAGTTGCAGAGGCAAACATGAGAGTAAGTCACCTGAAGCCGCATGGTAATAACGAAGCCGTGCAGCTAAGGTACGAATGCTATTGAAACCTGTAGTCCTAAAGATGAACGTCCCTAGCTCATCCGATTCATCCAAGTTTACATACAGCCTGCCGTAAGGTTTACACAGTCCACCCTGTGCCAACGGACATAAATCAGGTGATGGACATGGGTGTTGTTCAATGCCATTTTGTCCGAGTCGCTGACAGGTTTCGCCATTACCCGTACATATTGGTCGCCCTGTTTGACGATCAAACAAAGTGTATTCTGCTCTTAGGCTTAGTTCAGGATCATTAAAGATCATCCGTATTGGAATACTTCTAAGCTTTTGGTTTTGATTAGGTGCCTTAGCGCGTAACTGTTCATCCAATGGATGTTTCACCCAACCATCTTTGTTTTGGATTTGGCTGGTAATGGTAAATTGATCGTCCTTTTCAGGGACACGCTTGCCATTTTTCTCGACGATCTTACCAATACTGATACGACCTAATACGGGTGGCGTGATTGCTAAACCTTTAATCATGTTGTTTTCCTCTGCGGTAATTTTTGACGATTGCCCCTTTGATATGTGTAAGAAGCAAACATTTTTAAATGCATAAATTCTGCGCAGAACAGTCCATTTAGTCGTCAGTAAGTACTTCACGGTACTTGCTGGCGACGGGGGCTGTTTTGCGCTTTTTTGATGAAATGGGATTTGGGGAAGTGTTATAGAAATTCAGAAGGATTTGCTTAGGCTAATTCGGTTGGATTAATCAGCATCTTTATAAATCTGAAATCTACGTGTGCCCTGTTTGTTTTGTGGGAACTGTTGTAGAAACTCAGGATGCTGTTCCAGTAAAGCTTTACTGTCTAAGCGAACTGAATCTTTAGATTTCTTCCACGTAACTGAACCCGCCTTAAATATGGCTCGTTCTGAGTCCTGCATCTTGATTTGGATTTGATGCTTCAACTGATCAAAACTGATCTGGTGTTGTTCCAGCAAATGTCGTTGTTGCAGTAGTTGCTCAAAGCACTGATTGGCTGTGACATCCTCAGATAGATCCGTAGTGCTCAGTGGTATATGGGCTGGATATAAAAGTTGTAGCGCTTTAGCTGCTGATTCAGATGCATCGACATCAGGTGGTACATCATTTTCTACACATTCCCAGAAGTAACGCTCTGCATCCACAATGTATTTAATCACTGTTTCACTGCGTGTGACTTTAAAGATTCGGGTTTCATGTCCACAAATCAGAGCACAAATATGGGCTGCCTGTTTTCCTGTGACTGCCAGTTGATGTTGTACCTGGCATAAAACATAAAGCGGTACACCATCCCGCCATAGCTTTGAACCATATTCACCTACTGTTTTACACTCCAATATCTGGACTTCTTTATGACCCACCACGGCATAGTCCAAGTTAGCCAACATGAAGTGTTTGTCTTCGTCAGGGTGCTGTAGCACGGCATTAACCCGACGGACTTTATGATTGGTATGCATGCTGTAGTATTGCGCCACCAATGGTTCCAACTGCTTGCCCCAATATAAAGGTGCATAGCCTGCACTTTCGTCTTCAATGTTTTGCTGCATCCGACCTGTCTTGATCATCCACAGCTCCAACATCGACATATAGGGATTGAGTCCACAGGCCGTTGCCGCATCACTGCTGCCAATGCCCTGTTTTCTCACCTCCAGCCATTGTTGGTAGTTCAGTTTTTTGGTGTTGGCAAGACGTTTGGCTGCGGGTAGTTGACTGGTTTTCTTTGGCGTTTTCTTGGTTCGTGTGCCCACCTCAACTTTATGTTCAGTTTCAATCTTGATGGGATACGGTTGTAAAGGTGGATGATTTAAAGTGTTTTGAATATGAGTATGACTATTCATAATAAATATTCCTGTATCGGTAAAATCGTAAAAGCTGAATTTTGGGCATAAAAAAAGCCACGTCGGGGGTGACGTGGCGAAAAGGGTTTTGCTGCTTGATGTTTTACCTAAAAGTTAAATTAAAATAGAGAGCTTAAATAAAGCTGAAGAAATAATGGGTCTGTTTAAACCACCATTCTTAAAGCTTGTTCAAGACCTCGTTGTTTAATCGCTGCACCTGCCCCAAACCATGCAGAATCTAAACGATGATCCGTACTCATAGCTCGACGTTCATGATCACAGAACTCGGTAATTGCACACAGTAAACCATACGCTGTGTCTTTGGCTGAACTGAGTTCTGCCCCTCGTCCATGTCCGTTAAACATGGTCATGACTTTAGACATGGCTCGTCCATTCGGTTCGGTTTTATTGTCTGATCTGGATGGCTGTGTTTGCTTGGGCATCGCTGCATTTCGATAAAACTGAATGATGCTTTCATCCTGTTCTGCCATACTCAGACTGGTATTGTTAAATACTGCATCAAAGTAGGCCGCCGCTTCTTGTTGAGTCACCTTACGCTGACTCAGTTGTTTCATTTCATACATGTGTTCATCCCATGCACGGACTGAGATACCCAGTTGCTGCTTGACTTTCTCTGCATCAAATCGGGTACTATGCGGAACTTTGACTATGCCTGCACTCCCTTGCTGACCACGTAAAGCAATAGCTAAGGTGTTATTACACACCACTCGAATGCTGGTGAACTGTGCTGTCGTTGCCAATGTTCCATCGCAGGCAGTTGCCAATAAAATGTAGCCGTTGCTGACATCCTTGCCTTTTAAGGCTGAGGTCTGTCCAGTCTTCGCCAAGGCCCAGAATTTCTTGCCGCCTTTGAGTACGCCTGCGGTTTCCAGTTCAAAGCCTGATTGTTCTGTGAGGTCTCGATAGAACTCCAGAATTTCCGTCGGCTGGACTTCCTGAAAGCGCTGACTGACTACGGATAATGGTGCATGGGTATCTGAACGGTATAAAACGCGCTGTTCTTCAAAAGGCATAATGATGCTCTGCCCTCGATGGTTTTGTGCCATATAACTGACATCAGAAGATTCAATCTGCCAGTCCATCCCTGCCTGCTCTGCCCATACCTCTAGCGGTTGGTTTGGTGTCAGTTGATTGCCTAAACCATGCCAAGGGGTTTGTCCAGTGAATGCCATTGTTTCAACTAAATGTGCCATAAGATATGTCCTTTAATTCTGTTGTTAATTGCGTACTCAGTATTTAGCTGTGCTGATATTGGATCGGGTTTGATCTGCCAGCACTAAAATCACCCCACCTAATGCTGCGCCAGCAACACCACCAATCAGTGGTGAGAATCCCATCGACTTGGCTAAGCTCATACCTAGCACGGCCAAAGTCGTGGGGGCACTGGCAAGGCTCAGTTGCAAAGGTTGGGCTTCACGAAAGCGTGGGTTATAGATTTCTTCCTCGTTATCCAGATACGACATGGTGTTTCTCCAATGTTTGAAATGACTGTTTAAAACGCCGTTGCAGACCTCATTAGGACCCTGCTTGGCGTTACTTCATTTCAGTAATATGTATTTGAAATAATTTGGAATCGTATGCTTGTTCATTTTTTACTGAGTTGTACAAAACATCAGGGCAAATCGAATTGACCTATGAAATTGTTATGATTATGATGGGCTTGCTGACCTACATCGTCAGTCGGTTTTAGCAGACCGTTGATCCGGACAAAAAATAGTTTCGACTATTTTTTGGGAACTCTCTCGTCCCCCTTTTTTCTTTATGGTAGGACGGAAGGGGGACACCTCCGGGTGTGCTGGTTCCTTGGATCCCAGTCTGCTAACCCCTTTTCGTTCTGCCACCATTATTTAGCAGTGATGCGGTAGAACTTCTTAATTCCAAGGAGTCAATCATGACTGTTTCTTTTTTAGCATTTAGCTTTATTCCAATTCCATCTCGTCTATTCAGGTCGTACAGCATTCCTTTGCTTCGACTGTGAAGATTTTTGCACGTCTGATTTTAATTATTGGTGTCGTGATCTGGCTTGGCCCTGCTTTTCTGGGTTTTGTGGCCTTAGTGATCCTGTTCTATATATTGATGGCATTAGCGGGCTGGAATAAACAACCACCGCAATAAACCAAGCAATCCATAGTTACACCTATTTATAAGTCAGGCATCGATCATCCTCTTTAATGACGAGAATCATCATGTCTCTTTTTTATCGTCTACCCTTTATGGGTGCTGTACTGCTGACAGCTGTTGCTATGACAGGTTGTGAAAGCAAATCCAAACGTGACTTCAATGTTGGCTGTCAATCTGGTGGCACAGATCGTTCCACCTGTTCCTGTGTCTATGACAAGTTGGAAGCACATTATTCACCTGATGTGATGGAAAAGCTGGGGCAACAGAATGTGAGCCAACTCGATCTACCACGGGACTTTACCGAGCAAATGCTTCGTGCTGCTCAAGCCTGTCAGTCACGCTAGGAGTTCAGCATGCAAATCAAACATTATCTAATCGGGATTTATATTGTGATTGCCCTGCTGTTCTCAGCCTACTTAAAAGGTTGCAGTGCCACAGCAGATCGTAGCTATGCCTATAACTTGGGTAAAGCCATCGTCTGGCCGATCTCAATGTTTAACTAACCGTAATAAAGCAATAACCGATTCAACAACAATAATCAGGATTCTTTGTTTATGAACAGACATATCAATCGTTTTTTACAAGGTGGGACACTCATCATCGGACTACTCGGCGTAACCCTGAGTCATGCGGATGTGGGGAGTATGAGCAAAATCTACACTAACCCTCAATCAGCACCGCAGGTTAAACGCTGTAAGGGCAATACCCAATGTAATGCCTTCTATGCCCTGGCAAAGGATTGGCAATCTATCCCCAACAATTTCAAGATGGATGGAATCAATGTGAAAGCTTATGCCAAAGATGGGGATGGCTATGGGCTCTGGAAAGGTTTCACACTGAATTCTAATCGTGCCATTGCCTTAGCAAATGCAGGTGATGCCGTTTTTTTCAAAGGCGGTGATAGCTCTAAGGCAGATGAGCGCATCTATGCACAAGGCATGGCTGTTCTGCTCTACCTCGAGAATAAGTCAGCTCGATAAAGGTCAATCCCATTACGCTTAAACTTCTGCTCTTCGATCCAGCTTCTTGATCAGCGCAAAATATCAAAATTCCTTGGAATTAAAGAGCAGAAAACATTTTAGGAGGTTGTCATGCCGAACATGAAGCCCTTTCTACTTTCAGCTTTGTTAATGTCCTTGCTAGGTGGATGTAGCCCATCCCATAAAGCGGAACAAGCTAAATCAGCTCAACAAGAACAAACAGAAGTTGATCCAGAAACCAAACGTATCCTTGAGACTGATCTTAGTGAATTAGAGGTCAGTGTGCCTCAAGCAGAAACCAATGAACAGGAATATGCTAATCCCGCCCTTGAACCGATTACAGAGAATCGACCAGTACAGGAAGAATTCGACATTAAGGTTTATCGTGCTGAATCTCAAGGCTCAATGACTGGCTATATTGACAAAATTGACATCATCTCACTCAATGATGCGCCTACGACCATCACAGGCATTCAAGTCAATCGTGGTAATTGTGGGGTAACCAGAATGTATGACTATAGCAACATGCGTTATGGCTCAGTTGCGCTCGCTTACCCACGCTGTAAAGCTGAATATATTCGTGAGGTCAGTATCAGTACTGCCAATGGTACTTACGCATTCCAGATAGGTTAATTTCTACATACGATGTGTAATACTGTAAGGAATTACACATCACAAAGTAAGGTTTGAATAAGCATTTCCAAAGGGGTGCAGCAGTTGAAAATATAGCTCCGAAGCCTAGAACTGTATTACAGTTTCAACCTCTGGAACTCTTTTCTTTAGAAATTCACGTATTGTCTTTTTCAAACTACTGATGTTTAAATTTTTGGTCTGAGGTCTACTTTTTTTAGAAGATTTTAAAGAAGGTAAAATACTTTCTTTAAGTGTAATTTGAATATTCGATATCTTACGCTTACCTCTATTTGGAGGAGAGATCGATACTTGAAACTCTTCTAAATTTAGAAAAACCTTCTCTAACTTATTAATAAATGACTCATAGCTTTTACCAAAAGCTAGAGGTTCGCCATAAACGTACTCATTGTTCAAGTGGTCATCTTTCTGCCTCTTACCTGAGGTGTCATTGACCAAACTGACAGCATGTTCAAGGTCAATAAAAGTTAAGTCTTGATCTGCAAAAATAAGATTAAAATGATAGTTAATAAAATAAAGTGCAAGGATGGCATTTAGAACTGCATCATAACCGAGAGAATAAATTTCTTTGCGATTTCCAATTCGCTGATTTGAAAACTTATCTAAAATAGATAAAACCTCATTCGCTACATCAGTCAGCTTATTTATTTCATTGATATCAGCAGCATTATATTCATTGTTATTTCCATTTCTCATAAAGTCCAATCTTCTTGATTGATAATTGATTAAGAAATTTCTCAATATATAAGGCAAATTATCTGGCGCCTCATTCAAACTCATTTGAAGTACAAAGTGGGTCGATGTAAGTTCTTGATCAACTTTAGCGTTGTAATCCAGATATGATGAGGAATCAAAATACAATGGAGACGCATGAGAGAATAGGGGCTTCAGAATTTCGTAACTTTCTTTAGTGCTGGGTAGCCCAGTAGAACTCTGAGGATCCTTACTACTATTGAACTTACCGTAAGATAAGTGAATCGGTAGAAAGTTAAAAAAAAGATCTTCTAGACCAAGCTGAGGAAATAGATTCGGAAGATAAAAGCCATTTTCATTCAGATAAGATAAAATCTTTAGTCGCCCCAGAGCTCCAGAATCAGGGTAAAGAATCGTATCTACAGCATTCCAGAAGTCCATAGAAACTTCATAAAATAGCTGTCGTATTTCTTCAATAGTCATGATTTCATTTGAAACAAGAAAAATATCTGGTAATAAAAGCTTACCCGTTTGCAGGAAACCCATAGCATTGTCCAAGAGTCTTCTTTCTTCCAAAATAAATTCAACATTTTGTTCAAGCTCTTCGTCAGTAATCTCAGGATTATAAAGCTTATATTTCTCTTTCACCGACACAAACAACTGATTCTTAATTACAGTTTTTTTTTCAACCAAAAAGTCATAAAAAGCAGGAAATCTGATCCTAAATTTACAGGCATAAATTGCTTGTTCAATATGACTTTTTACCACTGGATCAGCAATAGAAAAAACAGCGTGTGTATAGGTTTTCTCAGTAGCCAAATTTTAACCCCTTATATATCAATAACTAAAACATAAAAATCTGGATGGATACATTTTTCACCCTCAGAACAACAAACTAGCTCATACCAACTAACCCACTTCTAGTTTTGAGGAACATTAAGATGTTTCAACTTAAAAAATTACCACATTGGTCGCTAGCCATAAGCCAAATTTTCGGCAATATCATTTCACTGATTTTTGGACACCATCTAGCCAGTTTCACCTGCATCTCTCCATATATCACTACTACAGGTGGTCTGAAATGGGACGTCTCCCATTGTGGTACCTATATGATTAATAAATATTAATCAATACTTTATAAGAACAACCATCAATTAACTATGAGTTATATCTAAATAATATTAGATATACAAGGAGACCCTACATGGGAGTATTAGCCCATCCAACTCATCACAGAGTAAGAAAACCAATTACTCCTTTGAAAAGACCCAATATTGTGTCTTTAGACGAAGACCTAGACATCTTTGAGGCTAATCATGGTAATGCCTCAAAGATCTTGGATAAGCATCACACCTTAACCTTAAAAGATAGCTTGTTCACACATAACCAGGAAAAAGGCTCTCCTCAGGTACTACCTGAGGATAAGCCTATGTACTTACATTTTGTTTGTTTATGGATCACACAAAGAATTAGCTCTAGAGATGAATGTTTTTTGTATTTCAAACACGAATCTCTGACATCATCACAAAGATTCTTTGTTACGGATTCAACGCTTTGTAATTACTACAAGCAAATCTTCATGTCTGAAGATATTAGTGAAGGCGACTATAAAAGCGAACATTACAATTGTGTTATAGATGCTGTGAGCAAGTTCTGGTCTTACCGATTTGATCTGATAAATTTATGGAATGCACCATCTGCAAAGATCACAATCCAAGACGAGAGCGGAAATTTCAAACAAGTTACTATTGCTGAAATCCTTAATCAAATGAATTTTGAAGTGTATAAGAATATCCATGGCTCTGTTTTCAAAGAAGCAATTCGAATACGGGTTAGGCGTGCCTCCAATCACTTTAAAAGCGCAGAAAAATATCTTTCTGAATTACGAAGTGATCATGGACGCTTAGTCGTTATCCGTTTGGATTTATGCCTTCCACCAGAACTCAAGAATATTGATGTTCCCGAGTTGAAGCATAACTTTGATCGTTTCACCCAGAAAATGAGAAGAAGTAGATTATTGAAACTCAATGGCTATATCTGGAAGCTTGAATATGGTTTTGCAAAATCATTCCACTACCATTTGATCATATTTCTATGTGGTAGAAAACACAGTCATGACATCAAGCTTGCTCAAATGATCGGTGAAATGTGGGATAAAACGATTGGAGGTAAAAACTGCTACTTCAATTGTCATTCTACAAAGTATCTGAAGCATTACAAAGACATTGTGGTTGGTCGGTTAGAACGGAATGACCATATTAAATTTGATCGCTTGTTGAATGTAGTTATTAGATATTTCTGTAAGAAAGATCAGTTCATTGTGCACAAGAGTATTGTGAACAAAAAAACTTTTGATACTGGCCGTACACGTAGTACGCGCAAAAACCTTGGACGTCCAGCAAAAATTTAAACTTCACGAATACTTTAGGAATACACAATGAATCAAGCTATTACTCTTTTAACTAATAATTGGTCCAACATGCCACAGTTGAAACTAAGCCCTTTTTATCACTCAGTTGATCAGAACGAAGTTGAAGTTTTAACCTCTGTGCAGAAAGCTCTTATCCGCATGGAACAAGACTCTTTTAAGACATTTACGGATAAGAAACAAACGAAACTAAGCTCAGAATGTATAGCATTTTTCAATTTACTACCTTCCATCGCTCAGCTGCGCCTAAGTATCGATCAGTCTTTGGAGCTCAATCATTATATTCAAGTAATTTTTGAAGAAGTATCCAATCCTGTGCATGAACAATTTCTCTGTGGAAATCACATGTTTTTAGGTCCAGAATATTTCCTGAACACTGTTACTCGCATTAAATTTGCCCTTACGTACAACAAATGTGCTCTAAGACTAGTTAAAAGAGTGACCCCAATCAGAGAACAAACCAACCGACAGAAAAAGTATTTCAGCCAATTATTGAACAAGAATCAAGAACTGGCTTGCTATCAGCTTGAGCTACCGCTTTGGACCTACCCTACTTTACTCAGTACGGAGCCTGTAAGTTCTAATGAGAAAAATGCTATTAAGGCTCTAAAAGCATATCTAAAAAATATCCATGCAGCTCCTGTCTTCCATCAAAAGCTGTGTGATATACAGTGGCGTGTAATAAAAAGCATTCACGGAAATATAATTGGCCAAATTCTGGTTTATTTGGTTGAAACTGAAGAAGACTATCAACCTTATTTAAAAACACTTTGGGTCGATATGGTCAAAGCTGAACTTTTAAATTCTAGCTTTTATCTAGAACCAAGTATCACATCGCTAAACTGTTATATGGGTAATGGCTTAGCTCTGAAAGAATGGAAAAAGAAGCTCGATTTACTGCACACTCACTTGGAGTTTTACAGCTATAAAGCAAATGGCATATGTTTCGAATGGAAGAGTTACACAGGCAACTTCTACCAATTAAAGCTAAAGGAATAGTAAATATGGGAGCTGCAATTAAGCTAGAAACAGTTGATTACTTATTCATGAAATATCGCTCTATGGCAGTTGACTTGATGACAATAGTCAGTGACTATTATCCTCATTTAAGTAAAGCTGAAGCATTGAGAAAGGCAAATAATTGCGAGTTTCCTTTCTCAGTGTTCAAAATAGATAAAAGCAAGCGTGCACCCTTTCTGGTGCATCTTAATGATCTTGCTGATGTTTTAGATAAACAATATTCAGAAGCCTCAAAAGACTTTGCTACGTTTCATCAATGAGGCGTAGCACCTCTTCCAACTGCATAACATCTCTTCTGGCTTTGACAGAAACATAACGCTGCAAACTGCTCCAAGAATCATGCAAACTTACTTTTTGAATTTCAGGAATAGTAAAGCTTTGCTCTGCAAGTCTAGTACATCCTTCATGCCTTAAATCGTGAAAACGCAAGTCTTCAATTCCCAACATCTTACAAGCCTCACGAAACTCTTTGCCTAAACTCTTCGGATTCAAAGGTAAAAGTAGATTTTCATTGTGGCCTAACTTAAGCATTCTGCTACGAACCTCATGATCCATTAAAAGTTCAATCATCGTTTTGCAGGGTTCTAAGACATCAAATGTCTTGTGGTTTCCTTTCGAGCCATTAGGATTTTTCAAATCATGAACTTTCCAAGATGAATGATGCTGATCATAATCATCTAAACTTAAACGGGTTAATTCTGCTTCACGTCTACAAGAAAAGATGGCAAACCAGATAACTAAATGCATCGGGTACTTCGTTCCATACCTATTCATTTTCCAGCGCTCGACAAAATACTTTGTTAAAGCTATTAATTCCGCATTGGTTGGCAATCTATCCCTCTTCTTACTAGAAGAGATTTGGCGGGTTTTTCTCAGTTGTGCGGTAGCTTTATCAAAACTATTTAAATCAATATCTATATCCCACATCACGGCGGCATGAGCCAAGACACCACGAATATGAAGCAGCTCATGTTGCTGTGTACTTGTTGCAATTGGATCTAAATCCATGTGAGGAATCCCAGCTTTTCTCAATGCAACATGATCAGCCAAATGTACTGATTTTATTTTTGTGATAATATTGCGCGCTATCGGAAATTTCTTAATTAAGAGTAGAGAATAGCGTTTCGTCCTTCCGTACTCGCTCCCAACTTCTTCCAAATATTTATCAATGGCATCTGCCAAAGTTAGGTCTATAAGTTGCTCTTTGCCTAACAAAATGTCTGGATTTTCTTGAATCTCAACTTCTCTTTTCTTAAGCCAGTTTTCCGCCATTTTCTTTGAATGGAACGTTTTGCTTTCAGAGTAGACAGGATATCCCTTTCGATTGATACGGATAGCAGCACGGTAACTCACACTACCATCTGCACCTTTTCTAGCTGTAACAGACCCCATAATTTACACCATGAACTATTTTTTCCATTATGGTGTAAGATTCGGTGTAAATGCAAACAGCAAAACCTACATTCACAAGTGTTACCATGCGTTTACGCAGATTCAAATACTAGATTTAAAGGTATGATTTTAAATGACTATTAACAAAAACCTTGAAGCCATTAGTAATCCAAGAATCAGCGTAGCACCGATGATGGATTGGACAACTCGCGACTATCGTTTTTTTGCCCGTTTATTTAATCCCAATATCATTCTATACACAGAAATGGTCACAACAGGGGCTATTATCCATGGTGGGGCAAATCGCCATTTGGATTACAACCATGAAGAGCATCCGATTGTATTACAACTTGGCGGATCAAACCCAAAAGAACTCGCAACTTGTACCAAGATGGCGCAAGACTGGGGCTATGATGAAGTCAACTTAAATGTGGGCTGCCCAAGTGACCGTGTGCAAAATAATAAAATTGGTGCATGTTTGATGGCTGAACCGGATTTGGTTGCTGAATGCATAGCTGAAATGCGTCACGCAGTTGATATTCCAGTCACCGTAAAACATCGAATCGGCATTGACGACATGCAATCCTATGAAGAAATGCTGCATTTTGTCGATACTGTTGCAAAAACTGGATGCAATAATTTTATCGTTCATGCCCGCATTGCTCTGCTACAAGGTTTATCTCCAAAAGAAAACCGAGATATTCCTCCACTGCGTTATGAAGATGTCTATCGCTTAAAGCAAGATCGCCCTGAGTTGCTGATCGAAATCAATGGTGGGGTTAAAACCTTTGCTGAAACTCAAGCACATTTAAAACATGTCGATGGCGTCATGATCGGTCGTGAGGCTTATCATAATCCTTATCTATTAGCGGAACTGGGACAGCTTTGGAATTTAGATCTGCCTGATCGTTTTGAGATTATCGACCAAATGTTGCCTTATATTGCTCAACGGATGCAGGAGGGTGCACCACTGTCGATTATTACTCGTCACATTCTTGGATTATTTCAAAACCTGCCAGGTGCACGTAAATGGCGTCAAGCTTTAAGTGGTGGCAATGCCAAAACTTTTGCCGATGTCGAAACTGCTATTGTGAATATTAAAGAAGCAATGAAACGAACTGAAGATTATATTCGAGAACAGTCTGTTTAAATTCACTGATCTCAATAGCCAACAGACTCAGTCAAAAAAAAACGATATGCATTTACAGCCTATCGTTTTTTATCGAGGTTCAATGTTGAAAGCATATCGCTAATTCTTTTGCGCATTTCACTACTGCATCATCCGCATGACTGTTCCATGCCATAAAGACATCAGAGCGTGCATGCTCAACATCCAAAGCAATCAATCTAACCTGCTCTGGTAATATATTTTTGAATTCGGCAGGAACGATACAGATACCTATGTTTGCTGCAACCAATTGCAGTTGCGACACTTTTCGAGATTGAATTCTGGCTTTCCGAGGTGCAAAACCTGCACTCAGGCAAATATTAGCAACCAGATAACTCAGCCCACCTCGTTCTGCATGAGGCGTTGATACAAAGGTTTCATGTCTTAATTGCTGAATTTTAACTGTGCTTTTTTCCGCTACAGGGTGGTGTTGATGGACAGCAACATATAAGGGTTCATCATATAATTGAGTGACGATTAAGCCATCCAAACTATTTAAAATAGGGGGACGAAAAAATCCAATATCAATGTTACCTTTTATCAATTCAAGCACTTGATCTTCAGAAGACATATTATTGATTTCAAAATTAATATTGTGATGTCTGGCGACATGATCAAACAACTGTATTTTTTCCAAACTCATCGTAATGGTACTTGAATGCGCAATCTTAATTAGGCGGTGTTGCCCTTTAGCAATATCTTTAGCGTTTTCAATAATATGATTTAAGTTGAGTAGGTTATTTTTAACTTGGGAATAAAAGAACTGCCCTGCTTTGGTCAGCTTTATTTTCTTATCACCACGATCTAAAATTTCGAAACCAACTTCTTCTTCCAAAAGCTTCATTTGCCGACTTAACGCAGATTGGGCAATAAACAACTTTTCTGCAGCAGCAATAAATCCACCTTCTTCAACAATTTTAATCAGATAATGGAATTGTTTGAGTGTTGCCATATTCATCTCAATATTAGATCAATCATTCTTTTTTCTATATTAGATTAGATCAACAAACTTCACTAGACTGAATTTAAAAGTAAGCGTCCAGGAAGAAAGGCAATGAGTATCTCTAAACAAATCTTGATTTTTATCAGTATCATTGGTGCGTTTCTTTTATTGAGTTGCTATGACCGTTTCATCACTCAGCAAACAGGAAAAGAGATTAAACAATCAACGTTTATTGAGTCGCAGGATTGAACAGATCTGGCACATTGAACGAGTAACAACAAGGGCTGGTTTTTTTAACCACAATCATGTATTAAAAATAAACCCGCTATAGGCTGAACAGCATTCCGAACTGATCTCATTCAACTTAGAGGGATAAACCACATTGATGGCTATTCAGGTAGTTTCGTATTAGGAATGCTGCTTTATAAACGGGTACGGAATTTTACGAGAGAATATTTTTCTATATTGGTCAAACATTCGGTTTTATTTTTTTTAGGTCATATTGATAGGCAATATATCTGCCAGCAAGATCATCACTGACAGAATGATTATGTTTAAAATAGACTTTGATCATACATGTCTGTAAGTCATTTAGTGCAAAGACTTTAATACGTTCAAGATATTGTGTCTGCTGTTGAATACTCACCTTCCAGTCGAATAATTGGTTTATTTTTTGAAACTCGGCTTGTGCACTGGCTTGCTGTATATTCTTAAAGTTACATGTCTTTATCGCATTATGAGGATATTGGGTACTTGACCAAATCAGCACGGTTCTTATATCACTCAAGGCTTTTCGTGCTTCATTCAATTGATTGACTGCTTGAACGTGGCGAACCGTTGAATAACAACCGTAACCCACTCCAACTACAATCAAAATGAACAATATGAGCGGGCTAAGATTAAAGTGTAAACGATTCCCCATAGAAACATGTTTATTCAATATCCATATATCAATTGAAGCTAAATCTACTGTGATTCGAATGGCATCAGATAAGTTCCGAATCTATCGACCAAATTTATTTAGGCAGCGCCAATATTTATCCTTAAAGATACTGACCTCAATTTCAAAATCGTTGCTATATTTTTCAATAATTTGATCAATTACTTTGGACGGTTTTCGAAAATCCTTAGCGGCAAAATACATGGTTCTTAAATGATTTCCAGTTTCACGACCAATATTTAAATAACCATCAACGTCTTTTAGCTCAGCCAATAATGCTTGTTCTATATGTTCAAGTTGTTCATATTGTTTTGAAGGCGGCATACCGCTCGAGTTTTGACCATCATAGGTGATTTCAATAATCATCATCCATGGATGCGACGCTTTTTGATCCCAATCCAGCAAAGTACTGTTTAAAACTGCAATCAGGGGTAAGCCCTCATTCGTTTCCCCTTGCAGGCTGATATATTCATCTTCATCTGTATTCGTTCGGATAACTTTGTCTAAACGAGAAATTTCACTCGTTTTTAAAATTAAAATATTTTTTAAACTCTCCATCGGCATCAATTCTTTTTCAGCATCCTGTCGACAGCGTATTGAAACCTGATCCAATTTAGTGATTGAATCGTATTCGCCTAAATAATTGTCTAAAAAAATATAAACTGCTTGTAAAAACTCGGCTTTTTGCTCTTCATTATATTGATCATGCACGACAACGAGGTCAATTTCATCAGGGTATCCATCATGATCTCTCAGATAAAAAGATAAAGTTTCTTGACTAAATTCATGACCGTGCATAGCAATACTGGTCTGGTGAATATCGCTGGCAGGTTTCAGTGCGGTAAATTTCCAACCTGCAATTTCAGGGGCAGCAGCCACCAACAAAGATAATATTGGAAATCACACCATCTGGCGTCAAGATCAGCTCAGCAGTCTCTTGATCGAACATTCCTGTTAGGAAAAAAATCCCAGCATGAACCTTTTCCAATTCAGGAGACAATTGATCAAAGAAATCTTTTTGAATGGTGTCTTGATTCATTTCATCAACCACTCGATGAAAATGCTGTTGATGCTGCTGAAACCATTGCCAAAATTCAGCATAACGGTTTTGATTGTTTTGTATCTGTTGTTGTTGTTTTCCAAACAATTTCTTAAAAAAACTCATTTTGATTATTCTCTTTTATTGCTGATGAATCAGGTTAATTTAACCGAATTCATCTGTTTTTTAAATGTACTGAAGCAACAATTAAGACAGCTTAAGCATTACTTTTCAGGTTGTAGACGGTCCAATTTTTTTAATACTTCTGCAACCGCAACCATTGCAAAACTGGATGTCACGACAACAGCTGATCCATAACCGCCACAGCGCAGACCTGCACTGGCACATACGTCTGCGCTAGAAAATGGATTATCTATTGAATAAATACAGGTAATACCAAATTTTTCTTTGGGTTTCTTACAAATACCTTTGGCACGTAACTGGCTACGTAGTTTTGCCAGCATCGGGTCTTGCTCTGTCTTAGACAAATCAGCTACACGAATCTTTAAAGGGTCCAGTTTTCCACCCGCTCCACCGGAAACAATCAACGGGATTTTATTAAAACGGCAATGTAACATCAGTACAAACTTTGCTTTAACATCGTCGATACAATCTAAAATAATATCAGGTGTCTTTTCTAAGATTTCCTTGATATTTTCAGGACTTAGATAATCATCTATCAAATTGATCTTGATCCGTGGATTGATTGAACGGCAGCGTTCAGCCATGACTTCAATCTTTTCCATCCCTAGAGTTGAACTCATCGCGGGCAATTGACGGTTGATATTTGAAGCGGCAACAGCATCCATATCAACAAGGGTGAGTTCACCCACCCCCGTTCTGGCTAAGGCTTCCACAGCCCATGAACCCACTCCACCGATCCCAATCACCATCACATGACTTTTTTCATAATGACTAAACGCATCGTCTCCATAAATCTTGGCAACACCGGCAAAACGGCGTTCATATTCATCATCAGTAGAATGGTCAGTCATGTTTGGCATCAACTCTAAAATACCGCACTATTTTACTCATTTATCAGCAATGTGTCTTGCATGGACGCAATAAAAAAAGCCCTGTACTGTATACAGGGCTTGGAGAACCGATATAAAACCTGAGGAATAGCTTAACTAAGATGCGATTAAATTACGCAGTACATAATGCAAGATCCCGCCTGCTTTAAAGTATTCCACTTCATTCAATGTATCAATACGGCATAACACTTTGAAACGATCTTGTGATCCATCTGCACGTTTAACCTCAACCTCTAAAGTTTGATGAGGTTGTATATCATCAGATAAACCATAAATAGACAGCTGTTCATGTCCGGTTAAATTTAATGATTGGCGGGTCTGTCCATCGACAAACTGCAAGGGCAGTACCCCCATTCCTACTAGATTTGAACGATGAATTCGCTCAAAACTTTCGGTAATGACCGCCTTTACTCCCAAAAGATTGGTGCCTTTCGCCGCCCAGTCTCGTGAAGAACCCGTACCGTACTCTTTACCGGCAATGATCACCAGTGGGGTGGCTTCTTGCTGATACTTCATAGCAGCATCATAGATCGCCAGTTTTTCACCGGTTGGGATATACAGCGTGTTGCCGCCTTCTTCACCATTCAACATTTCATTTTTGATACGAATATTGGCGAATGTGCCTCGCATCATCACTTCATGATTCCCGCGGCGTGAGCCATATGAGTTGAAGTCTTTTTGATCCACGCCCTGCGCTTGTAAATAACGCCCCGCTGGACTGTCCTTTTTAATATTCCCTGCCGGTGAGATATGGTCTGTGGTGACTGAGTCGCCTAAAACAGCCAAGATATTAGCATTGAGAATGTCTTGAATCGGTTTTGGCGGCTGATCAATTCCTTCAAAGAACGGTGGATGACGGATATAAGTCGATCGTTCATCCCATTCATAAGTTTCAGAGTCAGGAATCTGAATCGCCTGCCATTTCTTATCGCCATCAAATACCGCAGCATATTCTTTATGGAACATCTGTGTATTCACTTTTTGGAGTACAGCATCAATCTCTGTCTGTGTCGGCCAAATATCTTTTAGATAGACTGACTGCCCCTGTGAATCAACGCCCAGTGCTGTAGTGGTAATATCATGACGTATGTTACCGAATAATCCGAAGGCAACCACCAACGGTGGAGAAGCCAACCAATTGGTTTTTACCAGAGGATGTACACGGCCTTCAAAATTTCGGTTTCCTGAAAGTACCGATGCGACATTCAGGTCATAGCACTGAATCGCATCTTCTATAGGCTGAGGCAATGGTCCAGAGTTACCAATGCAGGTGGTACAGCCATAACCCACAAGGTTATAGCCCAATTGATCCAGATAAGACAGTAATCCTGCTGCTTCTAAATAATCCGTAACGACTTTGGAACCCGGTGCTAAAGAACTTTTGACCCACGGCTTACGCTGTAAGCCTTTTTCTATGGCTTTTTTTGCCAATAAGCCCGCTGCCAGCATTACACTTGGATTCGATGTATTGGTACATGAAGTAATTGCAGAAATAACCACATCACCATCGGTCAATGGATACCGTTGACCATCAATGACACAATGCGGTTCTTCATTTTGTAATGCAGACTGTTTAGAATCGATGGCTGCGCCAGCCCCCCCTTCATTCACCAAGCGTTCTTTCTCAATTTTGGCGGGTTTAAGATCTAATTCCATCAGTGCACTAAAGGTCTTTGGAATATCAGCCAATACCACACGGTCTTGTGGGCGCTTTGGTCCTGCAACACTGGCTTCAACCGTATTCATATCCAATGCCAAAGTATCGGTAAATACAGGCTCATCTCCTGCATTGCGCCATAACCCTTGTTCTTTACAGTAGGCTTCAACCAGTGCAATACGATCATCTTGACGACCCGTCAAGCGTAAATAGCCAAGCGTGATTTCATCGATAGGGAAAAAGCCACAAGTTGCCCCATATTCAGGCGCCATATTGGCAATGGTTGCGCGGTCTGCCAATGGTAAATCTGCAAGCCCATCACCATAAAATTCAACAAATTTCCCGACTACACCTTTTTTACGCAGCATTTGAGTGATGGTCAGTACTAGGTCAGTTGCTGTGATTCCCTCACGTAATTTGCCTGTTAATTTAAAACCAATCACTTCAGGAATCAGCATCGAAATCGGTTGACCCAACATTGCGGCTTCGGCTTCAATACCTCCAACGCCCCAACCCAGAACACCTAAACCATTGATCATGGTGGTATGTGAGTCAGTCCCCACCAAGGTGTCCGGAAAAGCATACTGTTCTCCGTCACTTTCACCTAACCATACAGCCTGTGCCAGATACTCTAGATTAACCTGATGACAGATCCCCGTACCCGGTGGGACAACGCTAAAATTATCAAAGGATGATTGCCCCCAACGCAAAAATTGATAACGTTCACCATTACGCTGCATTTCAATTTCAACATTTTCTTCAAAGGCTTGGTCTGTCCCAAAATGATCTACCATGACCGAATGGTCAATCACCAAATCAACAGGTGATAAAGGATTAATTAAATTGGGATCTTTATGGGCAGCCTGAACAGCAGCACGCATCGCAGCCAAGTCAACAACTGCTGGAACTCCGGTAAAGTCCTGCATCAAGACCCGTGCTGGTCGATACTGGATTTCTTGATCTGAAGTTTTATCTTTCTGCCAATCGACAATAGCCTGAATGTCACTTCGCTTTACCGTGAGATCATCTTCAAATCTCAGTAAATTTTCCAACAGTACTTTGAGTGATTTCGGCAGTTTTGAAATATCACCTAATTCAGATTGGGCTTGTTTCAAACTAAAAATTTTATATGTTGCATTCCCAACATTTAAGTTGTGTAGAGAATTCAAACTATTTATACGACCATACTTTGCCATTGAGTTAACCTCCAGCTTGGCGTTAATTTCTTATTGAGCTACTTGGAGTACTTCTTTCAATCTAAGACAAATATTTATTTTAGGTGTTGTGAATTGGTTATTTTTATTCAATTGAGTGAGATGCTAGGCTACGTCCAGTGACGTATGGTGATCCATTTACTCAAGATATTTTCAGCAAACATATGCCAAGTCATTGCGGACTTAAGTCCTTATCAAACCTCATTCATCCTCAAACATGTCATGGAGTTGTTCCATAGAATATCTGCCAATAACGAAAGTTCCATGTTTAAGCTTTCTGCCAAACCTTGCAGAACATAGGGTAAATTGACAGGCGTATTACGTGTTCGGTGTTGTGTAGATGTCTGACAGCACAAAGGCGTCATGTCTGGACAGTCTGTTTCTAGAACGAGATGTTCTGCTCCCACTGCCTGTACCACAGCATGGAGTTTTTTGGCATTTGGCTGAGTAATCTGTCCTGTGATCCCAATTTTAAATCCCAACTTGATCAATGCTTTGGCTTCTTCTACACCACCACTGAAAGCATGTGCAATTCCCCCATTTCGAAACTGATGTTGTTTCAACATCGTCAGAACATCGGCATGAGATTTACGGATATGCAAAAGAATCGGCAGATCAAACTGTTGAGCAAGTTCAATCTGCGCTGAAAAGAATGCCTTTTGCTTTGCCAAAATTTCAGGCTGTTTATGTTGTCTCAAAAAAGTATCTAAACCGATTTCTCCAACAGCGATACACTGTTCTGTTTGGAGAATCTGTTCGAGTGCATCGAGATGTGCTGAATCATGCTGCTCAATATAGAAAGGATGCAAACCCGGTGCCAAATGGCTGCGCGGTGCCTGTTCTAACTGGTTCAGTATGTAATGAGTATGAATCAATTCTTGAAAACGTGATTTTAAAAACCCGATTAAAACCAGATGTTCAACCCCAGCCAATTTTGCTTGATATGCCAACGTCTCCCGGTCCTGATCAAAATCCGGAACATCGAAATGCGTATGGGTATCAAACAGTCTCAATGACATTATGATTTCGCTTTGCTGTCAGCCGCCGGCGCAGAACTATTCGGTTGATCTACCTGCATTTGTGCCGGGAAATATTGCGGTTTTAATATCCCGTTTAATTGATCATAAGGAATGGTTAAACGAGGTAAACCCACCACATATGGACCAATATCATATTCACCATACTGCAAAATCAAACCTTGTTTGCCCAGATAAAAATTATTGGATAATTGAAATTTCCAAACTTGCTCATACTCGCTCACATTATCCGCAAGTTTTGAATCAACAACCCAAGCTTTGAACGCATCATGTGCCAATTGTTCAAATTTAGCTTTTTGCTTTGTTTCAATAATTTGATCCAGTTGAACCTGTTTCTTGGTCAGCAAATCAAAATTAAAATAAGTTTGTGCAGATGATCCATGTGCTCCCCCCAAGTAGCTACTGCTATTTAATACAACCGTTGCTAAAGGCTTGTCCGAATTCAATATTTTAGGACTTAAACTAATCGTGATCTGACCACTTGCACCCAATGTCTTAAGTTCTTTATCCAGTGCCAAGAATGAGTTTGCATACGGTTGAACACGATCTTGCAATTGCTGAGTCGCTGTTTTATCTACATTTACTTCACTGGCTGAAGCTTGTGAACTGGCTTGCTGTTGATCGGCAACTTTTTTACTCAACTGTGCAATATCCAACATTTTATCGAGATTATCCAAAATTGCTTGGTCAATCACTCGATCTACAAAAGGCTGGTTACTTTGCAGTCTTTCAATTGAAAATTCAGGACATGTTTTTCCATCACACTCAGGTAAACTCAGTTTTAATTTCTCTCTATCGCCTTGTAACAGCAGTGAAGTATCTGCGACTTGTGATGCAGCAGCTTCATCTACTGTTGGCTCTACTTTTTTAGAGTCTGGTTTTTGACACGCTGCTAATCCCAAGGTGATTAACAAAATTGAAAGTGCTAAGGTATTTTTTTGATTCAACATTTCACAAACCTATCCAACAATCCAAGCTCAGATTTTTTCAATATCTCTAAGGGATAGCCTATTCTTCTCTGTATCAATCCTCAATCAAAATTTGTATGAAAATTGAAGCGTTATTATCATTATCAATGTGCTGATTTAATGTTCAAACCCGGTCATCAATGCTGTATACAAACTCAAAGGAAAGTTCGCCTCATCGACAATTCAACATCATGGAATAGTCGATAAAATTTAGTTTTACTGATCAGCTTTGCAGGCATCAAGATTAGAACATATGTTGAAATACTTCTGCTTTAAGTATTTTTTGCGTTTGTTCTTTACTTAAATAAATATCCAGCTGAGTTGCATCTTCTACAATTTCATTGGCGCGATAGTGTAAACCTACACCTTCTCCATCAAAAAACCAATCTGCTTGTCCCCAATAGAGTTTTTTAGGTGCATGTTTTTTTACATCGGAATTTTGTTTTTCCAACCATGCTGCATATTTTTCTTGTACCCAAGCATTCAACTGATTTTGTTGATTGGATTGAATCACATCCAAAATGCTCAAACTTTTTTTCAATTTACGATCTGCGACGAAAAAGTATTGACGTTCCTGAATACTGACATCCGCTTGCAATGAGTTGACCGAGACTTGAAGTAAAACATATTGATTACGTTGTGATGCCATTCGGGTTTGCATATGTAATTCAAATGCTTTGTTTTTTGGAAATTCTTCTTGCCACGCATCTGACTTTTTGACAAAAGCATTAATTGCTTGCTGTAAAGTCATGCTCTGCTTTAAATCAATTTGCGCTTGAATCACATTCGCCTGATTATTACTGATCCATTGGTTGAGCCAAGCATCTTGAGTTTTAATGGTTTGGATGTCGATTTCAATGCAGTTCTTTTTCTCGCAAAATGGCAATGCATAATCCGCTTTGCTTTCTTGAATATTTAAATAAGGTAAAACTTCTGCGGCTTGTTGTTTGGGTTGTAATACTGAACCATCTTTATCTTGATCTTTTTTTGAATCACATGCCACCAAAACCAAAGTACTCAAACAAAACACCGTGATTATTTTTTTTGAATATTGCACCGTATAAATCCCTTTGGACAAAAAGCACTGTATTTTGATACAAAAACAGCTTCACTAGGAAGCTGTTTTTACATTTTGCAATAAGTTAGCAAAACTTAATGTTCACGCGTCGCACGGAACTGAATATCAGGATAACGCTCTTGCATCAGCTGTAAATTCACTCGGCTCGGTGCAAGATAAGTTAAATGACCACCACCATCGACTGAAAGCTGGTCATGCGCTTTTTTCTTGAATTCATTGAATTTCTTTTCATCATCACAAGATACCCAGCGCACAGTATTGATATTCACAGGCTCATAAATACAATCCACTTTGTATTCTTCTTTCAAGCGGTATGCAACCACATCAAATTGAAGCACCCCTACTGCGCCTACAATTAAATCATTGTTAATTTGGGGCATGAATACCTGTGTCGCACCTTCTTCAGAAAGCTCTTTCAAACCTTTTTGCAGCTGTTTAGATTTCAAAGGATCTTTGAGACGTACACGGCGGAACATTTCTGGTGCAAAGTGCGGAATACCTGTGAAATGAAGATTTTCACCTGAGGTAAAGGTATCTCCAATTTGAATCGTACCGTGGTTATGCAGACCAATAATATCACCCGGCCACGCTTCTTCCAGTTGCTCTCGTTCGCCGGCAAGAAAAGTTAATGCATCACTGATACGTACATCTTTACCAATACGTACATGATTCATTTTCAAACCTTTTTCATACTTGCCTGAACAGATTCGCATAAAGGCAATACGGTCACGATGCTTCGGATCCATATTGGCTTGAATTTTGAAAACAAAGCCACTGAAGCCTTCTTCAGTGGCTTCAACAGTACGTTCATGTGTTGGATGTGCTTTCGGTTCCGGTGCCCATTGGATAAATGCATCAAGCACATGATCAACGGCAAAGTTTCCTAAAGCTGTACCAAACAATACCGGTGTTTGTCGTCCTGCCAAGAATTCTGCCGGATCAAGCGGATCATTGGCCATTTTGACCAGTTCCAATGATTCTTCAAAAGACGCAAATGCCAAGTCACCCACTTTGTCACGGATATCTGGATAGTCATAACCATCACGCACTTCAATATCTGTAATGGTTGAACCAAAGCCTGCCTTGTAAAGATAAAGCTTATCTTCAAGAATGTTATATACACCTGCAAAATCACGCCCCATACCCAGTGGCCAAGTGATTGGTACACAACGGATTTTAAGCACATTTTCAATTTCATCAAGCAACTCTAATGGCTCACGAATTTCACGGTCCATTTTGTTGACGAATGAAATAATCGGGGTGTCGCGCATACGACACACTTCCATCAATTTAATGGTACGTTCTTCGACACCCTTTGCCCCATCAATCACCATCAACGCCGAGTCAACCGCAGTTAAAGTACGGTATGTATCTTCCGAGAAGTCTTCATGTCCTGGCGTATCGAGCAAATTAATGACATGTTTTTTATAGGGAAACTGCATTACAGACGTAGTGATCGAAATCCCACGTTCTTTTTCCATTTCCATCCAGTCAGATGTCGCGGCACGATCTGATTTACGACTTTTTACCATTCCCGCAACCTGAATTGCTTTACCCCATAGCAACAGTTTTTCTGTCATTGTGGTTTTACCAGCATCGGGGTGGGAAATAATCGCGAAAGTCCTACGCGCTGCTACTTCTGTAGCTAACTGATCTTTAAACATAAAAAATCTACAATATGTGCACAGTTATGTACACATTGATAAATATGTACTTGAACTGAAAAAGTTGGAATTTGAAATTGTGTGGATTGTAGCAGATTTCATCTCTATTTTAACGCTTGTTGATCAGTCTTAATCATCTGTAGTCTGTTCTTGAAGAAGTCATACATGGAAAATGAAATTCGACAATGGACTCGCCATCTCATAAAGATCCTTGCTTGGTACAACTTATCTCGTCCTAAACAAGATAGCTAAAGCCTGCATCCATCTCCTTCATGGAAAGAAAAATAGAACGAACAATACTGAAATATAAATTTTTTTTGATTGGATTCACATTGAAAATCAGTATTTATTAATCAATCCTATGATTCCATTTGCAATCATGTCAATCGCAATGGTTCCAATTAAAAGCGCCGATAAACGCCCAACAATATCAAAATAGCGGTCAATATATTTGGCATGACTGTAACGTAAATGATCATGACCGAATTTCATGATCATTAAAATCCCGCAACTGATAAATAAAGTGAATGCAATCAAGAGTGCCGACTCGAGGAAAGACATACTGACACCCGTTACAACAGCCGCACTAATTGTGCCTGGACCAATCATAAACGGCATCGCCATGGTACTGGCCAAGTGTGCGGGTGTTCCTCTCATCTCGCCAATTGTATCAGCACCTTGAAAGACAAAACGATAGCCAATCACCAAGAAAATAAGTCCACCAAAAATTTGAAATGACTCGAAACGGACATTTAAATACGTACTAAAGATGGCTTCTCCACCCCATGCGAAAAGCAAAAATACGACATAAGCAATCAGTGCACCCTGAGCTAAACTCTTGTTGAAAATTTTAGTTTCAGTATGACGAATCATCCCAATCATATAAATGCTCATTAAAAATGGATTGAGCAGAGAAAAAAATAAAGCAAAAGAATGGATATAGTTTGAAAACATAGGAACTTTCCATTAATCAATTAAAAAATATAGGGATGAATAAAGTGTAATGTCAGTTCTTCACTCATTTTGTCGAACTCGTTATTTAGAATTGTAAAATTGTTGGATATAAATAACTTTACTGGATATAAAATCATAAAATATGTAACTATATGGCTACTCATTTAGGTCAATCAAAGTCTGTAAACTTGAAGTAAACAATTAAATCTTATCAAATGATCTTCAATTTTCAGACTGAATGTACTAAAAATAAAAATTATGCAGGATAAACATCTAAGGGAGAAAAGTCTGTCCATATTTATATCATGAAATGTTGTTATACCTGAACATGGATCAACATTTATAACCGATTTTTAGCCCATACACCATCGCGGTATTGCCTTTAAAATCAACTTGTTCTGCGATTTGTGAGATCCCTTCCATAGGGAGAAAGTATCTGCCATCTTGTGCGACAGCATCACCAAACCCTATATATCGAAGACCTGCAGAAAGAAAATATTTGTTCGGTTGAAAACCAATGATTGTCGTAATGTTTTTGGGTTTCAACGTTCGCTTTGGTCCCAACAAAGGTATATTGAGTAGCCAAAAAAGTATTATTCACTTTCACAGGATATTCTGTATTCGCACCAAAAGGCTGGTCATAAAGAAGACCAAATGGGACCTTAGGTGAAAGCTGAAACTTCAAGGCAGCACTGTAATATTGAATATCTTTTATCATGTCGCCCGTATCTAGATCAGAACTTCCTGATGCGACTAAATTAGGTCTATTTCTAATTTTTCCCGAGATATCTGGAGAGACAGCTGTAATACTTGCCTCTGCATAATGCCCATCTTCTAAAAATGCTAAAATAGATTGACCAGACTAATTCATACTCGCTGCATAAATTTGTGTAGATGAATCGATACTCAACAAGCAGAAGATGAGTGGGTAATTTTCATAATTAACCATCCTTGATTAAAGACAATAGCTTATGATGATAACGCAAGTGCTGTTCTTGTTTAATTGCACTTGCGTCTGGTTGTATTTTATTTATCGAGTGAAGCAGCTATCGCACTAAAAGCCGCAAGCGTATAGGCTTCAATATCATGATCCTCAGGTAAATCCAGGCTCGATTGCTTCACTATCACGACATTGTGTTTAGGGTCGACATAAATCCATTGTCCATTTATTCCCCATGCGCTAAATGACTTTTCAGGATTATTGAAAAACCAAAATTGATCCACATAACTAGATCCTTTCGGTGTTACGGCTTCTTTTGCATACATACTGTTTGCATAGGCTTTTGCATCTCCACCTTGAGCAATTCGCTCAACGACTTCAGTAGGTAAAATTTGCTGACCATTGAATTGACCTTTTTGTAAGATCATTTGCCCAAAACGAGCCATATCCCGAGTTGTTGCATTTACCCCACCACCACAACTGGCTATTCCTTGTGGATCAACGAGAACATAAGCATCACGCTCCATCCCCATTTTTTGCCAAATGCTTTTTTCAAGCAATTCTGTTGGTGTCATACCTGACGCACGTTCAGCTAACCAGCACATGACATCACTAATCGGAGTAACATAATGAAATGTAGTACCATGCTCTTTTTCTTTTTTAAGGGTAGGTAAAAAATTTCGTATGCCTAATTTACTGTTATATACATCATGTTCTGGCATTAACCCCAGGTTTTTAATGTATTGAGCAATTTCTGAATGAGGAGATAAATAATCCTCTGAATATTTTACCCCAACCGTCATATTCATCACTTGATCAACACTTGCATCACCAAATGCCGAATCTTTCAGTTCTGGAATATATTCAGCTACTTTTGCATTTCTTTTTAATTTTCCCTCTGCAATCAACATTGCGGTCAAAGAACCAAAAATAGACTTACTGACAGACATCATTTGGTGGCGTGTAGATGCATCTTGACCATTTAGATATCTTTCAACAACAATTTTTCCATTTTTTAAGACAACAAAACCATCCGTATTGGTATCAACCAACATCTTTTCCAGATTGGTTTCCACAGACTGTTTTGTAGACGGTTTTATAAAGCGAAATGGGATATTGTTTAATTGCTGTGAAGCATATTTAAATTCCGAGATCGATTTATTTCCCGTCCATATTGTACTTGTCGGTAAGAATTCCTGCATATGTAAAAATGAATAGCGATTTTTTTCAGGTGCAAATACATTGTTCAAATTTACATCGAGTTTCTGTCGAGGGCTTTCCAACTTATCATTCTGATGAATCTCCGAAAATGCCGAACCATTAAAAAGACACAGGCACACTAGCCCCAATAAGGTTTTTTTTACATGACAAGTCAGCATATCATTCCCTAATACGCAGTTAATTATGTGAATATTGGATGATATTTTTATTTATGTGTACACTCATTTATTCTCATGGTTATTATTGATATTTATAAATGCATTTTCCAAGTCGTTTTTCTTGAAATATTATTTACCCAAACTGATAATTTCATACCAAGCTTAATGGTCTGACTGCAAAGAGTCTAAAAAATAGCTAACTTCAATCAAAACTTTAAACTTTTTCTAAAAATATCTATATTTTTTGATGAATAGTCGATACTGCCGAATTAATAGTATTACTTTGATCGGTACTCTGCTAAATGAACAAATATTTATTGAAATGATATCTTTTTTTATTCTCTCAGGTCGTTTTAAATTATTGTTTAAACTGGGTGATAATTTGCTTCTAAACGATCGACGGGCAATGGCATGCCTAATAGATAGCCTTGTAACTGTTGACAACCTAAGCGTTTAAGAATTTGCGCTTGCTGCTCTGTTTCAACACCTTCTGCGGTAACAACCAAGCCTAAACGGATTGCCAGATGAATGATACTTTCTAAAATAATCTGTTCTTTTGAACCTTCGCACAGATTTCGAATGAACTTACGATCTATTTTTAATTCATCTACAGGCAAGTCTTTTAAATATAAAAAGCTGGAATGCCCTGTTCCAAAGTCATCAATGGCCAGTTTAATTCCTAAATTTCTGAGTTTTTCAAAAGTTTGAATACTATCATCGATATGATGCATCGCCGTAGACTCAGTAATTTCAATAATTAAATTTCCATGTTTGACCTGATATTTCTGGATTAACTTTTCCAGGTTGCCAATCAGATGCTTATGTTCAAATTGCACTGCAGACAGATTAACGGCAACAGGGCAAAAGGCATAATTCTTTTGTTCCCATTGTTGAATTTGCATACATGCTTGCTCTAAAGCCCAATAGCCCATACGAATAATTAGGCCAGTCTGCTCAGCGCCACCTATAAACATACTGGGTGCCAGTAATCCCAAACTTGGATGTTTCCAACGAATCAGGGCTTCAACACCACAAATACGATAGTCAGCAGTAAACTTAGGTTGATAAAACAGGATAAACTGCTGTTCTTCAACAGCTTTGTATAAGTCATTAATCAATTTAGACTGACTTCGATTGTGATGCTGCTGGTCCAGGGAACAGCTATATACACTATAGGTATTTCGCCCCTGTTCTTTGGACTGCATCATTGCCGAATCTGCATTAATTAATAAATCTTGTAAGTTTTGTCCATGATCTGGAAAAAATACGATTCCGATACTTGCTGAAATATTGATTTCTTTACCCGAAATTTGAAAGCTATCCTGAATTTTTTGTAAGAATAGTTCTGCAATCTGCTCTGCTTGAATACGGCTTGAATCTTCAAGAATCAGAATAAATTCATCACCACCAATACGAATCAGCTTTTGCCCTTCTGTCAGTAAAGGATATAAACGTTGGGCAAACTTCACCAGAAGTTCATCGCCGATATGATGACCAAAAGCATCATTAACCGACTTAAAACGATCAAGATCAATATAAACCAAGGCTATTTTTGTTGCAGCCTCTTTATAGTCCAAAAATAGTGCATCCGTATATTCAACTAAAAAAAGGCGATTAGGCAACTTAGTCAGATTATCTTGAAGTGCCAATCCTTCAAGCTCTTTATTGGCTTGTATTAATTGTAAACTGCGTTCTTCTAATCTTCGTTCTAAAATTGCCACACAAAAGGCAGAAACAAGAATCAAACTTGCCACAAAAATAATAGTGAACAACAAAACACCTTGCCCTTCGTTCAACTGATTTTCAAAATGATTGACATGCGTTGACGAAAACGTTACCGCTGCCATACCAGTATAGTGCATCCCTACAATGCTCAGTGCAATCATGATGGATACGGCAGCTTTATACAACAGCTTATGACTAAAGGTATTTTTATACTTAAATGCCAGCCAAAACGATAATCCCGAACCGCTGATTGCAATCGTCACAGAGAGTATGACTAAAATTGGATGATAATAAATTTGCTGATTTGGAATTTCCAATCCCATCATGCCCACATAGTGCATGCCGGCAATACCTAATCCCATAAGTAAAGCGCCCAAAATTAAACGCGGAAGGGGTAAGGTATCCTGAGTTGTTAACCAAACTGCAAATATCGAAGCCAATGTTGCAATAATATAAGAGATTACAGTGAGTGCCAGATCAAAAGTGTGATTTTCTGGTAAATGGCAAGCCAACATTCCGACAAAATGCATCGCCCAAATGGCAAATCCCAGTGCCATACCACTTAAACAGATAATAATTTTTTGGAGATGGGCAGCGCGAGGCGTAAAAATGAGTTGTTCTAATGAAATAGCAATGTAACAGATAATCACTGCAATGCACGCAGAACCTATTACGAGACTACCATCATAACTCATATAACTCATAAATTTTTTCTTCCAGTAGTCAACCTATTATTGTTATAAGGAATCCCAATGTTTTTACGACGTATAATGGCAAAAAGGTTCACTTTTTAAGAACTCTAATATTTCTTAAAATATCACTATCCTATTGAAGGTCAAGTTATTTTTCTTAAAATTATCAGCCCCATTTTGAAATAAGTTAATCATGCGAGGGCTTATTTTGCAGAATTGAAAAAAGATCGAAGAATTAAAACAGTTTAGTGTGATTAGCATCTCATTTTTACCTGCATAAATTAGTTTTCATCATTTCGATAAAAACACAATCTCTGGTGTGCAGCTCTATCAAGAAAGAGAAAACCGAGCGATATCTATCGCTCGGTTTTAACTGAAATCGCGTTCTTTTTAACATGCAATGTCTAAGTAAATTGCTAATCTTTTCTTAGTCCAATCTCAAGCTGAATTTGATCTAAGTCTGGAACATGGTAGCGAACATTACCTATTTTTACATATTGAAAAATTGTTTTATCTTCAATAGCATCTTCAACATCCACCACTTCAGAGATACGTAAACGAATAGAGTTCGGCATTTCATTACACATTAAAGCAAAACGGTCATCCGCCTCTTCACCTTCAATAATCAAGGCAACTCCCAAAGCCTTTCGGGGATCGCTGACACTAAAGGTGGGTAATTTCTTTTCATGCCATTCCACTATAGGAACATGAATTGGGCTGTTCTGCGCAGACAGCACCACATTCTGCGGTAACAACATTGGGTCTTTACCATAACAATTAATAATATAAGCATCAATAAACCCAGTAGACACCGTAATCAGGTGTTGCAGTTCCTGTGTACTGATTTTATCAAGCGCAGATTTTTCGATATTTCCCGCCATGAGTGCTCCTATTCAACCGTCAACAAAGCATCAATATTGGCTAATAAATCAGCCTCTTGGAATGGTTTACCCATATAGTTTGTCACCCCCAAGCTAAATGCACGTTCCCGATGTTTTTCACCTGTTCTTGAAGTAATCATAATAATTGGCAAGTCACGATGAATTTCATGATGGCGAACCAGATTGGTCACCTCGAATCCATCCATGCGTGGCATTTCAATATCTAACAGCATCAGATCTGGTTTGACATTTTCAAGTTGCTCAATCGCATCCACACCATCTTTGGCTGTAATCACATCAAAACCTTGACGTTCTAATAAACGTGACGTTACCTTACGAACGGTCACTGAATCGTCCACAATCATAATCAAGCGACGTTGATCACGATGACGTTGTTTATCCTGTTGTAGATATTCAGCACCACCTCGGCTTGAACCTTGAACTTGTCTAGCAATATTTTGCCCATCGAGAATCAAACAAACTTGACCGTCACCGAGAATCGTGGCACCTGCAATCGCATTAATTGCCGCAAATTGCTTCCCGATCGGTTTAACTACAATTTGAGAACGTGAGCCAATTAACTGATCGACCAGAATTGCAACAGATTGACCTAAACTGCCTTTAATCAATAACACTGGCAATGAATGTGCAAAACCATGCAAACGTGGTGTCACCTGATTGACTGTAAATTCACCAAGATAACGCAATTTATAACTTTGGTAATCTATATCGAAATAGTCATTTTGAGTCTCGAAATACTCTTCCAAAGCGGCTGGAGAAATTCGTACAATCCGATCAATTTGCGACAATGGAACAGCAAACTGTTGATCACCGACTTTCACCATCAATGCATCACTAACAGCAACCGTTGTAGGTACGCGGATGGTAAAAGTGGAGCCATGCCCCAATTCAGAACTTACACTGACCTGCCCACCCAACGACTTAATTTCACTTTGAACCACATCTAGTCCAACACCGCGTCCAGAAATCTGGGTAACTTGTTGCGCTGTACTAAAACCGGGATGGAAAATAAATTGTAAAATTTCCTCTGGTTCCAGATGCTGATCTGATTTAATCAAACCTTTTTCGATGGCTTTATCACGAATAATTGCAGGATCGATTCCTTTGCCATCATCCTTAAAGGAAACCAAAACGTCTGTGCCTTGACGACTAATATTCAAGTCAATTCGACCAGTCAACGACTTGCCTGCTTTTTGTCGCTGCTCTGTATCTTCAATCCCGTGGTCAATTGCATTACGCAACATATGTTCCAAAGGAGATACTAATTTTTCCAGAATATTACGATCCAATTCACCTTCGGTGTTGTTTACCAAAAGCTCAGTAGGCTTATTGACCGTCGAGGCGGTTTGACGTACCAAACGCTGTAACCGTGGCAATAAACGAGAGAAAGGAACAAGACGGGTGCGCATCAGACTTTCTTGAATTTCAGCTTGAATCCGTGATTGCTGCAATAATAAACCTTCAGTATCACGAATTTTCTCAGCCAAGGTGGTTTTAAAGTCCACCAAGTCGGATGCAGATTCAGCCAGCGATTTAGACAATTGATTCAAAGATGAATATTGGTCCATTTCCAATGGGTCAAAGTCTGCATAGCGCGCACTTAAATCACCATGCTTAGCAATAATTTGACTTTCCAGCTCACCTTCCATTCGACGAAGCTGATCTGCCAGACGTTGAATCGCTAACTCCATATCGGTCAACGTATTTCCCAATTGCCCCAAATCCATTTCAATACGCGAACGGTTAATGGCATTTTCACCAGAAAGATCGATCATCTTCTCAACCAAATCCGCAGAGATACGAATCATCTCATTGTTGGTTTCAGTTTTTTCAGAAAGATCCCATTCACCCAACATGGAAGGTGGTTCAGAACCATCGCCTTGAACAAACTCATTATTGGTCTGTTCAAAAATCAAATTGGTTCGAGATAATTTTTCTGGAAGCTGAGCAGAAACATCAACATATTGAATACGGTTTAAATTTGACTTTAAACCATCAAAATTATCGTAGCTCTTTTTAAAGATTGCTGCATCTAACCAGTGAAAAGCACTTTCCAATAAACCGTCATACACATTCGAATTAAAGTTGTGCTGACCAAATTGTTCAAAAGCATTTTCAAGCTCATAGGCAATATCCGCAACACCTTCTAATTTGACCATTTTTGCACCGCCTTTTAAGCTGTGCGCAATACGTTGCAATTGAAGCAGTAAACTACGGTTACTTCTTTGATCAAACCATTGACTTAAGATATTTAATCCATCATCAATCAACTCACGTGCTTCCTCAATAAAGGTTTCTTGAGCAACACGTTCCGCGTCGTCTAAACCATCTAATTGAATCTGTTCAACCGCAGGCTCAGCATGTTCAAGCGTAGATCGCGGTTGCTGATCAACAGCAACAACATTCAAATCTGGGGCAATAGAATCGTCGACTAAAACGATCTCATTTGCAACTTTGTCAGCTTTCTCAATCTTCGTATCATACGAGAATTGCTGTTGATCAATGTGCTGTAAAACGTCAAGAATATGTGTTGCTGGATAATCAATAGATTTTTCACGAATCAACTGAATACGATCTGCAACATCATCTTGAATTAAACGAATAGATTGAATAACGTGTGGTCCAGCTTTGAGCTGACCTTTAATCACACGCTCGTAAATTGTTTCGAGTTCATGGGCAATTAAACCAATATGCGTTGCTTGAACCATGTTTGCACCACCTTTTAAAGTGTGCAAATAACGCATTAAATTATTTAATGCAGTGGTGTCATCTGGATGACTTGACCATGTATTGAGATCATGATCCATGCCTACCAGCAGTTCATCCGCTTCCTCAATGAAAATATCAAGAACGTCGGCATCAAATTCACGCTGACTTTGCGTAGAATCAATATTTTGCTTATCTAGATTAATCTGGGTTAAGACATGATGATTGGCTGTTTCAACAGAGTTGATCTCGGATACAGTTGCTGCCACATGTTCAACTGCTGGTTCAGCACCTTGAACCTGGTCCACCTCAATGTCTTGATGTACATAATCATGAAGCTCATCCAAAATCGCCTGAGTTGCATCACTCAAACTGACACGTTGGCCAGATGCCAATGTATCAAATAAATGAATAAATTCCTGATGGGCTTTAGAGAATATTTCAAACGCATAATCTGTGTTCAGCAAATCAGACTTGGCAATAATCTGGGCATATCCATCTTTGAGTGCAAGACTGAAATCATGAATGCCTTGTGAAGCACGATTGTCAGTATGGTCGACCAGGATCTGAGCTTGTTGAATCAGTTGTTGGAAATATTCTGGATATTCAACTTGAGCGCGTTTATCAAACTCAAATTCAGCATCCAGCAACAGATCGATCTCCAAATCCACCAGTTGGGTCACTAGACCCACTTGTGGCTGATGATCTTGTTGATATTGATGTTGGAAATCATAACGTTCCCAAGCATCATTAAATTTTTGGTAAATCTGTGCTAATTGCGTATCCTGATCACCGGTTTGCTTGAGCACATGCAGATAATCACTGACGAATTCAGCATAATAGGTCAATAAAGCATTTTCATTTTTAGAAGATTCTGTATCTTCTTGAACCAGCACTTTAAACAAATGCTCAACTTTACCACTTGCTTCAAATACATCCTGAATATGCGCCATTGAAGAACTTCCACGCAAAGTGTGTAAAGCGCGAATCAAGCGATTATATTGTTCAGGGGTATGTTGTTCTAAATGCAAAAAGTCTTTGATTGTTGCCAGATGTTCTTCCGATTCTTCAACAAAAATCGTCAATGTTTCAGAGATTAGACTTTCATCGGAAGTTGATGCTGCCTCTAAAGCAGACTGTTCGGTTTGAATCAGGTCTGGTATCTCATGCCCTTCCACAGTTTCGCGGCTGGCAATTGATTCAGCTGTTTCAGCATGTTCTACAGCCGCGTCATCTCCTGCAAGCTCTAAACCTGTCACCACACTTTCATCATTGAGGGTCTGCGCAAGTGACAGTAGATCTGCCAATGCAGGTTCTAAACTATGCTTTTGCTGTAATTGCTGCCCCAAATACACCAGTGGTGCCAAATCAAGTTGATGTGGTTGTTTGTTTAAAAACTCAGCATACAATTTGAACTTATACACATTAAATACAGCACTGACATATTGTTGAATTTCAGTACTTAATTCCAAGTTTTTTGCAATTACACGATTTAATGTATCTTCAACAGTCCAAGCCAACTCCCCTGAACGCTTTGCCCCCACCATACGTCCAGAGCCTTTAAGGGTATGGAAATAGCGACGCACATTCACCAATTCCTTGTCTTTGGAATCATCACTTAGCCATTGATCAAGAGAAGCTTGCAACTGTTCAAAAATTTCTTCAAGTTCTTCTACAAAAATTTCTAAAATCTCATCGTCCTGATCAATATAGGCATCTTCAGGTAAAGTGACGTGTTCAACTAAATGTTTTAATATTTCTTTCATAGCTCAGGCTTCTATGTTAGTTCCCGATTTTGGGACTAAAACCTTTCAAAAATACAGTCAAGCTGAATGGCTTTAGAAGGCTTTTTCACTGTGCGCAATTCCTACAGTTTTATTGTAGAAATTGCGCATATCAAGTCTCAATGGTTTTAGTCTGGTAATTTAAAGTCAGAAACTGATTGACGCAATGAATCCGCCATAGTTGCCAATTCAGATACCGAACGTGCTGTATCAAACGTTGCGCCTGTCGTTTGCGAAGTAATTTCCTGTACAACATTCATCGTATTGGCGATATGACCTGCTGATGCAGACTGCAATTTCGCTGATTCAGAAATACTTTCAATCAAACCTGCCAAGTTACTCGATACCGTTTGAATTTCACCCAAGGCAACCCCTGCATCTTTTGCAAGGTTTGCACCACGTACAACCTCAGAAGTGGTTTGTTCCATTGAAATAACAGCTTCGTTGGTATCGGTCTGAATGGTTTTTACCAGTGTCTCAATCTGCTTTGTCGCAGATGCTGAACGTTCTGCAAGACGTTGTACCTCATCCGCAACCACGGCGAAACCACGACCTGCTTCACCAGCCATAGATGCTTGAATTGCAGCGTTTAATGCCAAGATGTTGGTTTGGTCGGCAATATCGTTAATCAGCGAGACAATGTTACCAATCTCTTGAGAAGACTCACCCAAACGTTTGATACGTTTTGATGTTTCTTGAATCTGTTCACGAATCGTGTCCATACCCTCAATTGAACGGTTTACAACATCTGCACCATTTGATGCAATCTGTACTGAACGTTGTGCTACTTCTGCGGATTCGGCAGCATTTGCCGATACGTGGTCAATCGATTGCGCAATTTCATTAATCGCTGTAGATGCACCAGCAATCTCTTGTGCCTGATGCTCAGATGCTTCAGCCAACTGATTGGTAATTTGTTGTGTATTCTGGGTATATTGTGCAACTTCCTGAGAAGTCTCATTGATTCGTGATACAAGGTCACGTAATTGGTCAATCGCGAAGTTGATCGAGTCGGCAATTGCACCAGTAAAGTCCTCAGATACCGTTGCATATGAACTCAAGTCACCATCAGCCAAATCGGCAATTTCATCCAATAAACGTAAAATCGCATTTTGGTTACGGTCATATTCGTCTTGTAAGCGCATTACACGTACTTTATCCGACTCACTACGTAAACCAATCAATTTAAATACAGCAAATAAGAATGCGCCTAAAGCAAACAATAGGATCAAGGCAGGTAAAATGGTGCCTACCCCGGTATTCACCGAAAGTCGATCTAAGCCTTTTAATAAATTATCCGATTCAGCAAAGATATTTGATGATGCCTGACGAACTTTAAAAATTTGATCAGAGTTCTTTAATACTGAAGTCGATGCCAATTGCACAATTTCATTGTAATCTGATTTGATGCTTTCTAAAGATTCACGCAACTCAGGCTTGTCAATACGCGTTACACCCAAGTCAGCATTACCGTTTAACTGTGCATTCAGGTATGTTCCAAAAGTTTCAGTATCGGCATTGAAGTCTTCTGCAGAAGCACGTGTATTATCTGAACCCCCTAGTACTGAACCAATAGAACGTAAGATACGTTCTGCAAGGAATACTTGGTTTTTCGCGATTACAACCTGTGTACTCGGCATGTTATCACGTGCCATTTGGTCAACCATCAAGTTATATTCAGCCTGCATGCCTGGAATCACATCTGCAACGGCGATATTGGTGTCATATAACTGGTTAATGATTTTTTGGTGGGTTGCAATCATGTCGATATCAGCAGAAACTTGATTCCAGGTTTTTTCGACCCCTTCTACTGCTTTTGATGATGCATGAATATCTTTAACAATATCCAAGTTTTCTTTAAATTTCTTTTGCGACGCCACTAAAGCATTGATCGATTCTTTTGAGCCTGAAGCTGTTGCTTCAGTTGCTTGGCGCGATAATGTTTGAGATAAAAGCTTTAATTCACCCAAACTACGAGTTAAGTCGTTATTTCGAGGAACTGTATAGAATAAAACCAAAAGTAAAATAATCGCGACGATGATGCTGACAATCGCCATTTGAATAAATGGTTTTGATTTGTCGCTTTCCCCAAATAACTTTGCAAACTCATCAATTTTCGATTTGGTTTTTGTTAATACGCCTGGACTACTTTTTTGAGCAGTATCCCCTGTATTTTTCTTTTTTAGTTTAAAGCCCATTCAGCTTCTCCCGATTCGCTTAACTCTAATTAGGCGTCAAAGCTAGTTTATAAATTTTTCTGATGCATTCATGTATTGAGGATCATTCAACAAACGACTGAATAAGAATATATTCCAAGCTTGGTTATGCTGTTGGAAATATCCTTGACAATAGGTTTGAAGCTTTTCTTCCAGTTGATTATTTTTAGAAAAAAAGCTTTTTTTATTAAAATGTTGAATCCCCAAAACCTGATCTACGACCAGACCAACATAATGGTCATTATGACTAATACATAAGACTTTTTGAGTAGGTAGAAATTGGCTTCTTTGCCCCGTTAAATAAAAAGCCAAATCGGAAACCGACAATAACCGTCCGCGAATATTCGCTAAACCTTTTACCCAGCCCTGAACATTGGGAACTGGTGTATATTTTGGCGGATAAATGACTTCCGAAACTTCCCCCAATGGAGCAACAAAATATTGCCCCATCATTTCAAATGCAATGCCTGACCATCGGTTTACTTCGCTATCATTGTCAGCGTAATTTTTATTTCCTCGCTTAGACAATCGAAGTAATTCGATAAATCCATTCGCTGCCATACATTATCCTGCTTGCAGATGCTGCTTGATTGTGCTGATCAGCTGATTTTCATCAATAGGTTTTGTTAGATAATCACAAGCGCCCTGACGTTTGCCCCACACACGGTCAGTTTCTTGATCTTTGGTACTTACAATCACAATTGGAATATGCTTCGTTGTTGCGCCACGCGCAATCTGACGAGTTGCCTGAAAGCCGTTGACTCCAGGCATTACCACATCCATTAATACAAGATCTGGTAGCTCTGCTTGTGCAATAGTAATCCCATCTGCACCATTGGTTGCTTCAATCACCTCAAATCCATGTTTAGCCAAGATTTCTTTAAATCTAAACATTTCAGTTGGTGAATCATCAACGATTAAAATTTTTGTCATTGTTTCCCCCAATTAACCGTTATGCACTCACATGGTTGCGAATTGCATTTAATAATTCATCTTTACTAAATGGTTTTGTTAAATATTCATCAGAGCCGACAACACGACCCTTTGCTTGATCAAATAAGCCATCTTTGCTTGATAGCATAATGACTGGAATGTTTTGATAATTTTGAGAATTTTTAATCAATGCACATGTTTGATAACCATCCAAACGAGGCATCATAATATCAACAAAAACAATATCTGGATTAGCTTCAGCAATCTTAGACAAAGCTTCAAAACCATCTACAGCAGTGACTACTTCACAACCTTCTCTTTGTAATAACGTTTCAGCAGTACGACGAATGGTTTTAGAATCATCGATCACCATGACTTTAAGATTTTGAAATTTTTCGTCCATTTAATGCCCCTTTCCGTAAGCTTGGAATGAATTGTGCTGTACAGATTTATTTTTACAATTAATCATGGTTTTTTAACATATATTAACTCACTTTATCAATGAACATTTCTTGTCATAAATCTCACTTCAAATAGAAAAACACAGTAAAGCTCACATAAAAAAAAATATTCTGTATTTTTTTAGAACTTAATTGTTTATTAAAATTTTGTAACCACATAAAATGATCAAAGATCGTTTTTAAAATCATATAACTGACTTTATTTTTTGGGGATGGCAAACTTCGAATGGATAGAATAATCTATTACCAAAATACTGGCTTAAAAACAAAAAAAATACGCTGTTTCACCTTAGCAATCTGTTTGATCACATGCAGTGCTGTGGCATATGCAGATGTATCGCAACCTAGAGCCGCTTGGTATCGATATTATGATAAAAACGGCGTCGCCAATATTAGTACTTCAGTCACGCCTGCACACATCAAAAATGGCTATGAAGCACTCGATCGCAATATGCAGGTGATTAAACGCAACCCCGCCTATAATGTCGAAAAAGATCTCCAACAGTCCACCTCACGCGCATCTGAAGTTCGCAAACTAGAACAAGATGCCCGTCTCAAACGTGCTTATGGAAACTCGTCCGTTGCCGCCAGCAAACGTAATGAGCTTCTCAACAACTTAAAACAGCAAATAGCACTACAAAATCAAAACCTTAAGCAATTACAAAGCGATCGAATTATATTAAAAAGACAGGAAATGGAATATTATAGAAAAGGCAATACCGTACCGTCTACGCTTAAAGATCGAATCAAGTACAATGCAGAAAATATAGATAAAACAAAAGGCTATATTGAAAATTTACAAAATAGCTATCGCACCACACAAAGCAAGTATGACGATATTATTAATCGACTAAAAAAACTTGAATAATCAACTTTTAAATCAAAAAATCCGTGCTCATTATTGAAAAAATCTTAACAAAAACCAAAGCGATCTAAATTTTCATTCAACTTTTTAAATTTAAAGCTCATGAAATACCCTTTTATGAGAAATCACGCATCAGCTGATCTTTGTATTTCAAACCAATCAGACATTAAAAATCTTCAGCTAATTTTTTATCGTATTATTTTATCGTATAATCTTCGCTTTAAATCTAAAAATTTTAGGACAGTTTCCATGCGCGCGAGTCGCTTTTTGTTTGCTACGTTGAGAGAAACCCCAAACGATGCTGAGGTCATTTCACATCAGTTGATGTTACGTGCCGGGATGATTCGTAAATTGGCTTCAGGTTTATATACTTGGCTGCCGATGGGTGTACGAGTACTCAATAAAGTTGAAGCAATTGTGCGTGAGGAAATGAATCGCGCAGGTTCATTGGAAACTTTAATGCCTGTAACACAGCCTGCTTCACTGTGGGAAGAATCAGGTCGGTATGTGCAATATGGTCCTGAACTTTTACGTTTTAAAGACCGTCACAGCAACGATTTTGTTCTAGGTCCAACACATGAAGAAGTGATTACAGATTTAGCACGCAACGAGCTAAAAAGTTATAAACAGCTTCCGATGAATTTCTACCAAATTCAAACCAAATTCCGTGATGAAATTCGCCCTAGATTTGGTGTAATGCGTTCACGTGAATTTATTATGAAAGATGCATACTCTTTCCATGTAGATCAAGCATCGCTACAAGAAACTTATGATGTCATGTATAACACATACTGTCGGATTTTCACCCGCTTAGGCTTAAATTTCCGTCCTGTTCAAGCTGATACCGGCTCGATTGGAGGCTCTGGCTCACATGAGTTTCATGTACTTGCTTCAAGTGGCGAAGATGATATCGCATTCTCTACCGAATCAGATTTCGCAGCCAATGTTGAAATGGCTGAAGCAATCTTGGTGGGTGAACGTGCAGCACCAAAACAAGCGTTTTCAATTGTCGATACACCCAATCAAAAAACCATTGCAGATGTTTCTGCCTTTCTAAATACTGATCCTGCCCATTCTGTTAAAGCATTATTGGTACAAGGCGTTGCTGACGAAAGTGGTCGCGTTCCTGTGGTTGCATTGTTCTTACGTGGTGATCATGAACTCAATGAAATCAAAGCGGAAAAGCACCCATTGATTGCAGCACCATTGACTTTTGCGACTGATGAACAATTGAAAGCATTAGATTTAACAGCTGGATTCTGCGGTCCTCAAGGACTCGTGGAAAAAGGCATAACAGTCATTGCAGATCGTGCTGCATCGGTACTTTCTGACTTTGTTGCCGGCGCAAATGAAGTAGATAAACATGCTATTGGTGTAAACTGGGAACGTGATGCTCAATTTACTGAAGTGTTTGATTTGCGTAATGTTGTAGAAGGCGATCCGTCTCCAGATGGTCAGGGCACCATCATGATCAAACGTGGTATTGAAGTGGGTCATATTTTCCAACTCGGGAAAAAATATTCTGAGGCGCTGGGCTGTAAAGTACTCGGTGATGATGGCAAACCATTAGTCGTGACCATGGGATGTTATGGTATTGGCGTAACGCGTGTAGTTGCCTCTGCAATTGAACAAAACTTTGATGACAAAGGGATTATTTGGCCTATGGCGATTGCACCTTTTGAAGTTGCCATTGTTCCGATGAATGCACAAAAATCACCACGTACACTTGAAGCTGCTGAAGCGTTATATAACGAATTACAAGCTGCAGGTTATGATGTTTTACTAGATGATCGTAATGAGCGACCAGGAGTTAAATTCTCAGATTTAGAACTCACCGGTATTCCTCATCGTATCGTGATTGGTGAGAAAGGCTTGGATGCAGGTACTTTTGAATATAAAGGTCGTAAAGATACTGATTCTGTTAATTTAAGCAAAGCAGATCTATTGGCTAAATTGGCGAAGTAATTTTACTCAACCATAAAAAACCCGCAATTTTTTGCGGGTTTTTTCATTTAAACCAATTAAAAATTAAAATTTATAAACCATTAATTTTGACTTTTAAATCAGTAACTGAGGTCCCAATTGCACCAAAATTTCCCATCGAACCATTCTGAAGACCGTTAAACACAGTAGATGTACTGGTACCACTGTTTCCCATAATCATCTGATTGATCCCTACATCAAATTTACTGGACTCGCCGGTATTACCAAAAACAAAACCACTTGATTCAACGCCTGCGTAAAAACCATTTAAAGAGAAACCATTGGTTTTATCTGTACCCGTGAGTTGAAAATTGAAGTTTGCACCAATATCACTATCGTCTGACAGCAGGGCTATAGCACAGCCCGTTCCAGCGCCACAAATGGATTGAATTGCTCCGCCAAAGGCAAGCATACGACCTTGAGGGGCATTGCCGAGTTGTAAATTCATTGTAGGTTTAATTGCAGCAAAATTGATGTCAAAACCATTGTCCATTTTCAGTATTTTAATCACATCTGATTTTTCACTGGTTCCGGTGAAAATAGATTGATACCCTGCTGGACCGGAAGATGAACTTGCACCCGCCAAATAAAGTGCAAAAGGCGAAACTTTGATACCCGTAATATTACTGCCGAAACTTAAACCAATATTCGCAAATGGTTTGCCTGCAGTACCTCCATCTGCATCCAACATTACCTTCATCGTCGGTGTGGTTGAAGCGCCCAAGAAGGTCACATTTAAACTTTGGTCTGCAAGTGTAGCTGCAGTTTTGCCAGCAACAACAAGCGATGCTTTATTTGCATCATTCACGCTTGTACCTAATCCGTCACGATCAATAACAGACAGTTGATTGATTTGAACTTTGCTAATATTTATACCGACATCAATCCCTGCCTGACCCGTTGTTTGGGAAAGACCTTGATCATCCAGGGGTTGCATCGCCATTGCAACTGGACTCAATATCAATAGTGATATACACCCTAGCTTGTTATTTTTCTTCATTATCCTAATCCTTAGGAAACTTTATATACTGCCTATCACATCACAGTCTAATCAGAAATGAACTACGATAAAAGCATAACCCGACCAATAACGCATCAATTCCGCGGAATAATATTAAACTCACTGCTTAGTCGACCACCCGTCAACGCAATTTCACCTAAACGTGCACCAGATACCAATGCGCCTGAAGCAGCTGGAGGATAAAAGTTTAAGTCTCTCGCTCTAAACACACCATCCACTGATTGTGTCGGATTAAATTGGAAGCTTGCATTAAATCCAACCTGTCCTGTACCTGAAGTTGGATTTTTACTGATGACAATCGCATTATTAAATCGAATATCACCTGTCAAGTTATCCAGACCAAGTGATGAACCATTGACAGGGTCACTGATTTGAATCGTATTATTGTTTGGAGCCAACTTCAAATCACCCACAACAGTTAAACGATTTCCTGTTCCATCATTTCTAATTTCACTATCTGGAATCAGTGATAAATCCATATCACCTCCAAAACGAAGCTTTAAGCCAAACAGTACATCATCATTTTTTGCAAAATTATTGGGGTCCGAGACACTTTTATTACCACAAGCAACGGATGCTGTCGTTACCCCAAGGGCACACGACTTGTAAGTGGTTCCAGGTAAATAGCCTGCAGCGACTTCAGCTGCCATCACCACCAACATATTTTTTAAGCTTAAATTTAAACTTCCATTTTCAACACCAACGCTACCATTTCCCTTGAGTAACATGTCGATATTTCTAAGCCCCATATAATAATCTGTAGGCTGACCATTTCGTAACCCACCATCAATCACCATAATCGATGTTGTGTTGTTACCTAGCTTAGTGGTGCCATTTTTATCAACACCTTCAGTCGTGAGTCCCAATGAAAAACCAAGCCGAGCCGTTTGACCTGAACTCGCTACACTACTTTTTGCCCCGTTTGCTGTATAAGAATAAGCTGTTGCTGCATCAACTGTCGTTCCATACATCGCTAAGTTTGCATTCAGGTTATAAAATGGTAGCGCCAAGCCCCATTGGTTATTCACACCACTATCTGTAAAAAGATTATTTGTTGCTACACCCGCACTTGTTGTAAACCGACCTCTTCGAGAAATTGCTTGGAATGCCGCCGCTCGAATAGAAGATACAACACTATAAGGCCGATTTCCCGATGTCAAAGTGCTATAAATATCCTGTTTATAGTCATTTACATTTGTTAATGACTGACCATTGGCAAAACTTGAAGTTTGGAATGTATTATTGACAGGTAAAGTCACTTGCTTTGAGTCTGTTAGGTTTAAAAATACACTGCCGGTATCAAAAGATGCACGCGTATCTTTTTGTAATCCTGTTAAATTGCCAAATTCAAACCCATAGCTATTTAAACCCGCACCGCCTATTTCTAAGGTGGTTGCATCACCACTGCCAGCAAGCATTGTATCGCTATCTTTGGTAAAGTCTGTTTTCATTCTAAATGCAATTCCAGAACTACCGACAATATCTTTACCGGTATCAGTACCTGTCGCATTCACAGCAGAACCAATAAGATTGCTTGCATTTTGTACACCGCGGAATTGCAGTGAACTGTTCACCATACGACCACTTGCACCGACACGAATCAAGCCTTTCGCGCCTGTTGGCGTATTATAGCTATCTACATCATATAAGGATGCCGCTGTAGGATTAGTGCCTTTATTATTCACCATAATTTCAAGATTTAGACCAGCATTGGAAGTTGTGGTTCCATTGCCATAAGTCCCACTATTGATAAAGCCTGCTTTTGTAGAGGCTGGATCAACAACACGGGCTAAATCAACATAACCATAAGTTGTATTTGGTGTTGCAGAATTTCCTGCAGTATTAGCACCCAAGTTTGTTTGCAACTTAAAGCCTTCAACTGCATCTACAAATGCAAATCCTTTACCTTTAAAATTGAAGTTGAAATTCTTTAAAATCAACTGATTTAATTGATTTGCAGCACTGGTTTGTCCAAGGTAAATATTGGCATTCTGCAGTCCTAAAGTCATATCCAGTTGATTCGTTTTGCTCAAAAGTCCATTGACTGTTTTTAACCCGATTATTGTATTCGATGAAGTTTGTATTGCTAAATTTCCAATTTTTGCACTACAGCGAGCGCCACTTGGATCACTGTCACAGACCCGAAATGAATCTACTGTCATGAGTACAGGAGAGAGTGATAAATCCAGATTGACTCCAGCCTGCCCGCTTGTACTCCCCATGTTCAGTTTTAAATTCGCTGTTAATGGATCTGATGGCGATGCAACGCTATTTTTTTGAATCTTGACTGTATCTGCTGTTGCCGTAAGCGCTTGACTCGTTGCATCCGCTTCTGCACGACCCGTTTGATCTGTCCAATACAATGTTTTAATATTGGCTTCCTTTAATGTCGCTTCTATATTGACACCGTCTTGACCATTTACATTTCTGAGATCTCCATCATCCAGAGCCTGAAGTGCGTAAGCAGGCACATGCATCACCCATAAGCTGAATGCCAATGTATTTAAAATAAATCTTTTTCCATGCCGTTGTTTTTGTATTTTCATCCTTAAGCCCTCAGATTTATTTTATTTAGCAGCGCTTGTTACTTGCAGAATCACAACTGAACATCATTAACTTGCCCTGAAGCGCCAGATTGCCATTCATTTGCATGCCCATAAATCCAGTTTCACGACCTGTATCGTAATTGTTTGCGGTAGAACCATTGATACCCGTTGTTTGAGGTTTTGCAGCATATGTACTGGCCTTAAAATAACCATATTGCGCTTGTGTTGCACCAGAAGAATTTTCAGTGACCGTTCCATCCGCATTGGTTTTACTGGTGAATTCATCTTTTTCAATAGAAAGCGAGTTAAAGCCAAAGTTACGGATCTGTATCGGCTTATCTGCATCAAAAGATAACTGAACAGCTGGTTTAATCATCTGTAAATCATTGGTATTTTTATAAACTAAATCAGCACCATCCAAACCCAATTTCTGAATATTAATAGTTCCCTGAATTCCTTTAAATACCACCCAGAGTTTTTTTCCTTGAGTACTGCTCGCAACACCATTCGCATCTACATAACGATTGTTTACCGATAATGCTAAGTGGCAAAATTGAAATTTCTCACAAACTCCACCAACACCATTATCAAACTTATAAGCATTATTGGTTGTGTAAAATGAATCATTGGCATTAATTTGATTCAGTACCAATTTTAAAGATAAATCTGCACCTGCCTGCCCTTCGACTTGCTGTAGATCTTGATCGGATAACGCTTCCAGAGCAACTGCATGGGCGCTCAATAAGCCAGTGAGAATAAGGAGTACTGCTTTTTTCATCATAATTCTTCCTATCCTATAAGCCTTTAGTCGTTATTTTCATATGTTGGATCAACATGCCATCAATGACCGCGGAACCCAAATTATTCTGTGCATTTGAAGTTGCTGCATTGCTTAATTGATTAAATGAAATTCCAACAGCACCCGCACTCTTATCAGCAAGTAAAGTTTTACCGGCATCAGGACTATAAACGGTTCCTATGCTAATACTACTGTGCGTCGCTGTACTCCCTTGGTAACCTGAAATTGAACTTGTACCGCAATTATAAACATTACAAGTCGATCCTTTATAGCTCGTATCCGCGCCTGTATAATCCGTATATATCTGTTTATAAATTGATTCTTTATTCGGAATTCGAGCAAGTTCCAAACTAAAATTTGTTCCATCAGAACCCAGAATAAGTGGCTGATATAATGAACCCAATACTAAATTTGTATTCAGGTTATAAATATAAATACCTTCTTTATCTGAAAAAGTGGGTGCTAAACCGCCATTGATTGCAGGAGTAGATAATATGTCTTGCGCTGTACCTGTTGTACAGCCATTCAAGTTTCCTACCCCACATTCTTGGGTACTTAAACGCAACACATGATTCATCAAGTTTACAGGCATAGTCCACGAATTTGATGTAGATGTTCCCAATAATTTAGAACCATCACCACTATTCAACCGTATAACGCCAGCGAGTCCTAAAGTATTATTATAGAAAGCACTCATCCCACCTGTATTGGTCGCACCGCCTAGTGTCTGGAACAGTTGAATTTTACTGCCATTCAGTCCAAAACCATTAAAAATACCCTGTAAACGAATACGGTTTGCACGTCCTGTTGCGGTTGTACTAAATCCCTCACCTAAATTAAATTGGTTTGAGTCCTTATCTGGTTTACTTTGATCACGTACGAAACCATCTGCCCATAGCGCTAGTTTAAGGTTATATGCATCCTCACCGCCTGCATCATTGACAAATGCATTTGTAGTCACGGTCCTTTTATCAGCCGCAAATGTATAGATATTTTCATATAATGGTGCTTCAAAATTTAAATAGGTTACCGAATTACTCCCTGTACCAAAATCTGGAATATTTTGATCCGTTTTTACATTAAATATCCAAGGATTTGTTGCAGTTCCCCAACTTTTAATTGCAGCATTTGCTACACCACTCGTTTGTCCTGAATCCAACCGTAGATTTGCATTATTGGTTGCATTTTTAGACAAAGCTAAACCGTATAAATATAAATCTGCCTTACCCACTGAGTGATCACTGCTATTCACAACGCCATCTTTATTGGTATCTTGTACGATTGATGACAACGGCCCTACAGGCACATAATAAATATATCCGGTATCTAAACTACGATCGGTCAGTATTGTATTTTGCGACTGGTTTACGCCGGCACCTTGAAACACCATATAGGCATCTTTAGGTAATAAGGCGATACCTTCACCTGTGGTATCACTTAGTTTTTCATCAGACATGACTTCCAATGCGAAGCACGATTGGGCAATGGCTAAGCCAACAAAACCAGCCAAAACTGTTTTATGAAATTTTGCCGTATAATTGAGTGTAGTCATCTATGACCTTCCTGTGTTATACGATGCTCCGCACCATATTTTATTTTATTTCTTAATCTCTACATCACTGTACATTATGGTCTTTCCCTACCCATACAGTTGTGTTATCTATATCACACTTTATCTTATGCAATATTTTTCATTATGCCAAAGTCTTTTATGTAAAATACACGATTTTCCGATAAACGTAATTTTAAAAAATAGAAAAAAAGCAATAGAACATTTGCTTCTATTGCTTTTTAAATTTGATGATCATGTTTAACAGAATTTTAAAGTACCATAACAGTTTGGGGTAAAATTTTGATTTTTTAATGATAAATTTTTCATTGCCATATCAACTGCATTGGCATTATTTGGTAAATTTGCTGTTCCCAAAGGAATATTCCCAGCAAGACAGCTTAATGCAAAAGTACCACAATACACCCAATTATCAGCCAAAAAGTTATTTACTTCTAACAAAGCATCTTTAACAGTTGGCATAGCAATATCAATATTTTTATTGGGTGTAATATCACCAATATCAATTGGATTAGAAATTTCAAGCCACCATCCTTTACGAGCTATAGATTCAGCTCCTGGCCACCTAATATCTTGAGATTGCATAGACAACAAAACAGGAGTTCCATTTAATGTTGCTTTATGAAACAATCCTAAACTTTCATCAATAGTAGCATTTACCTTAAGATTATTTAAAACTCCGCTCGTATCTCCCGAAATTTTAATTCCTAAAAGAGTGGTGTCAGCTGCCAACTGACCAGAAAGTTTAATATCATTAACAGTAGTCGATGCATTCAAAATTGCAGAACTCATACGTTTACCTTCAATTGGCTGTTGAGGTAAACTAAGAATCGCTTGTTGAGACGGGGTTAATGTAATATCATAACTTGTTGTTTTATAAGTTGTTCTAACAACTCCACAACCACCAAATATTGACGTACTACATGCTTTACCCGCAAGAACTATACCTGTAGGATTCATCGCTCCGTTTTGTGTAATTGTCAATGGGTTTATAGTCGCCTTTCCAGTTTGAGGTGCGATCATCATATACCCACTTAGGCTATTAATCCCATTAGGGATACCATTATTAGAACTATCAACTAAATTTTCAGTTCCAAACGTCATAAGACCTGTAGCTTTCTCAGAACTTAAATTAATTCCTATAACTTCGCGCGTCGAAGCACTATTTGGGTTTTTAATTGCAAACTGTATAAAAGGATTGGTCAACACGGCACTTGAGCCCACACGTGCCGCTCGGTCACTCGTACTATTTGTATTTGAGGTTGCAGAATTCCCTAAGCCACTTAGACTTAAATTATCAATATCTATATCGCAGTTTCCTGCACCATTAACACCACCACACCCCAACTGTAGCTTTTTTATATTGGCATTTAATTCTAATTCTGCTTCCAAGCCTAATTTATAAAAACCAACATTCTTTTCACTGCCCAAACGCTTAGCTTCAAGATTAGTCGCATCTGTCGGTGCAATATAAGACAAACTCATCAGTGCTTGACCTGTCGTATCAGAAAGTTGCTCATCGGACATACTTTGCAAAGTCGTTGAATTTGCGTAGGCAACAGACACACTTAGAGAAATAAGTGCTATACAAAAAGGTTTTATTTTAAGCATGAACATCTCCTTATCCTTAGACTATGTTCAAAATTGTCACACTCTATTTCTTTTAGTAGCAAAAGTTAGTTTTAAAAAAAACTTCATAAAACTTCAAACTTTAACAGTAAAAATGTATTTTAATTTTCAATAGAGCAATATAATATGAGCAAATTATCACACTTTTTTTGATTTTTGATGTATTTCCGATAAAATGAAAAATTAAATAAAACCCATTATTTATCAAGCACTTAAAAAATATAATTATAAAATTCATCAACTTCAGTCTATAACTTCCTCCGCCAAGACACTGTATTTTATCATTTTTTAAATACATGTCTTTATCTAAAGTCATCTATCAGATTTTTATTTCGTACTATTTTTTTAAAATTAAACTTCACAATAAGAATTAAATATTAGAATGCAAAGGATAATCACCTATTTTAATTGATTTAATAAGTAGAAACTCTGAATCCATATCACTGTTTAAATTTAGGTGGCTTACCATCAATAGACCACTAGAGTTATCCATTATTATAAAAATTTGCTATACACTTCTATAACCTTCAATATCTCAAAATAAGTGCTCGTTGGGTTACTAGAGAAAATCAACCAACACATGCAGTAATTTACAGTTATTATCATCAATAACAATGTGAATTTGATAACTGTGACTTTGATTAAATTGGTCATGTATAAAGTACGTTGACCACGATTGATTTACTGCTTATGGATCTTTAAGTGAGGATTATCCTAAAGTCTTCAACAAGATTTTTCAAAGATAGAAAAAGAGAACAATAACTTATTATAAAATGAAAGTGGCTGGCTTTATCAGCGAGCCTAACTCTCAAAAGCATCGTATATAGTTAATGTAAAGGATTTTATTCTTATGACTTTTGCTTAAAAATTTAATACAGTACATTCTCAAGATACATCTAGAAGAACTTGTAATTAACAAAACTTTAATGTTCCATAACAATTTGGTGTAAAAGATTGGTTAACTAATTTCAAGTCACTTAATGCCATAGGAACAGCAGCATTAGCTCCCAGAGCCATAGTCTTTGTATCAATCGTTCCGCTGAATACGCATCCCAACACAGTAAGCCCACAATTGATAGGATGAGCAGTTAAATAATCACTTACCTTTCCTAGCGTAGCGCTCAACGTATTTGTTGCGATTGTTACTGGACCATCTGGAGTAACATCACCGATATCTATTGGATTCGAAAACTCCAACCACCACCCTCTTTGAGCAACAGAGACCCCACTTGTCCACTGAATATCTTGTGACTGCAAGGATAAGGAAGCAGGCGTTCCATTTAGACTTGCTTTATGGAAATATCCTAAATTCTCATCAATCGAAACATTAACCACTAAGTTATCTAGAACTCCTACAATATTTTTGTCGCCTAATTCTATATTTCCCAAACCTGTTAATCTTGGATTAAGTGTTCCTGATAATTGAATTCCATTTACAATTGCTGTGCCATATAAACTCGCTGATGAAATTCGTTTTCCAGTAATAGGTTGAACAGGTAAATCCAAAGCACCTTTATTGGGAACATTGATACTCAAATTATATTTTTGAGAAGCTATACCAATATCACAGCATAATGTTCCTGTCGCTTTTCCAGTAATGTCTACACCTGTTCCCACTGTACATCCGCTAGCGCTAGTATTATAACAAATTCCAGACATTGAATTAACACTAACTGAACCACCAGCTCTAGCAATTTGCATATAACCACTTAAAGAATTAATACCATTTTTAGTAGTGGTATTCTCTTGCCCAAAAGTTAACAAACCAATTGCTTTTTCTGAACTCAAATTAATTCCTACGATTTCACGAGTAGACGCACTATTTGGGTTTTTTATAGCGAATTGAATAAAAGGATTGGTTAAAACAGCACTTGAGCCTACACGTGCAGCTCGATCAGAAGAACTATCTGTATTTGATGTTGCTGAATTTCCTAAACCACTCAAACTTAGATTATCAATATCAATATCACACCCGCCTGCTCCATTTACTCCACCACAGCCTAATTGTAATTTCTTGATATTTGCATTAAGTTCAAGGTCAGCTTCTAAACCCAGTTTATAAAACCCAATATTTTTTACCCCACCATCACGTTTAGATTCTAAGTTATTTGAATCAGTTGGCGATGTATAGGTCAGACTCATCAACGCCTGTCCTGTCGTTTCTGACAATTGCTGATCTGTGAGTGGCTGCAGCGTAGCTGCATGGCTTGAGCCTATGACAAAGCCACTGAATGCAACCAATGCGAGACTTAAATATTTGAACTGGGACATAATATGCTTCCATCCTGAGCAAAGCTTGACCTTATTTTTATCTTTATGCTAAATGTTCATTCAATCCCAATCTGAATAACACAATATAAATCACATTATATTTAGCATATATTTAATGATTTTATTTGTAGCATAGATTAAAGTTTACACCGAGAAAATATTTGTATATTCCGATAAAAATCATTAATTTAAAATAAATTAACAAACATTTAAATTATTTTAAACACTCCACTTTATTGAGCATAAATCTCAAATTAAAATAAATTGATACATCACAATATATTTGCTATATCCATAATTTCAGACATAAAAAAAGCAAGTATTTTACTTGCTTTTTAAACTGATTCTTTTTTAGGTCTTAGGTAAAGTGACACCTGTCTGACCTTGGTATTTACCGCCACGATCTTTATAAGATGTCTCACAAACCTCATCCGATTCAAAGAATAACATCTGTGCCACACCTTCACCTGCATAGATACGTGCTGGTAAATTGGTTGTATTGGAAAATTCTAGTGTCACATGACCTTCCCATTCTGGTTCGAGTGGTGTGACATTGACAATAATCCCACAACGAGCGTAAGTCGATTTTCCTAAACAAACAGTGAGAACATTACGGGGAATACGGAAGTATTCAACTGTACGCGCTAAAGCAAATGAGTTTGGTGGAATAATACATACATCAGATTCGATATCGATAAAACTACGATCATCGAAATTTTTTGGATCTACAATTGCTGAGTGAACATTGGTAAACACTTTAAATTCACGCGCACAACGGACATCATAACCATAGCTTGATACGCCATAAGAAATTAGCTTCTCACCCTGTTCGTCATAACGAACTTGGTTTTCTGCATACGGTTCAATCATACCGTGTTTTTCGCTCATTTCGCGAATCCAACGATCAGACTTAATGGCCATTTATTTCTATCCCAAAACTGTGCTGTTTACTGCGCTGTACTTTAACTGAAATTGCTTTTGAAAGGAATGTTTCTCGCGAAATAGCTTTGCCTCAGTCTGTAAGTAATCTCCACAGACTTTAACGAGAAGGACTTTATAAACTTAAAAGAGCAGAATAACTGAGTGGTACTGTGAAGCTGACTAGGACCAAAGAAGCTGTTCTTTGCATATTGCGTTGATTCAACCAGGTCACTTTATTGCTACAAATCACAGAACCGATAAAAGTCCAAAAGAATGCAATCGGAATAATCAACAATAGGAATACCAGCATGTGAGAGGTATAAGCTGAAGCATTTTGCCATACATAGGTTGGAAAAATTGCAGAAGCGAATAACAAAGCTTTTGGATTTAACAGTGTTGCTAAAAATAACTCTCGAGCACGGATGGTGACTTGGTTAAAGCCTTCATCTTGATTTGCTGTACGCCATAATTTTAAAGCCAAAAATAGGATATAACCCGCACTAAATAGTTTAAGTATAACAGGCACACTTGGAAACTGCTTCGACACGGTACCGATGATCAATCCCCAAATCGTGATGGAGACAAAATATCCTAAAGCTTCAGCTGGAATAAGTGCGAGAGATTTTCGAATTCCAACTTGAATTCCAGAAGACGCTAAAAGCGTATTAGTTGGTCCAGGGGTTAAAAGAATCGTCACCACCAGGCCAATAAAAAACCATGAAATCATTAAATGACCTCACCTATCAATTGAGCGCAGATTAAATCTTTTAGTGAGAATTGGCAAAAAAATAATTGTAAGAGAAATCTCAAGGTACACCATAAACCAAACTAAATATATTTTATTTTCAATTAACTACATGTCTAGATAATGCAAAAGACTCCAAAGTCATTTAAACCATGATTGCTGTTTTTAAGTTCATATTTGAGTAATAAAACTTTCAATAATGTCTTTTAAATCAGTATAGTTAAGCAAAAAAAGTGAAACTGATCACACAAATATGGATTGTTTATAGCAAATGAACCTACGCTTTACTGGATATCACTGTTTTTAAGGTAATTTTCAGTTTCTTTGCTTAATATTCACCCAAAACTCTCATTCATTCTTTCAGGTATTTTGTTCGAAAGGTTGTCGTTTTTATCTACATTGATGCACAATAGTCACCTTTCCTTCATTCTTTAGTTTTATGGCAAAGCATTTTTTTCAGTCTTGGCTCCCTTCACCAGAGCGGGTCAATAATTTGAAATTCATGAAGATTTTTGGCGAAAAAGCCTTAAGTCCTCAGCTTTGGTACGTCAATCGAAAGTCTATTTCGAAAGCAATGTTTATAGGTACGTTTTGGGGTATTTTACCCATTCCGTTTCATACCCTGCTCATTATTTTTTCAATATTGATATTTGAAGCAAATCTGCCGATTGGCCTAATTTTAGCCTGGATCATGAATCCAATCACCATTGTCCCAATTTTATTTTTTGCATTTTGGATTGGTTCTAAAATTTATCATGTACATATGATCAATAAAGAGATGCTTCTAGGCATATTTCACCAAATTATCCATTGGATCAAAAACTTCGGGCACGGTCATATCGATTTTAGTCTGGCAAAAATTTTAGCTACCGGACTTTTTATCGAAGCTTTAGTATGTGCATCTTTGCTATTTATCTTGACACGTATATATTGGCGGTGGAGCGTGATTAGAAAATGGAATCACCGTAAAAACCATTCTCTTTAAAAATTTATCTCCAACACCTTTGATTGTTATTTTGAAACCGCCTGTTTAGCTTTCATATATTCAACCACAACATCCAACACATAATGCTGGCATGCCTCGCCAGTGCCTGCATCATAAGCTCCACCATTGGTAATGTTATTTGACAGCACTCGAATACCCAAAAATGGGACTTTAAATTGACTGGCAATTTGTGCAACAGATGCTGCTTCCATTTCTTCCACCGCAGTCCCATAGTTTTTATGTAAGTATGCAATTCGATCTAATTCATTATTCCAAACATCAGCCGAACCGATGGTACCTTCAACCACCTTGCCCTGCACATAATTCTTCTGAGCACGGTGTGCTGCCATTAAAAGATCAGCATCCGCTTCAAATTTACGAATTGCGATCGGCTCTGGATCAGATTCATCATCTGGCAGTACATCAAAGGCTTCGTTCCATTCTAAAGCGTTTGAACCTTCTCCCAATGCTTTTTTAGGGGTTCTAAATGCACCAATGTTGGTTGTGTAGCGACCTAAAACAATATCATAGACCTTTAAATCAGGATCATGCCCACCCGATGTTCCCTGATTGATAATGGCAATAGGCTGATAACGCTCGATTGCGATAGCCGTTGCAGCTGCCGCATTGCTCATTCCCATTCGTGTCTTAGAAATAATCACAGGATAACCTTGATAAGTCCCTTTCCAAAACTTCCATCCACCTACAGTTTCTACGGTCGCATTATTCAATTTTGCTGCCATTTGCTCAGACTCAACAGGTAATGCACCTTGAATCACAATAGGTTGTAAAGCTTTCTGAATAGGGCTATTTTGACTTGTATCATTTGAATCATTGTTGCATGCAGTCAATAGCAGGGCACCACACATGCCAAGAACACGGATCATTTTTTTGAATTGCATTATTTGCTCAACGGCTTAATTAAGAACTGAATACTTAAGCAATGAACATACCAATTCTAGAAATTTTATTTTTTATATCAAAATTAAATAATAAATGATTTTGATACGTTAGATCTGCTTGAAGTTCATTCAGCGCGATTTCAGTCCCTTCAGCATGAACTGAAGATAAATCATCATTCAACCACTACCAATCTTCAATTCATTTAATGACATGATTAACTCACAATTCAATTTTGGTTTTATACTGCCCAATTCCAAGTTCAGCAGTAACCGTTTAAATCTTGGTCACAGATGTGAAATCCCAAAATCTGAAAGCATGCTTCCAACAATCGTGCCAATGTATACCACTCCACTTTTATATTTTGCAGTAGTCACCTGATCATTTTTTAAAATAGTACAATCGGGTAGCACTGTTTCATCACCATTGAACGTATTATGAATACCGGTAAAAACCTTATCATCTGGTCAGTTTAAATATTTGATTGAATTATCCTCACTAGCCTTACTTGAATTAAATGACAAACATCAAGAAGGCTAGCGCATAGCATAAATTTAGAAAATTCTATGTGGATCTTTTTCTAAGCGAGGCAGAGCTTTGGCAATTTTCTCAGCAATCAACATATAGCTTTTCGCAGCTGCATCTCCTGCAATAACAGAAGGATGACCCGCATCGGCATTTTCTCGAATCTGTACATTTAAAGGTAATCGACCAAGCAATGGAATATCATATTGTTCAGACAAATGATCACCGCCACCTGTACCAAAAATTTGCTCTTCATGGCCACAATTTGTACAGATATGTGTCGACATATTCTCAATGACACCCATCACTGGAATCTGGACTTTATTAAAGAGCTCAATGCCTTTTACTGCATCCATTAAAGCCACATTTTGTGGTGTAGTTACAATCACCGCACCAGTTACAGGAATACGCTGTGCAAGGGTCAATTGGATATCACCTGTACCTGGTGGCATATCAATCACCAATACGTCAAGGTCAGGCCATAAGGCCTGATTAAACAGTTGCATCAATGCACCTGTGGCCTTTGCACCACGCCATGCAACTGGGGTATTTTCTTTGCCAATCAAATGTCCGATTGAAAGGACTGCCATTCCATATGCTTCAAGAGGAACAAAGTGTTCCCCTTCAATTTTGGGTGTCTGTCCAGCATTGCCCAACATCGTCGGTATGCTGGGTCCATAAATATCTGCATCTAAAACGCCAACTTTTAAACCTAACGAGTTGAGCGCGAGCGCTATATTTACCGTAGTTGTCGATTTTCCTACCCCGCCTTTACCCGATGAGATCAAAATAACATTTTGTATGCGTGGATGTTTAGGAATATCCCGTTGTAGAGGTGCGGTTTTCTGAATGGGTGGGTTATTGGGATCAACTTCTGCTGGAACAGGCTGCGGTGAAGCATCAACGACTGGTGGTAATTTACTATTTTCTGCTTTAGTCTGACTGGAACAACGATGCCCTGCTTTTCCATGTTGTTCACTAGAGCAACTTGAGTCATGCTGAATTTTTTGCTGAATCACATGCATATTCAACTCTTGGATACCGCATTTTTCTAAACTATCGGCAAGATCATCATGGATTTTCTGTAAGTCTTCTGCTTCAGTGGGATATGTATTGATCGTAAGCTGCAATACCCGTCCAACAACATTCACTTGGGTAATGCGATCCTTTAACGCATTGTTCGAGTTTGGCAACATGTAGTTTTGCAAAACAGATTGGACTTCTTCCTCTCTCACCTCCTGCGCAGGAGAAAAAACTGATTTAAGTGAAGAAAGCCAAGACATAGATTTGCTCCAAGTTTGCAAATACAACAAATACTGAAACTATAGTTTAACTGTAATTTGAGCTGAGGGTAAGCAAACTTCTATTCAGCTTTTTGAATGTCTTTATTGATCCTACTGATTTAGTCAGTTTTGTGCATATGACTGCTGTTTCTTCATCTAGTTATTCTTCATCTAGTTAGTCAGCAATTTTATCATCCTGGATTCTAAATACTGCGGGTTAAATCTATATCGATATTGTCTTTTAAACCTCTCAATTCAGTACAGAACACACTGAAAAAAAGTGATAGTGGGATTTCCAATTTTTATAATCCAATTTTTATAATAAGAAGGTTTACTGTTGTTGAAACTACGCCATGCTTTTACACTTTCTTTCTTTATTTGCGGTTCTATTTTTGCAGGAACATTGACCAATACTGTACGTACATCTTCTGGACAATTGATTTCAATAGGCGACAGTTTTGCAGATATGAATACACGCATTGCTCAATCGCCAATTTTTATTCAGACTTATGAAAAAAAGAAGGCAAAACTACCATGACTGTTTTTAATTATACTTATGAAATTGAACTGATTAATTATACCTTTACGATCATTGACAATCAGATTCGTCAAATTGAATGGACGCCTAAAACGCCATAATTTAAAGCCACTGAAAAATCATTTTTCAGTGGCTTTAAAATTAACTCTTATCAGTCTCATCATCATTTTTGTGTTTCAAATCATTCACTTTTTGCTCACCTTTAAGCAAGGTTTCTTTGGCTTTATGCTTTAAATCATCAGCTACTTTTTCAGCACTTAATTTTGCTTCTTTTGCCTTTAACTTTACATCATCAATTACTTCAGAAGCTTTATTTTTTAAATCGTCTAAGTTTGTCATCTGTCGTTCCTATTTTGATTAAGTTACCTATTATTTATAGCAACAGAATCAAGATAAAACGTCAAAAACTGCATTTCAGAAACAATTCATCTACAGAATGTAGCGATGTATCTTTTTGTTTCAAAATGAATAAAATAGTCAAATTAGAATCAATATCTTCATTCTAATTTATGCAACAAGTGATCAAAGACAAAATTATTCGAATATGCAATGAGAAAATTGCAAAAAAAGGCGATCAAGTGGGATTATCCTTTTATGCATTTTTTGCTAATAAAAATGATGACCCAGAAACATTAATGCAGGTTGCAGAATGGTGGATTAAAACCCATAAACTCGATCATTTTGAAAAGGCAAGTAAAATTAAAAACATGATTGAAAATGAACAATAAACACTTTGAGGTTTTAAAATAATTCATGGTAATGCTGCATATGGGTAAAAATGCCTTTTTGTCTTATGTATTGGTCAATTAGAGGCACCAATCGCTGAAAATGTTCTGATTGAACATGCGCATCTAGTGCAGCGCGGTCAATCCATTCTTCAACAAATACAAAATGACCTGTATTTCGTAAATCATGATATAAATCATAGGCAATGCAACCTGCTTCTTGTTTGGTCTTTTCAACTAATTCTTGATATAGAGGCAAAACCAAATCAATTTTATCCACTTGAATAAAGTCTTCGGCTATCAGTTTAAGCATCAATCAAAACCTGTCTTAAATCATTCATTGAAGATATTACAGAAAATCCGACTAAATAGATCAATCAACACTCATGAATCCTATGTTTTTTAAACAAAATAACGCTCAAAAGGACAACTTCTTATTTAATAGATAGTGATAAACAAATATTTTAGATTTTTAGATCGGATACGTCCTTGACTCATAGTTTTTTTATTAATCATTAGCAATCTAGATATTTTACATAAATACCAAGATCGAATTCCATTCCCCTTGTTCGATCTTGGCTTCAGCGTCTAAAACATCAACATAAAATATTAGATTTCGAGATGAAATTAAGGTGAATTCTTTGATATTTGCTGACTAAGATTTTAATGAACTCATAAAACTTACAGCGCTAAATAACCAAATAAACAATACAAAGCTACGCCCCTGATTAAAATGACTCAGCTCTGTACCATGCAAAATATTATGGCGCGTCATACTCACTGTTGAACTGTTGTCCATTTTGTATGCTGCCAGCTCTAAAAAGTAATGATTCCATTCATTGGCGATTTTGACTTTATGCCATAAGCTCTTAATCTCATGCCCTTTTAATCCCGGTACGATTTTATAAACATCAATAAACTTGGTTTCTTGCTGTTTTAGGTAACCATTTTGAACCAGAACCGCTGTCAATAAACCTTCCAACTGCGCATATAGCAAAGGAATACATCCTGCATAGAATTTTAATTCATAGAGTTTAAAACTTTGTTCTAATACTGCTTTGTATTGAGGTTTTGATGCACCAATATCTAATTGATCAAATGCATCCAGCAAACTCGATTGAAAAAATTCAGTATTGATCACATCCAAAAGATTAAACGCTGAAACCTCTTTTGCCTCATGGATAAGTTGCCAAAAGTACAGAAGATTTAATGCATCGTTAGCCACCTTCGCACCCACAGGCTGGTCGAGTTGATCAGCAAGTACATCGAAATAATTTTCTTCTTGGGCAATATCTCTGAGCGTTCGAATTAAAAACTGATGTTCATCTTCAGAAATGTCCTCCAGATAGTATTCTGCTTCTTTTAAAATATTTTTTTCAAGCTGCACTTTTGTTTTTTGATTTTGTGCAATACGAATTACAGGTTGATCATCATCACAATAATCTTCATCAATCATCACGTTATTACTCTTGGGCATACTTCAATCATTGATTCTATAATAATAAATGGTTTGGTAGATGAATATGGATAAAAATCTACATTTAAAAAGAATTCACCTATTCTGTTGTGCATCTTGATAGCAATTACGTTAAAATCAATACCCTTGCCTTAACTTTGAGAAAGAGAGTTATATCCGTGCGAAATATTTTAGTCACTAACGCCCTTCCATACGCAAATGGTCCTATTCATATGGGTCATCTACTCGGCTACATCCAAGCAGATATCTGGGTTCGTGCCATGCGTGCAATGGGTCATGATGTGACTTATGTATGTGCGGACGATGCTCATGGTACAGCAATCATGCTTCGTGCTGAAGCCAATGGAATTACACCTGAAGCACAAATTGCCAATGTTCAGAAAGAACACATTCGTGATTTTGATGGTTTTGGTGTGCATTTTGATCACTATGATTCAACCAACAGTGATGAAAATAAGGTACGTTCTGAAGAAATTTATATCAAAAACCGTGAAGCAGGAAATATCGCGATTCGTCCTGTAACACAATTATTTGATCCTGAAAAAAACATGTTTCTTTCTGATCGCTTCATTAAAGGGACTTGCCCAAAATGTAAAGCTGAAGATCAGTATGGCGACTCATGTGAAGTCTGTGGAACCACATACAATGCGACAGAACTGTTGAATCCACGCTCAACTTTAAGTGGCTCAACACCAGTTGAAAAATCATCGGATCATTACTTTTTCAAACTGCCGAATTTTGCGGAATATCTCCAAAAATGGACACGTGATCAAGGTCGTTTACCCGTGTCTATCGCAAATAAGTTAGATGAATGGTTTGAGAATGGTTTAAATGATTGGGATATTTCTCGTGATGCCCCATATTTTGGCTTTGAAATTCCAGACGCACCCAACAAATATTTCTATGTATGGGTTGATGCACCTATTGGTTATATGTCGAGTTTTGAAAATTACATCAAAACCAAACGTCCAGAATTGAGCTTTGATGATTATTGGAAAAAAGATTCTAAAAATGAAGTGTATCATTTCATTGGTAAAGACATCGTTTATTTCCACGCCTTGTTCTGGCCTGCGATGCTTGAAGGTGCAAACTACCGTACGCCTACAGGTTTGTTTGTAAATGGATTCTTGACAGTGAACGGTCAAAAGATGTCAAAATCACGAGGCACGTTCATTAAAGCTGAAACCTACTTACAACACTTGAATCCAGAATATTTACGCTATTACTTTGCGTCTAAACTATCTGATAAAGTTGAAGATTCTGATTTAAATCTTGATGATTTTGTACAGAAAGTCAACTCTGACTTAGTAGGTAAAGTCGTCAACATTGCCAGCCGTTGTGCAAAATTCATTAATACCAAGTTTGAGAATAAATTGTCTGTAACTTGTGTAGAGCCTGAATTGGTACAGAGTTTTATTGATGCAGGCGATTCGATTGCTAAGGCTTATGAAGCTCGTGAATTTTCTACAGCAATTCGTGAAATCATGGCACTGGCAGACCGTGCAAATCAATATATTGATGAGAAAAAACCATGGGCATTGGCCAAAGTTGAAGGTGAAGAACAACAGGTTCATGATGTATGTTCTGTGGGTATCAACCTTTTCCGCCAATTGGCCGTTTATTTAGCCCCTGTTTTACCAACACTTGCTCAACAAGTCCAAGATTTCTTAAAACTCGCACATTTTGATTTTGCTTCACGTCAAAACATTTTAATCTCACATGAAATTGCTTTGTTCCAACCGTTAATGCAGCGTGTAGATCCTAAAGCAGTTGCAGCGATGGTTGATGCATCTAAAGAGTCTTTGGGTACACCTGCTGTAGAACCTAAAGCTGAAAAGAAAAAAGAAAAGAAAGCCGAGAAAAAGCCTGAGCCTAAAGTAGGTGAAGCTGAAATTATTGGTATCGAAGACTTTATCAAAATTGATCTACGTGTAGCAGAAGTTTTAGATGCTGCCCATGTTGAAGGATCAGATAAATTACTTCAACTGACCTTAAATGTTGGCGAAACGGAGCCACGCAATGTATTCAGCGGAATTCGTGAATTCTATGCGCCTGAAGATTTAACAGGCAAATTAGTCGTGATGGTTGCAAATCTTGCTCCACGTAAAATGCGTTTTGGTATTTCTAATGGAATGGTGCTCGCTGCTGGAAATGGTGAGGGCGTTTGGGTCATTTCACCCGAGTCTGGCGCAAAGGCTGGTGACAAAGTCTCTTAATCAACAGCAATCAAATGGTTTAAAAAGGCTTCTTCTGAAGCCTTTTTTTATGCTAGTGTTCAAGAAAAAGATCAAAGCTACAACATGACTATTACAAAAACCATCCTTCAGCAAAAGCCCAAATGGCAAAGATCAGCATTTGTCATCTGGGGACCATTTATTGGCACATTGATTATTGCGATCACATTTCATAGCCACATTATGTTCGATGATCCCATACGATTTCTACAAGGTATTCTTACCCCCTCAATCATATTTCCAATGATCGGTGGATTATTTTTAATTATGCCATTTGGTTATCTACTTGGCATTATTCCAGCACTGATTACTCAATGGTTGTTCCAGCACTTCTTCAAACAAAAACTCGTTCAAATATCCTTAATACAATGCATGATCTATGGTGGAATTTTAGGCTTAATGCTTGCCCCTTTTATTGTTATTTTTGCCATACTCAGCTCATCGCCTCTATTCATATTTAGTTATTTGCAGTTTGTTCTCATCCTCCCTACAACCTTAATTTGCACTGTTATTGAATGGAAAAGACTCCAAAACAATCAGCAAATAGATTGAAGTGCTTATATATTTTTTGAAACTCATAAAAAATTCGCTTACAAAAGCAGAGTTTTTTTCATCATTAAAAAGCTCAATCACAGTTCAATCCATGCTAAAAAATAATTCATTAAATTAATTTTGATCATAGCCAATGAAAAATATTGTTCAATCCTTGTCAGTACTCTGCGTTTGTTTATTTTCTCTTGGATCAAAGGCAGATGTTCAGAAAACTTTACCGATTATTGAGCAACAGCAGCAAGTTTCTGGTTTTTACCAACATCAAGTCGGCAATATACAAATTACAGCCTTACTGGATGGCACAAACTTCATGTCGCCAACACTTTTTAAAGGTATTTCATCAGACAAGGTTCAAGAAATTTTAAAAAAATACCACGCTGATCAAGCCAAAGGTGTACAAACTTCAATAAATGCTTTTCTGGTCAATACAGGAAAGTCTCTGGTATTAGTCGATAGTGGTACTGCTGACTGTTTTGGTGCTCACCTAGGTTCTGTGCTGAAGAATCTAAAAGCTTCGGGTTATCAACCAGAGCAAGTCAATACAATTCTACTGACTCATTTACACTCTGATCATTCCTGTGGTATCACTAAAAATGGGATTGCTAACTTTCCGAATGCCACAATTTACGTTTCAGAAAGTGAAGCGAACTATTGGCTAACCCCTAAACAAGTAGAAAAAATTGCACAGGATAAACGCGAGAATTATCTAGCAACTGTAGAGAAAATCAAAACCGCACTTGCACCTTATCAAGTAAAACAGCAATTTAAGACCTTTAAGCTTGGTGATAATATCCATGGTTTTGAAGTAATCAATACCGCTGGTCATACACCAGGTCACATCAGCTACAAACTCAAAACTACAGATGAAGATGTTATCTTCATTGGCGATATTGTGCATTCTCATACTGTTCAATTTGATAAACCTGAAACAGCAATAGAATATGATATCGATCCTAAAATGGCTGTGCAAACACGTTTAAAACAATTTGCAGATTATGCTAAAAATGGACAGACTATTGCCGCCCCCCACTTACCTTTCCCAGGCATTGGTCATATCTACTCAGCAGATGGGAAAAGTTATCAATGGATTCCGATACACTTTAAAGACTGATTATTTGTTCTTTAACCACAATCAATTGAAAGCTTACCCTGAGTTGAGCTTTTTATTTACCTTATATACTCATCTTTCCAATTTTTCTTGTTGTTTCATCTCATCTTTTTATTTTCTTTCATTTAC